>JAJYQV010000012.1 GCA_021794425.1 bacterium
TTTTCAGGAGTGCCGTTTGTAAGCGCGCTCTGGGGGGCGGCGCTTGAGCCAGACACGCTCGGCTTCATGCTCGTCGTGGCGCTTCTCGGCACGCTCACGGCGCTCGCACTCCGGAATGCGTCGCACTACCGTTCGTTCCTGCGTGTCGGTGCCTTCGTGTTCGGCGCTATCGCCCTCTTTGAGACGTTTGTCGTCGTCGTGGGACAATTTATTCCAAGCACCATTTCTCCCGCTTTCTCGATCGTCGGTTCTTTCGGCGATCTCGCGTCGCTTCTCGGGCTCGGCGTCATCGCGGTTCTCCTTTCGCTCCGATTCCTTGAGCCCACGGGTCGTACGCGCCGCGTGCTCGTGATAGCGGGCGCTGCGGCGCTCTTCCTGCTTGCCGTCGCGAACGCGTCGCTCGTGTGGGTGCTGCTTGCGCTCGTTTCGCTCGGGCTCTTCGTTGAGGCGATCATGCGTCACGGGTCGAAAGCCGCGGATGCCGACCTCGACGAGACCGTCGTCATGGATGAAGCGCCGCTTGAAGCGGGCGAGGGCAACCGCTCGCTCGTCTTGCCGCTCTCGGTGCTCGCGGTCTCGCTCTTCTTCCTTATCGGCGGGACGCTCGGCGGCGCGCTCGCTAACGCGCTTCATGTGAACACGCTCAATGTCCGTCCGTCATGGCAGTCGACGCTCACCGTCGCTCAAAAGACGTACGCCACCGCACCCGTCTTTGGGTCCGGTCCAGACACGTTCGGCGTACAGTGGCTGAAGTATAGGAACGCGTCCCTGAATGCGACGGTTTTCTGGAATGTGGATTTCTCCTCCGGCATCGGTTTCATCCCGACCTCGTTTGTGACGACTGGCGTCGTGGGGATTCTCGCTTGGCTTGTCTTCTTCGGTCTTCTCATCGCGCTTGGTTTGCGCATGCTCGTCCTGCGTACTCCGCAAGACCCGTTCGTTCGGTACGTCTCGATCCTCTCCTTCGTCGGTTCGCTCTACCTCTTTGCTATCGCGCTCTTTGCTTTGCCAAGCACGGTGATTCTTGCCCTCGCCTTCGTCTTTGCCGGTCTCTTCGTCTCGACGACGCGTTTCGCCGCAGACGGACGGCAGTGGGGGGTCCGGTTCTCGCGGAGTCCGCGGCTCGGGTTCGTCATCGTATTCACGCTGACCATCCTCTTGCTCGCGTCGGTCGTTGCCGCGTATGCGCTCGTTGAGCACTATATTGCCACGACTGAGGTCGCGAGCGGCGCCCAGGCCCTTTCCGCGGGCAATCTTGATGCGGCGGATCAGGCTGCGCAGAGTGCGGTTTCTTTCGCGCCGTCTGCCGCTGCGTACCAGATCCAGGCCAGTGTTGCGCGCGCGCGCCTCAATCTCGTCGCCGCCTCATCAACCATGGAAAAGGCTGCGGCGCAGCAAGCGTATCAATCTGCGCTCTCGGCGGGGATCAACGCTTCCTTGACCGCCACGAACCTTGACCCTTCCGATTATCAGAACTGGCTCGCCCTCGGGAACCTCTACGCGCAAGCGGTGCCGATCGGCATCTCGGGCGCGTACGACAGCGCCAAGGCGGCATACGAGAAGGCGCAGACGCTCAATCCGACCAATCCGCAGATTCCCTACATCCTCGCGCAGCTCGAAATCGCAAACAAGAACACCAAGGCTGCCGAGGATGACCTTAAGACGGCTATCGGGCTCAAGCAGGATTACACGGCCGCCATCTTCCTCCTGTCCCAGCTTGAGGTTCAGGACGGGAACGTGAAGGACGCGCTCTCCTCAGCTCTCGCGGCCGCCTACTTCACACCGAATAATCCGAACATCCTCTTCCAGGTCGGCGTCCTCTATGCAGCTCAGAACGATTTCGCAAACGCAGCCTCAGCGCTCGAAGCGTCGGTTGCGGCGAACCCGCAGTTCGCGAATGCACGCTACCTCCTCGCGGCCGTGTATGCGAAGCAGGGAGATATGAAGGACGCGCTCGCACAGGTGCAGGCGATCGCCGCGATGTCGAGCGACAACGCCGCGTCAGTCGCGCCGCAACTCGCGGCACTTGAGGCAGGGAAGAATCCTTTCCCCGCAAACCTCCTCTCGGCGTCTTCGACACCTGTAAAATAGGCCGCCGCCTCGCTTTAAGGCGGGAGTAGGTTAGAATAAGCGAATGGTTCGACGTCTTTTCGAGCGCATCGCGGCACCGGTACGCGGCCTGCATCAGGCCGCGTACTTGCTCGCAGCCCTCACGCTTGCTTCGCAAGGTCTCGCGCTCCTGCGCGACCGGACCTTTGCGCACACTTTCGGGGCGGGGCAAGTGCTCGACCTCTACTACGCAGCGTTCCGCGTGCCGGACTTGGTCTTCGCGCTCGTCTCGTCGCTCGTCTCCGCGTATGTGCTCATCCCGCGCATCACGGGGATGGACCGCGACAGCACGCGACAGCTTCTTTCCGAATCAGCCACCTTCCTGTTTGTCGGTGGCGGTCTCATCAGCATCGTGCTTGCGGTGTGCATGCGGCAATTCCTCGGCATGCTCTACCCGAATTTATCGGCATCGGCAGAGCAGTCCTCGTTCATCCTGCTCGCCCGGTTGCTCCTCTTGCAGCCGATACTGCTCGGCCTTTCGGGCGTGCTCGCGAGCGTGACGCAGGTGCACCGCCGTTTCGTGCTCTTCGCCCTTTCGCCGGTTCTCTACAATCTCGGCATCATCTTCGGCGCTACCGTACTCTACCCGCTCTGGGGCCTCCCAGGGATCGGCGTCGGGGTCATCATCGGCGCGATTGCCTACCTCGCGGTAAACATTCCCGTGGTCATCCAGGCGCGGGTCGTGCCGACCTTCCGTATCCCCAGCATGAAGATAATGGCATCGGTCGTGCGGGACTCTGTCCCACGATCGCTCGCGCTTGGCATGGGGTCGGTGACGGCGCTTTTCCTGACGGCGATGGCATCACGCATCGGTACGGGCTCGGTTTCCGTCTTCACCCTTGCGGGCAATCTCGAAGCGGTCCCGCTCGCCCTCATCGGTTCTTCCTATGCGGTTGCCGCGTTCCCCGCGCTCTCAGAAGCGTCAGCACTCAACAAGCGTGACGAATTCACGCGCATCCTCTCGGCGAGCGCGCGACATATCATCCTCTGGTCGGTCGTATTCCTTGGACTTATCGCCGTATTGCGCGCTCACCTCGTGCGCGTCATCCTCGGCACCGGTGCGTTCAATTGGCAGGCGACGCGTCTCACCGCCGCGCTGCTCGCCATCCTCGCGGTCGGTCTCGTGGCGCAGGGGCTGGCACTCCTCTTCTCGCGCGCGCTCTATGCGGCTCGGCAATCGTGGCGTCCGCTCTTTTATCAGATCGCCGGCGGCGCGCTCACGGTCATTCTCGCCCTCGTGTTTCTTTCGATGCCGGCATCCGGTCTTTCCGCGCACCTCGCTTCGTTCTTGAAGGTCGGTGACGTTTCCCAGACGACCATCCTGCTCCTTGCACTCTCCGCGACGCTCGGACAGATATTCCTTGCGCTGCTCTCGCTCGGAGCGCTTCGGAGCGTCTCTCCTGGCCTCGCGCGCACGCTCGTGCGGCCGCTTATCGATGGTTCCATCGCCGCAGTCGCCGGGGGTGTGGCCGCGTACGCGGTCCTTACTCTTCTGGGCGGCATCGCGCCGCTTACGACACTCGTGTCGGTCTTCACACAAGGATTCATCGCTGGTATCGTGGGCCTTGCCGCATCGGCGCTTGCGCTTTACCTCACCGAAAACGAAGAATTCCGCATCGTCGTGCATGCGCTCAATCGCCTGCTTCGCCCGCATGCGAGGCGTCTCGGTATCCTCGCGCCTTCCGCCGAAGAACCAACCCAGCCATGAACCCGCAATCCATCCGCAATTTTTCTATCATCGCGCACGTCGACCATGGCAAGTCGACGCTGGCTGACCGCCTGCTTGAACGCACGGGGGCCATCCCCGAGCGTAAGATGCGCGCCCAGGTGCTCGACCGAATGGACCTTGAGCGTGAGCGCGGCATCACCATCAAGATGCAGCCGGTGAGGATGAACTACCGCGCCGCCGCAGGCGGCGCGGAGTACGTACTCAACCTCATCGACACACCCGGGCACATCGACTTCTCGTACGAAGTCTCACGCGCCCTGAAAGCGGTTGAGGGGGTCGTTTTGCTTGTTGATTCGACCCAGGGCGTGCAGGCACAGACGCTCACGACGCTCGCGATGGCGCAGGCGCAGGAGTGCATCGTCATCCCCGTCGTCTCCAAGATTGACGCGCCCGCGGCGCGCGTCGCCGAGGTATCGTCTGAGCTCGCGAAACTCCTCAAGATCAACCCGGACGAGGTTATCGCCGTATCGGGGAAGACGGGTGCGGGCGTTGACGCGCTCCTGGAGGCGATCGTGGCGCGGGTGCCGCCGCCCCGCGGCTCGTCGCCCGCAACAGGCGACGAGCCGCGGGGCCTTGTCTTCGATTTCTCGTATTCCAAGCATCGCGGGGTCGCGGTGTATCTGCGCGTCTTTGATGGCACGTTCAAGAAGGGGCAGCCGCTGCTGTTCCATGCTGCCGGCAAGGGTTTCGTCGCGCTTGAGACCGGGATATTCACGCCGGAAGAGACGCCCGCCGATTCTCTTTCAGCGGGAGAGATCGGCTACATCGTGACCGGCATCAAGGAGCCGGGCGTCGTTGCGGTCGGCGACACCATCGGCATGGCGAAAGGCTCGTTGCCGCCGCTCGCCGGCTATGAGCGGCCCCGGCCGGTGGTCTGGGCGTCAGTCTACCCCGAGAGTCAGGACGACCTCCCGCTCTTGCGCCAGTCGCTTGAGCGGCTCCGCCTTTCCGACTCGTCGCTTTCGTTCGAAGAAGAGTCGTCCGGCGTGCTCGGCAGGGGCTTCCGATGCGGCTTCTTGGGCCTCCTCCACCTGGAAATCGTCACTGAGCGGCTCCGGCGCGAGGGTGGCCTCGCGCTCATTGTCACGATACCGACCATTTCTTATGTTGTGACGACGACAGCAGGTGCGCGCGAAGTCGTCTATACGCCGGCAAAATTTCCCGAGCACGGCGACATTGCGCTGGTCGAGGAGCCTTGGGCGAAGGTCATTGTCATCGTCCCGCCCGACTCGCTCTCGCCGCTCATCCAGTTGCTCTATGAGCACGAGGCACAGACGCTCGGCACCGAGACGTATGAGGACGGACGCGTCGAGATGACGGTCGAGATGCCGCTCAGAGAGCTCATGCGCGGGTTCTTCGACACGCTCAAGAACATCTCTTCGGGCTATGCGTCGCTTTCGTACGAGATTCTTCCCGAGCGTCCGGCCGACGTGGTGCGGCTCGACATTCTCATCGCCGAAGAGCCAGTGCCGGCGTTCGCACGCGTAGTCGCGCGACGGCGGGTTCAAGAGGATGCAGAAAAGATGGTAGAGAAGCTCCACACCTCTCTCCCGAAACAGCTCTTTGTCACCAAGATTCAGGCACGGGCGCTTGGGCGCATTATCGCCTCAAAGACGCTCTCTGCGATGCGCAAAGACGTCACCGGTTATCTCTATGGCGGTGACGTGACACGCAAGAACAAGTTACTTGATAAGCAGAAGCGCGGAAAGAAAAAGATGCTTGAACGGGGAACCGGGAAGGTCACCATTCCCGAAGAAGTCTTCATGAAGATGGTGCAATCCGACTCTTGATCGCCTGATGGTCGGAAAGGCGTCTTCGCGCCATGCGTTATACTGTGGGTCATGCGCGTGAACCAGTGGCGACAAGGAGCGGTCATCGGCATTCTCTTGCTTGTGATATTTTGGCTTCTGTCGCTTATCTGGGGGCTCGCGGGGAAAGCCCAGCTGGCCGTATCTCAGGCGAATGACGTGAAAAGTCAGTACCAATCGCTCGAATCCCGCAAGGCTGCGCTTGAGTCGTCGCTCGCGTCGTTTTCTACCGAGCGGGGGCAGGAAGCGGCCATCCGGACGGCTTTCGGGGTTGCGCGCCCAGGAGAAGAGGTTATCGTGGTGGTACCGCCCGCGACGGCCACCCCCACCACGACCCCGTCATGGTGGCAGAAAGTGCTCAATTGGTTTTGATCTGTGATCTGCTGTAGAAGTTCGACTTCTACACGAAACGCGACGCGAGATTAGTTTAGTGGCAGAATGACTGCTTCCCAAGCAGTAGGCACGAGTTCGATTCTCGTATCTCGCACCACAAAGCGGTCCAGGAGAGGAGCAGTTGCGAAATGCGCTTTGGCGCGAGAGAATCATCTTTCATGGTAAGATTTTAGGCAGACCTGCAAATTGAAAAAGGAGGATTGCCATGAAGATAGAGATAGAGTTGGAGAAGCGCGTAAAAGTGCTTCGGTACCGCACCGTCGACGAAGCGCTCAGACGCAGTCGAGGCGAGCGGCGCGCGCGCTGGATACCGAGCTTCGCGCGCGCCATCTTCCACGCGGATAAATTTCCGCGCCTTGAGCTTCTGGATGCGCAGCTCAGAAGAGAATGCGAAGGAAAGAGAGTTTATCTGAGAACCTGCGCGCTCGTCTCGCTTGATGAGGAAACGAGCGTTCGTGGTTTTTACCTGGAGCTCGCGGAGAACGGTTACACCCCGGCAAGTCTGAGCGAGGGATTGTCCTATCTGGCGACGTGTGCAGATGCGCGCGGGAAGGCCGGCACCGTCATTCACCTAGGAATGTTCATGTGCGACGACGACTTCTGCGAAAGGAGGCTCGTTACCAGGAAAGACGGGAAGATCGATTTTATCGAATTTCATCACCAGACCAGACTGAAAGCGTATTACAAAGTTGTGGTGGTGAGAAAGACGGAGGACGATGGGAACGATAAAGGCGCGGCAGAATAAGCCCCCTGACCGCACTCGCTCGGTGGTCAGGGGGTCGCTCTTTTGATTTCTGCTGGTGTGGATAACCTGGGGTGGTATACTTACTGGGTAATAAAAAATAAACATGGATAAAAACGTTACTATATATAGCACCCCAACGTGCCACTTCTGCCAGATGGCCAAGGATTTCCTCGGAGAGAAAGGCGTCAGCTTCACCGATTATGATGTGGCGCACGATCTTGAGAAGCGCCAGGAAATGATTCAGAGGTCAGGCCAGATGGGTGTACCGGTTATCTTCATTGATGATGAGATGATCATCGGTTTCGACCAGGAGCGGCTCGTTTCGCTTTTGGGCCTCGCGGCGTAAGTCCCCGAGAGCGCAAAACGCGCGCCGCTTCGCGGCGCGCGTTTTGCGCGTTATGGTACTCTTTCATGCATCGCCCCTTTAGTTCAATGGATAGAACGGCTCACTCCTAACGAGCTGATCCAGGTTCGACTCCTGGAGGGGGCACCTCAATGGGAAACATAATGAAGAGGGCAGTCCGGTGAGGCACAAAAGGGGAAAACACAATTGGCAAATATTTCGGTGGTATAGTTAGAGGCAAGATGTACCCCAAGACACGAGCAAGCGTACGCCGCGCGGGAGACGTTGCGCGTCGCGCATTCCGGTACCTGAAGAAACTATCTGCGCGCCACGCGGCGTTCGCCGTTTTCGCGGCGCTCTTCGTCATAACGAGCCTCTTTTCATACAACACGTTCGTCTACGCCGCCACCTACAACTTCACCCAGTCATCGTGGGCGGGCGGCGCAGATGCCGTGAGCGTCGCCGCGCACCCCACCAACGAATCCAACTGGACCAAGTTTGCCACGAGTACTGGGCTAACCGTAGGAACCACGGTGTCGCTCCCGCTCACCCCGTACACCTTTACGGACGACGGGGCGACGAGCACGACCCAATTGATACCGGCTTTCGGTGGCGGTTTCGGGAACGGCACAAACGCCTCGACCACCGTGAGCGGGAGCGGCACGGGAGCGAGCGTGGTGCTCACGAGCAGTCTCGTTCCGAAAACGACAGTTCTCGGTTCCTATGCCGTATCCTCCGCCGGCTCCGGCATCGCTTTTGACTCCTCCACCAATTCAATCTGGGTGACAAACGGGGGCACCAACAACGTCACGAAAATAAATCCGACGACGGGGGCAACCATCGGCACCTACGCGGTCGGCACCGGTCCGTTCGCGATCGCCTTTGATCCCTCCACCAACTCTATCTGGACGGCGAACTTTGGCGGCGGTACCGGCACCACGGTTACGAAAATCTCCGCCGCAACTGGCGCGTTGATCGGGACGTACACGGTTGGCACCGGTCCGTACGCCATCGCCTTTGATCCCTCCACCAACTCTATCTGGACGGCAAATTACGGCACGAGCAATGTCACGAAGCTCTCTGCCGCAACTGGGGCGCTTATCGGCACGTATGCCGCAGCCGGAACAACCTACGCAAACGGCATTGCATTTGATTCCTCAACGAATTCCATGTGGGTTGCAAACCGCGGCGGCGGCGCCACTAAATTCTCTGCAGCGACCGGTGCTGTCATCGGCACATACACGACTTCGGGCACGAGCCCCATCAGTGTCGCGTTTGATTCCTCCACGAATTCGGTTTGGGTGACTAACTTCGGTTCCAATAACGTGAGTAAGCTCAACGCGTCTACCGGCGCGTTGACGGGCATTTATGCCGTCGGCAGCCTGCCTTTCGGAGTTGCGTTTGATCCCGCCACTAATACGATATGGGTAACGAATAACGGCGCCTCCAATGTCACCAACCTTTCTGCAGCCACCGGCGCTGTCATAGGTACATATACTGTTGGCTCCGGTCCCGATGGCGTCGCTTTCGATTCATACACGAATTCTATCTGGACTGAGAACTATAGCTCAAGCAACGTCACCAAAATCTCGGTGGTCTCACAAGCATATGCTTCCTCCGGCACCTTCACCTCCGCCCCCATCAACCTCGG
>JAJYQV010000035.1 GCA_021794425.1 bacterium
GGGGGGGACGATGCCGAAGTTGCGCACCTTTTCGAGTGGATAATCGCGATTCATAATGGGTAAATAAAAAATAAGGCGCCTAAGCGTTAGGTAGAGAATAGCCCAAACGAACGAAAAAGAAAAGCCCGCGCACGCAGCGGGGCTTTTGCCGGACAAATAGTCGCGGGGAATCAAAATCGGCATTCGCGCTCTTCTGACTCCCAAATCTCAAAGGCGCCTCCGCAGGGGACACAGACAACGAAAAATCGTTTTCGCCACCCTTTGCCGTCCCAAAGATCGCTAAGATACTCGAGCTCTTGGATTACCGGCAAGAATGCCTGACATATCGGGCATTTCTCCGTGACAAAACTTGAAAAAGGGATGCTTCTTGACAGTTTTTCTCTCCCCTTTTCACTTAAAAACCCAGCGGGAGTAGCCGTGCTCTTTATGAAATCAGACGAGAAAGAAGACTGTTCATGGGGGAATACGAGGAGAGCATATGCCGGCCCCCTCTCTCCCGGGTCCGACACGGCGTGCGCTTTTAGCAGGCCATCGAGAACTTGCTCAGCAAAGAGCAAGGCGTTCAGGACACCCTCCCTCCCCTCAAGTCTCTTCTTCAAAGAAACTGCCCCCTTTTGTGCTTTTACTCTTTTCTCCTTTATCGTAGCCAGATCGGCTCCCATTGTCATTCGGTTGATTTCGCCCATTTCACACCTCCGTTGTTTTCATTGTCAAAAGATGCCCGTTCCAACTCAACTACTCCGGCGGTCATACTACCCTTTAAACAGCAAAAAGCAAAGTCCGAACGGTGGAACCACCGTTCGGACTTTGCACTTGTCGTGCTACAAAATCACCACGCGAAGTGGGCGAAGGCTTTGTTGGCGTCTGCCATGCGGTGCATTTCGTCCTTCTTCTTGATGGCGTCGCCTTCGTTCTTGGAAGCGAGGAGGAGCTCGTTGGCGAGCTTCTCGGCCATCGGCTTGCCCTTCTTGTTGCGAGCCGCATTGATAATCCAACGGAACGAGAGCGCGAGGCGGCGGTTCTGCGGGACTTCGCGCGGGACCTGATAGTTCGCACCGCCGACGCGACGCGAGCGCACCTCCATCAAGGGCGACGCATTGCGGAGTGCCGCTTCAAACGTCTCGAGCGGGTCTCCTCCCCCCTCTTTGATCACGTCGAGCGCGTCATAGACGACCGCGCGGGCGGTGTCTTTCTTGCCGTCCCACATGACGGCGTTGATGAAACGGGTGAGCGTCTCCGAACCGTACTTGAGGTCTGGTCGCCAGGTTCGCTGTTTTTTAAGGGGTCGGCGCATACAAGAAATTTAAATATTTAAAAATGTAAAGATGACAAGCTACGCCTTCGGCTTCTTCGCGCCGTAGCGTGAGCGGGACGAGCGGCGCTTGTCGAGGCCGGCCGTGTCGAGCTTGCCGCGCACGATGGTGTACTGCACGCCGATATCCTTCACACGGCCGCCACGGAGGAGGACGACGGAGTGTTCCTGGAGGTTGTGCCCCATGCCGGGGATGTAGGCGGTTACCTCCATGCCGTTAGTCAGGCGGACACGGGCGATCTTACGGATAGCGGAGTTCGGTTTGCGGGGGGTTTTCGTGGTCACCTTGGTGCAGACGCCGCGCTTGAAGGGCGAGGGGTACAGGGTCGGGCGGTTCTTGAGCGCGTTAAAGCCGCTGGCAAGCGCCGGCTTGCTCGTCTTCGACGATTTGTTCTTGCGCCCTTTTCTGGACAGTTGGTTGATAGTGGCCATTAGTTAGAAAACCCGCGCACGCGGGATACAAGCACTATATAGAAAGGGGCCAGATAATGCAACTACTCAGAAATAGCCACACCCGTCGCAGTAGCGAGCTCATGAATCTGGGTACCGTGCCGACGGAGAGTAATCGCACCCATTTTGTTCTCTTGCTCAAGATCGGCGACTTTGCCGGTGAAGCCATCAAGCATGATCATAATCTTGTCGAATTTCTCTTCTGTGCGGAATATTGACGCTTCGACCGCGTTGAAACGAGAGTCGCGGACCAGCGCGTCAAGAGTCAAATCAATGAGCTTCTTCCGCGTAAGATCAACGCTGTCGCGTACTTCTCTGATTTCTTGCTTGGTTGCAAACGCACCCTCGATCCACTTTTGATGTCCTGAAAAAGCTCCTTCAAAGCCTTTTTCAATCCATTTCTTGTCCTCTTTAGTTAGCATGCGTAGCAGTATATCACCACGCCTTCTTGGCTATCCACAATCAGGTTGCTGACGACTCGTCAATCGGCTCGCGGTATGGGTCGGAAGAATAGGAAGTAACCGGGGCTGGCGGCACAGCTGGGCGCGCGGACGGCTGCGGCGCTTGAGGGGCAGGAGTCGCGCTCGGGGCGGGCGCGGGAGCCGGGCCCGGCGCGGGGACTATCGGGCGAGGTTGCTCGGGTCGCGGAGGCATCGCCCCGGGCAGGTTCGGCGGTGCGCCTGCACTGGGCGCTTCGGGGCGGTGCGGGAGCGCGAAGCCAGATGGAGCCTGCGGCGCCGGGCTCGTGCCCACCTCGATGTGCGGCTCTTCGTGGTCCTGGAGCAGTTTCTTCTCACCGACTTGCTCTGCGGGCGACGGTTCGGCAGGCCGAGAGACAGACCGGACCACGTCCCCCAGAGAAGCCGACTGGGGCAAGAACGCCTTCGGCGGCAAGCTCCCCTGCGGAGGAGCGGCGGGCGCGGGACGAGTCTCGGCCTTGGCGGCAACTGGCTGGGGCTGCGCGGCGGCCGCAGCAGGCTTCGTTGCCTGCGGCGCGCTTGTGCCGCTCCTGCCCGCCTCTTCTTCCTTGCGAAGAGGGGCGAATACCAGGTCATTTAGGTCTTTCGCGATGTTGTTTATGGTCTGCTCGTCGAGCTTCGCCTCATCGACGAGCGCTTGGAGGAACTCGTCGGGGCTGTTTATACCCATGAGGAGCAGCATGATCCCCCGCTCGAGGACGCCGCCCTGGTCGAGACGGAGACTGTATTTGGCCATCAGGCTCTTCGCGACCGCCGTGTATTTCCCCTGCGCGATGTACGCGCGTATCACCGGCGGCAGAGCCTGCATGACCTGCGCGACGCTTTCTTCGAGAGTGGGCTCTTTTGGATCTTGTGGGTTCATGGGTTAGTTAATTAGCCGTGTTTCAAGCTTTGGGCTCTTCTTTTGGTTTTTCCTCGCTCGGCGTTCCTCCTTTTTCCTTTTCATCTTCCATCTCTTTCGCCATTTTTTTCGCAAGATCAAGGAATTTGTCTTTGACCGGCTTCTCTTCTAGAGATTTCTTGATCTTTCGCGCTGCTACAGCGCCACCAGGGCCATACATTCCGAGATTCACCAGCCACATTATAGGATTCTTTGTGAACTTGGTGCCGATCTTCTCCGCGTAGGCTTCTTTAATATCCTTCTTTTTATCCTTCATTCGTTTCTCTGGTGCCTTCTCAGCTTCTTCTCGCGCTTTTTTAGCCTCCGATTCCGCCTTTGTGGCTTCCTGGAGATTATTTGCGGCTTGACTAAAGTTCGCGCTTGCCGTCACGAGATTTTCATTACTCACAGCAAGCTTCTTCTGTGTGGCTTCTAATTTCTCGTTGGTTTCCCTCGAATATGGATTCTGCTTCTGCTGCTCCTCAAGGACTGCAATCTCGGCCTCGAGCTTTTTCTTTTCGGCTTCAGCAGCTTCGCGCTTGTCTTTCGCGCTTGTTTTCGCCCATTCGGCCATCGTTTTTGCTTCTGTTGCTTGCTCGTGAACCTCTTTAGTTTCTGCCATTTGCTTCTTTTCCTTTCTATTTATTGTCACGCCGCGCTCTTCGAATGCCTTGTCGATCGATTTCGTGTATTCCTCGTGCGACTTGATCGCCCTCTCGCGCTGACCCTTGTACCCTCCCTCAGCCGGTTTGCCCGCTTCGACGTTGATAGCCTTCAGGCCGCCACCCATCGTGACGCCGCGCACGTCGAAGCTAGCTTTCGCGCCTTTATCGAGGACGGTCGCTGCTATCCGCCCAGTCCTCGTCCCGGCCCAGCGGCTGGTCTTAATCCCCCGAGCAGCGTAATGAGACGGCAGCCCGATGACTTTGGTGCCAGCCCAGGCTGTAGCTCCGAAGGTCATCTTTCCAGCCGTCTTGGTCGCCCAGCCGGCGCCGAAGGCAGCCATGCTTTTCGCTTTGATGACGACGACCATGAGGAGCCCCATCGCGACCATGAAGGAAAGCAATATGCCCGCGAACCCGACAAAATTGTTGCTATTGAAGATGCCCAGCCACGACCCTGACGCGTTGAAGCCGGTGAGAAAATTGGCATCGGTGATGACCGCGAGCGCTACATAGAGCAAGAGGAGCAGGACGGGCGCGGTGACTATCTGCTCGAGAAAATTTTTCCACCATTGACCGGCTCGATATTCCATCAGTGGCAATGCCATCCCCATGAAGCCGACTGGCGAGAGCAATATGAAGAATATCAGAGCCACGAACCGCATGATGAGTATGAACGCGAGCGAGAACATCACGAACGCAGCCACGATAAAGAGCAAAATGCTCATGAAGCCGATGATCCACGCATGATTGCCCACCAGTGCATTGGGGTTCCCGTTCACATCATATAGGGTCGAGAGCCCGAGATTCCCCATGATAGCGCTCGATATCGGCTCGGTCGCCGTTTGGCCCAGAGAGATAGGTTGAGCCGGCTGCCCGGCGTTGATCTGCTGGTAGAATTGCGTCGCGATGAGATTGGTACCGTCGATCATCGCTTCAGAGATGAAGAGCGAGAAGTTGAGAGCCACCGCAGCGAGAAGAAGCTTGGGGAGCAGTTTCTTCCCGCCGCCGTACCAGTCCACATCTATGATGGTGGCGATACCGATGGCGAGGAAACCGAATATAAGCATGATGTTCGCCGCATCACGCAGGACGCGCCATGCGACGCCGATGGCAGTGAGGCGCGACACATAGCTCCCCATCGTCACGATGGTGTAGTACACCGCGTTGTCGAGCGTGATCGCAGCGATACCGACGAGCCAGGCGAAGAGGCTCGCGATCCACGTCATGATCGAGTTGAAACCGCCGCTAAGGTTCGGATCGGTTGCCGTCTTCGCTCCGTCATTTGCCGGCGTGGTGTCAGTAGCGATGGGGCCCACCGCGGAAGCAGAGGTGGGAGAAGTGATAGACGACGGAGTGTAAGAATACGTAGTGTCCGGGGTCGCCGCAGTAGGAAGCTGTGTGTTGAGAAAAGAATCGGTAGCGGTGTCTGCGTGCGCGGCGGGCGCAGCGCCCGCCGCGCCTATGAGGAGGGCGAGAGTGATGAGCGAGGCTGAGAGGAAGCGGCGCATACTCAATAGGTTCCGGACGAGTTGTACGTACACACCGACGTCTTGAGCGCCTGTGCGTTCGTGCTGATCAGATTCATCCGGTCAGTGGTCGGAACCGACGGCGCACTCGGAACGGTGAGCGACCCCGGCGGCACTGCGGTCGCCGACTGGAGCGACTCGGCATTCAACTGCGCCTTCGCCAGGTCAGTCTGCGTTGGCGGCATCGTCTGGAGCGTCTGCAAGTCGGTGGCATATGCCGTACTGCCCGAAGCCAGATCACTCTGCACTTGTTGCGCCAGCGTGATTGTTGATGCAAATGTCGCTGGCGATGTGTTGGTGGCGGCTTGCGCGATGATCGGCGCGATCTCGGTCGAGAGTGCCACTGGCACCGCGGCAGCCTGCGCGCGAGCGGTGTCTATGAAGGTTGAGTGCATGGAGTCCAGCTGTGCTTGCGTCGGGACGGTCTGTGTTCCGGATGTTCTGGTCCACAGATCGAGCGCCGCAGAATTAGCGGCAGCGGTGCAGGCTGCCGCAAGCGAGACGACACTCGTCGAGGCGGTGCCTGCCGCTGCGCCGACAGTGCCCCACGCCGCCTGGTACTGGCTGATCCTGTCGAGCATGCCGGCCCCCGTGACCGACGAATCCGGACGGGACGCAGCCGTTGCCGATACGACGCCTGAACTCGTGAGACCCAAAGTGGACATGCTCCGGAGCTGGGAAAGAGCCACAGACGCCCCAGAGGGGGAAGACGCCCCAGCCGAGAGTAAGCCTCCTGACGTGTTCCCACCAAGAAGCTGCGTCGCGAAGTTCACTGTCTTAAAGACAGTGCCTATATCCGCTAATATGCTATTGACCTGCCCGCTGACGTCGCCCATACGGACTATCTGGTCTTGCTGGCCGCCGAGCACCTTGTCGAGCGTTGACTTGATGAGCGACCCGGGGGTCTGGATGGTGCCGGGGTTTCCGTCCTTCATGCACGGGTCGCCAGGATTGATACCCCCGGGCGCAGAAGCAGGAAGCGTGTAGGCATAGGATGAGGTGGCAGAAAGCTGCGTGTTGAGGAAAGAAGAGGTGGTGTCCTCTGTCGCGCCGCACCACGACATGAACCCCTGGCCCCAATTGAGTTCTGACGCTCGCGTGCCCGTTACCCCGCCGGCGCCAGGGCCTATGACAGTCGCGAGTTTCGTTTGGGTATTCTGGTAAAACGTATAGGGGTTATTCTGCGTCTCTGTCGTGAGCGCGAACCACGCTGCGACGCCGCCTTGCGACCAGTTACCGGCGAGATAGGCGGGCACGTTCTGCGACGATTGAGCGAGCGTGCACATATTTGCGGCCCAGAACCCCTTGAGACTCGACCCGGTTAGATAGTCCGTGCTGAGGGCAGACGCGATAGAGCCAGCAAAAGGCGAGTTCGTGTTCCCGACCTGCTTCAAGTAGGCAAGCGCCGCGCCGTCTGAGACGCCCTGCATCGACTTCTGCACGTCGACCGCGAACTGCGGCACGCCCGTGCCATTCGCCTTGCCGATGACAAACGAGATGACGCTGGCGGTCATCATTTTCATGAGCTTGCCTGACTCTATGAACGCAAGCGGCTGGAGGACATACTTGTAAACCCAGTCCGCGTCTGCCGCCCACGCGCTCGTGGCTGCAGATGCTTGAATAAGCGTCGATTCTATCGCATTCACGGTAGTCTTCGCGGCAGTAGTCAGACTAGGGGCAGAGACATCGCTCAAAATCTCGGCTGGGTACGCGTTCACTCTTTGTGGCGCGACAAACAACACCGCTGGCGCGACGACAACGACCATGAGGACTATCGCGAGAGTCGTTGCGAAAGGTCGTGTGTTCATGGTTTTGCTCCTGCCCTATCTTTGGCCGCGGCGACGTTTGCGATCATATTCACGACTGACGCTCCCGGTGCGCCCTTCGGGAGCCTGATACCGGCCGTCGCATACACTTTGCCGATACCCGTAAACGCGTCACTGAGCGCCTGTGCCACCTGCGCGTATTGCTGGATGGCAAGTATCGCTGCGAGCGGGTCTGAGTCCGCGCGCGTGAAGTCGGTGTCGACCTCGCTCAGGCGCATGAGCGTGTTTATGAGCGCCAGGTCAGCTGCCGCGAGCTCCCGGGGGACGGGGAGCACGGCGAGCCCCGCCGCAGAGCCGCGATACATCTTCGCGATCGAGGCGATATGCGGTAGGGCGGTGGCGTCGTTGTTTTCTAATGCCGCCTTGAGGTACTCGATATCGGTACTCGTCGCATCGCTCGTGTTCTTCAGCAGCACCGCCTCAGCGCTCGCGGCAAACGCCTTGAGCGCATCGGCGCCGGAGCCGGAAACCGTCAGCTCCGAAGCGGATCTGAAATCGGCGGCGGGCTTGATAGAGGAGGCCAGCTGGCTGATCGCTTGGTCCGCGATGTTCTGCAGGTCAGTGTCGGAAAGGTCGGAACTGCCCGCGTTCTGCTTCGCAGCCAGGTACAGCGTAAAGAAATCTTGTGCAAAGGCGGCAGTCAGCGTGCCATCGGCGGGAGCTGGCGGGAGGCCGTTGGCGTCGAGAGACATGGGCGATGACGAAGCTGTCTGGATATCAGCTATCGCCTTGGGCACGATGAGACCCCTCGCGACCGCTTCGCCATCGGTCATGCCGAGATGAAACGTGTCCGCGACATGGGGGTCAGTGCCGTAGAGCGACTCCTCCCAATCAGGGAGACCATCGTTATCGGAGTCTTTCGTCGCGATGGCCTGGAGCAATGCGGTCTCGGTGGAGGCCTGCGCCACTCTCGGCGATTCGATACCCCGCGCGAAGACGTACGCACCGATGACAAGCGCCGCTGAAAAAAACGCTGCCGCTATGACTTGCCAGTGCTTAGAAATTTTCTCCCACATCACTCCCTAGTATATCACCACAACTCCTGCCAGAGACACACTAGTGGTGATACGCTCCCGCTAGCCCGCATGAAAAAGTCCGCGCATCGCGCACAGAGAAAGCCACAGGGAGAGCGGCACGTCCTCGGCGCGGGCTTTCTCGGGGATGTCCCCCGAGGGAAGCCCCGCGTCGGCGAGATTGCTCCGCACGAACTTGCGCTTGTGCGCGAACCCGGCGTGCACGAGATCGAAAAAGCGTTTCTCCTCCTCTTGCGACGTGAAATGCTTGCGTGAAATGTCCCGGATGGTGAGCACGGCCGAGTCCACGTTCGGAGCCGGCTGGAACGCGCCGCGCGGGACCGTGAACACGTACGTCGGCGTCCCGTATGCCTTCACCGAGAGCGAGAGTATGCTCTCTTTCTTCGAGCGGGCGACGCGCTCGGCGACCTCTTTCTGCACGAGGAGCGTCATCGCACTC
>JAJYQV010000010.1 GCA_021794425.1 bacterium
CGTCGACGATGAGATAGTCGAGATTCTCGAACGTGGGGTGCATCGATTCGCCATCGACGACGAACGGCGAGATGACGAAGAGGCGGATGGGGATGACGACGACGACAATGAGGAACGCGAGCGTGAAAAGATCTTTCAGCAAACCCTTTCCCGTGTCTTGCATGCATGCATTGTACGCGAGCATTTTTTGCATGCAAGTTTTTGAAGCACGCGCGCCGCGAAGCGGCGCGCGTGCTATCATGCGCGCATATGGCACTGGTCATCGTCGGGCTCGGGAACCCGGGAAAAGAGTATGAAAAGACGCGGCACAACGCCGGGCGCATGGCAGTTGAGCTTCTCGCAAAAGAAGAGGGCGTCGAAGACTTCGTTTTCAATAAGACTGCGAACGCGCTCGTCGCCAAAGGCGAAGTCGCTGGAGAAAAAGCGACGCTCGTCCTGCCCGAGACGATGATGAACGCGTCTGGGAAGGCGGTCGCCGCGTTCGTGAAGAGCCCGAAGGCCGCTGTCGACCTCCTTGTTATCCAGGACGATCTCGACCTGCCGCTTGGGGTTACCAAAATGGTCTTCGGGCGCGGCAGCGGCGGCCACAAAGGCGTCGAGAGCATCATGCGCGCCGTGAAGACGAAAGACTTTGCGCGTCTTCGCGTCGGGATCAGCGCGGCCGGGAAGAAGAATCAGGCGAAGAAAGTAAGCGGCGAGGAGAAAGTCATCAAGCACGTCATCGGCAAGTTCAAACCGGCCGATGAAGCGACGCTGAAGAAGGCGCTCAAGAAATCTGCCGAAGCCGCGCGCATGTTTGCGCGTGACGGCTACGACGCCGCGACCATGTTCGCGAACACGCGATGAGCGCGGCCAAGACCATCGTCGTTAACGCACTTCCGGTCGCGCTTATGGTGGCGCTCATACCGTTCATCGCAAACGATGTCTGGCTGAGTGGTGTGTACGTCGCAATCATCGCCATCTCGCTTTTCATAAAACACGAACGTCACGACCTCACCGTCTTTTGGTTTGGTTTCTTCGTGCTCATGGCGTCGGAATACTTTTTCATCTCAACCGGTGTCGAGACGTTCATACGTAACAGCCTCTTCGGCGTCATGCCGCTCTGGCTCCCGATCCTCTGGGGCTACGGCTTCATCGCCATCCGCCGTGGCGTCGAGGCGCTTACGATAGATTCTTAATATCCGCGACGAGTTCGGGGAAGGCGGGCTGGTTGAAGTGGCCGCGGTCGGAGAAAGTGCGTGCGGTCGCGGCGGGGAGCGCGGCCTGATACTTCGCGAGCTCGGAGGGTACTCGAATTCTTATAGGAATCAGATTCCTATAATTCGTCAGCTTACCAGGGTTCAAGGATGAGGGACGAGAGTGTTTCGTCGTCAGCATGATGTGCGATGTGGTTGGCAAGCAGTTCGCGTGCCTCATCTTTGAACGCCTGCATGTTCGTATACAGCGCTTGCAGTGATTCTGGCTCGACGATAGGCGACTGCGCGAGCGAAAGGAACACCGGGAGACTCGAGAATTCGTAGCGAGTAGCCCACTCCCATGCCGCGTCAAAATCATCAAGTGCCCGCGTGAGCCCGCCCGGATAGAGTTCGAGGACGTTCTTGACCTGGATATAAAAGGCTAGATACCGGAGATGCGTGTCTTCTGATACCGTGCGGCTGCGGTATGCACCCTGGAATAAGCTGCCCCGCTCCTGGTATTTCGCGTTGTAGTGCGAGGTCATGCTATTGAACAGGCGTTGCAGGAATCGCGCGGTACCACCCTCGCGTATTTCCTCGATGAGGAGGTGCAGGTGGTTCGGCATGAGCGTCAAGGCGAGGATGCGAACAAGCGGTTCGCGCTCCGGCCACGACGCAGGTCGTTCATACGGCGCAAGCCCTTTCGTGCTTTGCTGCCAGTTTTCGTCCTGGTGGGTGTCATTCAAATGGAAGAGCAGTCGGGGGAACCGTTGCTGATCGGCGCGGTCGCGCGTTATGTCCGCCCCGCGCACTCCGCGTTTCGTGATGTGGAGTACCGAGCCGACACTGTAAGGTTCTACGCGCATAGATACATGATAGCACGTGTTATAGGAATCTGATTCCTATATAGCTCGTCCGGAATGATGTCTGGCTGAGTGGTGCCTACATTGCAATCATCGCCATCTCTCTTTTCATAAAGCACGAATCATAAAGCACGAACGACACGACCTCATCGTCTTCTGGTTCGGTTTCTTCGTGCTCATGGCGTCGGAATACTTTTTCATCTCAACCGGTGTCGAGACGTTCATACGTAACAGCCTCTTCGGCGTCATGCCGCTCTGGCTCCCGATCCTCTGGGGCTACGGCTTCATCGCCATCCGCCGCGGCGTCGAGGCACTTACGATAGATTCTTAATATCCGCGACGAGCTCAGGGAAGGAGGACTGGCCGAAGAAGTGGCCGCGATCGGAGAAGGTGCACGCGGTCGCGGAGGGGAGCGCGGCCTGGTATTTCGCAAGCTCGGCGAAGGGCACGACGAGGTCGTCCTCGCTATGGTAGAGGAATATCTTTCCGCCTTGCTTCGCGAGGAGGTCGAGCGAAGCGGGTGCGGTGAATTCTTCTGAGAGGTCGCCTGCGGCGTCGTATGGCGCGGCGAGAAGGAAAGTCGCAGCGATGCGTACGGGGAAGCGGTGTTCCGACAAATAACGTGCGAGAAAGACGGCACCGAGCGAGTGGCCGACGAGGATGACCTCCTCGTCGAGGAGCGGCGCAATCTTTCCGAAGAGGAGCGCCCATTCGGTGTAGCGTGCATTCGTCGCGTTTGGCATACGAGGCATGAGTATGTCGTACTCAGCGCCGAGCGCTTCGGGCAGGTGCGTTTTCCAGTCGGGGTGCGGACGATAGCGGTCGAGATCGATCGTTTTGTCGCGCAGATTGGCAAGGTACGCATCATACGTCGGGAACGAATCGCCTCCGTGGATGACTACGACTTGTCTCATGCGGGAAGTATAGCAAAAGAAGCGCGACGGCCGGAGGCCGTCGCGCTTCTTTGTGTACGCGTGTGGGCGTTTACTTCTTCTTTCCGGCGTAGGTGAGCGTCATGCGCTGGTCTTTCGGTTCGAAGAGCGAGATGGTGAAGGGGTACGTCTTGCCTAGCTCGAGCGTCTCGCGGAGCTGTGAGGGCGACTCGAATTCGGAGACGTGCACGAGCCCTGCGACGCCTTCCTCAATGCTGGCGAGCGCGCCGTGCTTGTTGTACTTGATGACGACGCCGGGCACCTCCATGCCTTTCTTGTAGCGTTCCGCCGCCGTGTGCCATGGATTTTCTTTGAGTGCTTTGATAGAAAGCGACACTTTGCCGTCCTTGATCTCAATGACCTTGACGCGCGTCTTGTCGCCGACTTTGAAGAGCGCGTGCGGATCCTCGACGAGGCCCCAATCAAGCTCGCTGATGTGCACCAGTCCCTCAAGCCCCTGCTCGAGCTTCACGAAGACGCCGAAGTCGACGATACCCGTCACTTCGCCGTCAATCGCGTCGCCAACATGGTACTTGTCGATGAGCGACGCTTTCTCCTCCGTCTCGTCGCCCATACGCTCCGAGAAGATGAGCTTGCCCTCCTTTGCGTCGGCGGTGATGATGCGCACCGAAAGCGGCTTGCCGACCAGCTGCATGAGCTCGCCGAGGATCTTGTCCTTGTCACCCTCCGGTACGCGCGGGTAGTGCTCGCCCGTGAGCTGGGAGGCAGGCAGAAAGCCCTGGATGCCCTGCCACGAGAGGATGAGACCGCCCTTGTTCGCTTCCTCGACGGTGAGCGAGTATGGCGTCTGCGAGAGGATAGCCGTCTCGGCTTCTCCCCAGATGGCGGCCTGGCGCGCTTCTTTGAGTGATAGTTCGATATAGCCGTCGCGCCCGGCCGGATCGACGACTTTCGCGCTGATGGTGTCGCCCGGGTTCGCCTTGCGCAAGACGTCGGCGGCGTTCAGGTATTCGCGGCCGTAGATGAGTCCGGTGCCGAATGGCGGCAGGTCGATGAAGACGCGGCCACGGTTCATCGCGATGATGGTTCCCTCGACGAGGTCCCCGCTCTTGGGCGGAGTGGGGATAGCGTCAAGGAGGCCCTCCATCGGATGGCCTGCGGTCAGGTGGATGGTCGCGACGGGCGCGGCCTTGGGTTTGGTCTCTTCAGACATATATATAAGCGGTGCCGGCGTTTGGGAGCGGTGTTCGCTTTCGCGGAGGGTTAGTCGCTCTCTACTGGTCGCACGCGTGTGCGGAGACTATAGCACAGGCATAAGAATATAAAAAGTCGCCACCCCGGCCCGCGCGCCGCGAGGCCTTGCCAGGACCTCGCGGCGCGCAGGCTTTTATGCTAGAATGCGTTTACTTATGGTCATCACTCACCACGGCGGGCAGTGCTTCAAAGTGACATTTGGCGACCTCACGCTCGTCTTCGACCCGGTCTCGAAAAACGGCACACTCCCGTCGGTGCGCTTCGGTGCCGACCTGGCGCTCGTCTCGCGCAATCACCCCGACATGAACGGCATCGAGGAGGTGACCTATGGCGACAAGGTCCCGTTTGCCATTACCGGTCCGGGCGAGTACGAGCGGCAGGGCGTGGTCGTGCAGGGCTTTCTCTCAAAGTCAAAGTATGGTCTTGAGAACGGTCGAGAGGAAGCGGTGAATACGGTATATAGTGTCGGCCTGGAAGACATGACGCTCGTGCACCTGGGCGCGCTCGCCGATGAGGAGCTCTCCAAAGAGGCGCGAGAGAGCATCGGCGAGATCGACGTGCTCTTCGTGCCGGTGGGCGGCGACGGCGTGCTTTCAAGCGCGCAGGCGCATGAGCTGGCTGTTTCGCTTGAACCGAAGATCATCATCCCGATGCACTGGAGCGGCATGGGAGAGCCGAAGTCGCTTGAAGCGTTCTTGAAAGAGGCTGGGAATGGCAGCGAGAAGCTCGACAAGCTCACCTTGAAGAAAAAGGACCTTGCCGGCCGTGAGGGGAGTATACTGGTACTGACTCCATAAATAATCCTTATGAAAAACATTTTTGACCACATTGAGCAGGTAAAAGGGAAGCCGCACCATGTCCGCAAGCGGATTGCGTTTGGCGCTGCTGCGCTCGGGAGTGCTTTTATCGCGCTCGTCTGGTTCACCGGAAGCGTCATGACCGGCTCGTTCGCCCTCCACGAGAGCAACTTCGCGATGAGCACGGGGCAGGAGAACCCTATCGTGAAAGTGAGCGATACGGGGAGCCAGAATCTCGCCGGCGTGGCGGCCGCGGCAGCACTGCAGAGCCCGAACGCGCCTGCGCACATCGAAATCGTCGACACAGCCGCTTCCACCGCGCCTTCAAAGCCGTCCGAACAGACGACTATACCGTTCTAACGTCGTCGTCGTATCATCATGGCACGCGGTAAAGGGAACGAAGAAAAAGACGCAGCGGCACCGGTGGCGGCGAACGTCATTGATCAGCCGATCGTTTCCGAGATGCGGCAATCGTATATCGACTATGCGATGACGGTCATCACTGGTCGCGCGTTGCCGGACGTGCGTGATGGGCTCAAGCCGGTGCATCGCCGCATTCTCTATGCGATGAAAGACATGGGGCTCGCGCCGGGAGCCAAGTTCCGCAAGAGCGCGACGGTAGTCGGCGAGGTGCTCGGCAAGTATCACCCGCACGGCGACACGGCCGTGTATGACTCGATGGCAAAGATGGCCCAGGATTTTTCGCACCGCTATCCGCTCGTCTTGGGCCAGGGCAACTTCGGGAGCATCGACGGCGATTCGCCGGCGGCGATGCGCTACACCGAGGCGAAGATGTCGCGCATCGCCGAGGCGATGCTCGCAGATATAGATAAAGAGACCGTCGCCTGGAATCCCAACTATGACGCGACACGCGAGGAGCCGAACGTGCTTCCCTCGGCGCTCCCGAATCTGCTCCTCAACGGCACGCTCGGCATCGCGGTGGGCATGGCGACCAACATTCCGCCGCACAACCTGCGCGAGGTCGTTGCCGCGACGGTCCACCTGATTGAGAATCCGGAGGCGACGACCGACGATTTGCTCCAGTTCGTGAAAGGCCCCGATTTCCCGCTCGGCGGCGTCGCGTTCAACCAGGCCGATATCAAGCACGCTTACGGCACCGGCAAAGGGCCGGTGGTGGTGCGCGGCGAAGCCGAGATCATCGACGACGGCAAGAAAGACACGAAGATCGTCATCACCTCGATCCCGTACCGCGTGAACAAGAGCGAGCTCATCGCCCGCATCGCCGAGCTCGTACAGGACAAGAAGATCGAGGGCATCCGCGACCTGCGCGACGAGTCTACGAGCGACATCCGCGTGGTGGTGGAGCTCAAGGGCACTGCGCATCCGCAGGCGGTCCTGAATGCGATTTACAAGCATACCGAGCTCGAGAGCACCTTCCACTACAACATGCTCGCGCTTGTCGACGGCGTGCCGGAGATGCTCTCGCTCCAGGGCATCCTCGGCAACTTCGTCGCACATCGTCAGGAAGTCGTGAAGCGCCGCACCGAGTTTGACCTGCGGGCCGCCGAGGCCCGCGAGCACATCCTCATCGGGCTCGTGAAGGCGCTTGACCATATCGACGAGGTCATCGCGATCATCAAGAAGGCGGCCGACATCCCCTCGGCGAGCGCCGCCCTCCAGAAGAAGTTCGGCTTCTCCGTACTCCAGGCGGCCGCCATCCTCGAGATGCGCCTGTCGAAGCTCGCCGGCCTCGAGCGCAAGAAGCTCGAAGACGAGCTCTCCGAGGTGCAGGCCCTCATCAAGAAGCTGAAAGACATCCTCTCCTCGCCTAAGTCGATACTCGCCGTGGTGAAGAGCGAGCTCGAGGAGCTCGCGGAGAAGTACGGCGACGACCGCCGCACGCGCATCGTCGCGGGCGGCGTGCAGAACATCTCCGTAGAAGACCTCGTGCCCGACGAGGACTCGATGCTCCTCCTCACAGCGGGCGGCTATGTGAAGCGCACCAACCCCGATGAGTACAAGAGCCAGAAGCGCGGCGGCGTGGGCGTCGTCGACATCGCCACCAAGGAAGAAGACGTCGTGACGCACTTCCTCGTCGCTTCCGCACACAGCGACCTCCTCTTTTTCACTGATTTCGGCAAGGCGTACCAGCTCAAGATGTATGAGCTCCCCGAGGGCCGCCGCGCGACCAAAGGCAAGAGCATCATGAACTTCCTCTCGCTCGCGGGCGACGAGAAAGTCACCTCGATCCTGCCGGTGCCCAAGGGCGCGGCGCTCGACGCGGCGTCAGTGGTGTTTGTCACCGAAGCAGGTGTGGTGAAGCGGGTCGCGGCAAAGAGCTTCGCCGATGTGCGGCGCTCCGGCATCATCGCCATCAATTTGAAGAAAGACGACCGGCTCATCGCCGCCAATCTTGCCGGCGAGGGAGATACGGTTTCAATCGTCACTGCGAAAGGGCAGTCGATCCGCTTCGACGCCGAGGACGTGCGCGAGATGGGCCGCACCGCTGGCGGCGTGAAAGGCATGACGGTGAAGAAGGGCGACAAGGTCGTCTCGGCCGAAGTCGTCCCGGCGCTCTCGGCAAAGGAATCCTCGCTCCTGGTCATCATGAGCAAGGGTTATGGCAAGAGGACCTCGATGAGCGAATACAAGGTTCAGGGTCGTGGCGGCTCGGGCATCAAGACCGCAGAGGTCACCGCGAAGACCGGCGAGATCATCGGCGCGAAGGTCGTGAACGACGCAGCCGAAGATGGCGACGAGATCGTCGTGGTGTCGAAGAAGGGGCAGGTCATCCGCACCTCGGTCGCCTCCATCTCGCAGCTCTCCCGCGCCACCCAGGGCGTCCGCGTCATGAAGATGCGCGAGGGGGACTCCATCGCCTCGATGGCCGCATTGTAGACGCTCCACGAGCCGGGCAGTTTTGGAACCGCATAATTTTCTGCTGAAAATTTGCTCTGGCTCGTGCCGTCGCACTTGCGCACGTTCCAAAACTGCCCGGTTCGCTCCGCTCCTCGCTCGCGCCTTGCATACGAAACTTTTTGAGGCGCTCGCTGTGTGATATGCTAATTGTTAGCAGGGTAGTGGAATGACCGGCCGCTATCTTTACCGAAGGAAATTCCGGATAAAGTACTTCGGCGGACGCGCTAGGTTGCCGCGAGGAGATGGGGAGCTTGCCCGAGTGAATCTGCAGGATACTGAATTCTGCACCGGACTCGGTACACAGGTTCTTGTACACACCGCCCATCAAAGCCGTACCTCGCGGCTTTTTCTTTTGCGCGATGCTTTACCTTCTTTGGTAGAATACCCGCATGGAAATTGAATACGAGGCGACGTTTGCGAATGTCGACAAAGATGAGGTGCGCGGGCGATTGAAAGTGGCGGGGGCCACGCTCGTGCGGCCAGAATATTTGCAGAAGCGGATTCCGTTCCACTTGCCCAAAGAAAAGCGCTCAGACGATGCGTGGGTGCGCGTGCGTGACGAGGGCGATAAGATAACGATAAGCCTCAAGGTTGTCGATGGCGATAAGATAGAGAACCAGAAGGAGACCTGCCTTACGGTAAATAGTTTTGATGATGCGGTAAGCCTGCTTGAGGCTATCGGCTGCGAGCCCAAG
>JAJYQV010000019.1 GCA_021794425.1 bacterium
AATCCATGCATTTCAGAGCATCCCCGCCGTCTGAAAATACCGCGCGCAAGCGCGCGGAAATGCACCGAGCCCTGGCTCTCGCAGGGCTCGGTTCCGAATTGAATCCGGACGAAGTTTCGTTTTGTGAGGATATCATAACCCACGCGCGAACTTATTTCGAACAACAACCCTAACTCATCGCGCCTCGCGGACTCGGCGCTCACCGCCCTTCGCCCTGCCGCTTCCTATGCATTTTTGTTTTGGCGGGGGAATGCATTGAAGAATGGAATGGAGCGGCAGGGTTCGGGGCGTCTGTATTTATATTTGCTCCACGCTACACGTTATCCACACGAGACTTTTTACCCCATTGTTATATGGTCGGGGGGGGGTAGACTGACACTACTCTCATCGGAGCTTTATTCTTCACCCCCCAATTACAATTTCATGTCGAAAGATACTAAATTTTTTAGAAAATCAGGCCCCATTTCGGTCATATTGTCTGTTGTGTTGTCTGTACTGTTTGGGGTCACCATGGTTCAAGCGGCAACGACCATAGGCACTAATATCAGCACTGACGGAACAGTGTCGGTAACCGGTCTTTCAACTCTCGGTAACGCTTCTTCAACGGCACTATCCGTTTTCAACAATGCATATTTTGGAGCGACCGCTACCTCTTCCTTCTCATCAACCGGCGCACTCACCCTTACAAATGCACTCACGTACGGCGGTGTTACGCTCTCCAGTGCCGTGACCGGCACCGGAAACATGGTACTCTCCGCTTCGCCGACACTCACTGGTACTATCGCGGGAGCGTCGCAGACACTATCCGGCACGCTTAGTGTCACTGGCCTCACCTCGCTCGGGCAAGCTTCGACGACGATGTTCTCCAACACAGGAACGGCCTACTTCGGCGGCACAGCCACTACGACGATTAGCTCCACGGGTGCCGTGGCTGCGCAATCAATCACCATTGGCGGCGGCACGTCAATTCTCAAGCATCTCTCCGGGACCAACTCGATCACCTTCGGAACGGTTGCTGCAAATACATGCAACACGGGTACCATCACGCTTACCGGTGCCGCAGATGGCGATTCCATATATATTGGGATGCCGAACGCTGTCGCGTCGGCATCCTCAACCCTTGTATGGAGTGGTTGGGTATCGGCGGCTGGCACGGTTACCGTGCGACTCTGCCAAACCGCCGCGCAAGGCACGAGTCCAATCGCCGCCGCAACTGTCCGCGCTGACGTCTGGCAGCACTAATTGCTGCCATAGCGGTAAGCTACATAATGAAAAATATTTTACTGATAATCTCGTTTGCGTTGTTCCTGCCCGTTATAGCCGTCGCCGCGACTACCGACTTCACGGCAAATGGGAACATCACCGTGACGGGAGTCACCTTTGGCTCCGGCACGGCCGACATGCTCATACTGAACGGCTCAACGGCGCAGAGCTGGTTGTTTTCAAGCGGAACGTTTACTGTGACCAATCCGGGTACGTTCAACGTCGGCTCATCGAACAGTTCGGTAAAATCAATCCAGTTCAGCAGTGGCGGCACGACACTTGTATGCGCAGAAAACACGATGCCTGGCACTTCATATGCGACGGCACCGACCGCCGCTGGAACGTACACTGTCACGCCGTCAGCAACTACCCAGTGTACGAGCCTATGCTCGGCCGTATCAAATGCCGCGGCATACAATTCTTTCCCTACGTGCGGAGCGGCGAGCTGTAATGCCGGATACCAACTGTCGGGTTCAAGTTCTGGCGCAACCTGCGTTCCTGTTGGGGGTATTGCTTCGACACCACCACCTACCGCTCCGGCGGGCGGATTCGCCGCGACCGCCTCGGCCTCGGCGACTGCAGGCAAGCAAATACTTAATTTCCACTTTGGCAGCGACGTGACCAAAATCGTTATCTCCAACAATACGGCATTTATGCCTGCGTCGTACATCAATGCGACTTCGAGCGCAGAGTGGCCAAACTCCCCCACCGGTTCTCTGTTCGTGAAGTTTTGCAATAACACTAATGTCTGTACAAATCCGATTACCATATCAACTCCCGTTGCACAGCAGCAGTCAACCGTTCTCGCATACTTGTACACGCGCGATCTCACCATCGGCGATACCGGCGCGGATGTCACGGCATTACAGCAGTTCCTGCTAGCGGACGGTATGAGTATTCCAGCGAGGGCGACGGGCTATTTCGGTGCGCAGACCCGATCTGCACTTGTTGTATTTCAGAAGGCGAACGGCATCAGCCCGTCTACCGGATACTTCGGTCCGCTTACACGCGCGTTCGTTGTAGGCAAGGTGACGATTCCCGCCACGACCTCAAATGTTGTCCCGTCTGCCAAATCCCTCTTTACTCGCTCGCTCAAACAGGGCGATATCGGCCCGGACATCCTTGCTCTTCAGCAGTTCCTCAACACCCAGGGTTTTGTTATTGCTGGATCGGGCCCCGGCTCTCCCGGCAACGAGACTGACTATTTTGGACCTGCCACGTACCAGGCCGTCCTCAAGTTCCAGACGGCATACAAAGACCAGATACTCTCCCCTCTTGGGCTCTCGACGGCCACGGGGTATGTCGGCTCTTCTACGATAGCGAAAATCAAAGCACTCTCCGATAACTAAGGAGCCCCGCCGCAGGCGGGCTTGCGCGCACAGAGGGTGGGCAAGCACATAGACTTTGAGCCTCGCCATTCCTTTTGAAAATTGGTTTGGCGAGGCACCTTTCTGTATTTGCATTGAACGGCTCATTTCTTCCCATGTGAGCCGTTAGGCGGGAAGATTTGAGCCGTTCCCGCCCGAACCCTGCCGCTCCATTCCATTCTTCAATGCATTCCCCCGCCAAAACAAAAATGCATAGGAAGCGGCAGGGCGAAGGGCGGTGAGCGCCGAGTCCGCGAGGCGCGATGAGTTAGGGTTGTTGTTCGAAATAAGTTCGCGCGTGGGTTATGATATCCTCACATTCAGAAACTTCGGCGGCAGAGAGGCCGGAGGGGCCGCGCCGGGGATTTCATCCGTGTTCAAAGAAAAGCGGCCTTATGGTATAGTTTCCCCCACATGCGCGGTTAGCTCAGTTGGTAGAGCATCTCATTGACGTTGAGAGGGTCAGGGGTTCGAGTCCCTTACCGCGCACTAAAGGCCTGATTCCGTGCTATAAATCTACATAATGCGTCCGAATAAATCCGCAGCCCCGAAGAAGATCTACATCTACGGCAAGCACGCGCTTGAGGAAGCGCTTGAGCATACGCCCCGTGTCGTCCGCAAGGTCTTCCTGGCGAGCGAGGTGCGGGACCCGAAGCTTCGCGCGCTCCTCGCGAGACACGAAATTCCCGTCGCGCCGCTCGGCAAAGAGGGCGCATCGCTTGTCGGCCGCGACGCTGTGCATCAGGGCGTCATCGCGATCATGGACCCCGCTGCCCTGCTCGTTCAGTTTGATGATTTCCTGGCGACGCTCGACACGACAAAGAATCCCGCCGTAGCAATTCTCGGCGAGGTGCAGGACCCGCACAACGTGGGCGCCATCATCCGCTCGGCCGCAGCCTTCGGCCTCTCCGGCGTGCTCATCCCCGAGCGCCATCAGGCCGGTGTCACCGGCGTCGTCGTAAAGACTTCGGCGGGCATGGCGTTTCGCGTCCCGCTCGTCTCCATCGGCAACATAAACAACACGCTCAAGATTCTTAAAGAGAAAGGTTTCTGGACATACGGCCTCGCGATGGCGGGCACGACCGCGCTTGGCGCCGAAGCCTTTGACGTACCAACCGCATTTATCATCGGCAACGAGGGCGCCGGCATTCGGGAAAAGACGCTCGAAGCGTGCGACGTCACGCTCTCGATCCCCATGCACTCGCGCACCGAGTCGCTCAACGCCGCCGTCTCCGCTGGGATCGTCTTCTACGAGTGGAGCACCAAGCATCCTGAAGCGTTATGAAATACGACCAGCATCTCACGACTCTTCCCTGGGAGGACTACGAACTCCTCGATTCGGGCGACAACATGAAGCTCGAGCGCTTCGGGCAGGTGATCGTCGCGCGCCCTGAGACGCAGGCGCTCTGGGCGAAGCGAGAGCCCGAGCTCTGGAGCGACGCGCACGCCGTCTTCGCTTTCCGCGATAAGCGCGGCGGCTGGGAGGTGAAAAAGCCTGTACCCGATCCTTGGGAGCTCGGCTGGGGCGACGTGCGCTTCACCGCCGCCCTCACGAGCTTCAAGCACACGGGTGTCTTTCCCGAGCAGGCGCCCAACTGGGCATGGTCGGCCGAGCGCATCGCGGCACTCGAAGCGCCCAAGGTCTTGAACCTCTTCGGCTACACCGGCATCGCGACATCCGTCGCGGCGAAAGCGGGCGCGTTTGTCACGCACGTGGACGCGTCCAAGCAGTCACTCGACTGGGCGCACGACAATGCCCGCCGCTCGGGCGTGGGCGAAGACAAGGTGCGTTGGCTCCTCGACGATGCGCTCGCCTTCGCAAAGCGTGACGCGCGGCGCGGCAGCCGCTACGACGGCATCATTCTCGACCCGCCCGCCTTCGGGCGCGGTGCCAAGGGCGAAGTTTGGAAGATTGAGGAGCAGCTCCCCGAACTCCTCGCCACGCTGCGCGCGCTCCTATCTGACACTTCCGGCGCGTTCTTCCTCTTGAATGGCTACGCGGCTGGCTACGCCAGCCGCGCCTTCGCCCAAGCCATCGAGAGCGCCTTCGGCGAAGTCGCTCTCGAGAGCGGCGAGCTCCTCATCCGCGAGTCCGCGAGCGAACTCCCCACTTCGCCAGGGCTACACGGGGCACGCGTCATACCTGCCGGCATCTACGTGCGCTTCGTGCGCTAGAATACCTGCATGCAAGAAAAACCTATTGTCGTCATTTATCACAAAAAGTGTCCGGACGGTTTCGGAGCCGCCTATGCCGCCTGGAAGAAATTCGGCGACACCGCCGAGTACATTCCCGCCGGCTACGGCGGCGACCTGCCTGAGCATCTTGAAGGCAAAGAAGTGTACATACTCGACTTCTCTTTCGACCGCGAAGAAGAAATGGCGGAGCTCCTCAAGGTTGCTAAACGCGTCGTCGCCATCGACCATCACGAGAGCGGGCGCGCGTTCACCGAGCAAGCGCCCGAGCATGTCTACGACCCGAACCGCTCCGGTGCGACACTCGCGTGGGCATATTTCCACCCCGACACCCCGATGCCCGAGCTCATGCAGTATCTGGAGGATGGCGACACCTACCGCTACGCGATGCCCGAGACCGAAACGATCTTCGCATACCTCGTCGTGCAGCCGGACGATTTCCTGGTGTGGGACCGGATCGTGCACGCGCTTGAGGACGACAATGAACGCCCTGCACTGCTCGCGAAGGCTTCGGCCTATCAGGAATATTTCGAACGGATGGGACACCTCCTCGTCGAGTCGGCAAAGAAAGTGCAGTTCGAGGGCTACGAGTGCTACTTCTCTTCCTCCTTTCCCTCCATCACCCTGCGCTCACACGTCGCCCACGAGCTCTACACCGAGCTCCCGCCCATCGCGCTCGTCGTGTCTGCGCACCCGGACGGGTTCGGCGTCTCAATCCGCGGCGACGGTTCAGTAGATGTCGCAAAAATCGCTGAGAAATACGGCGGCGGCGGACACCCCGGCTCAGCAGGATTCTTCATCCCTGCGAACCACCCGCTCCCGTGGCAGGAGATTACGGAATCTTAAAGAAGGTCTCGCGATAGAACGCGAGCTCGGCGATCGAGTTCTTGATGTCATCGGTCGCGCGGTGCGGCTTCACGCCCTTGCGTCGCTTCGCTTCCTCATACACTTCGGGCGCCCAGCGGCGCGCGAGCTCTTTCACACTCGAGACGTCGATGATGCGATAGAACAGATACTGCTCGAATTGCCGCATCTGGAGTTTGAGGAAATGCCGATCGGCGTGGATTGAATTGCCGCACAGCGGCGCAGAGTTCTCAGCGATATGCTCCTTGATGAACGCGAGCACCTGCTCTTCCGCCTCTTCCATCGTCGTCGTGCTCGCCGCAGCAGCGGCGATGAGCGCCTCGGGGCGCGGGAACCCCTTGGCCACCTCCGACTCTATGCGGGAGTCGTAGAAATCGGGTTCGGTGTGGATGACGATGCCCGGGAGCTCGGCGACGATGTTGAGGTCCTTATCGGTCAGGACCACGGCGATTTCAGTGATACGATCCACGAGCACGTCAGTGATCGAGGTCATCTCGAGGTCAACCCAGACGAGGAGGTCATTGCGTTGCATTAGCGGTATACTACCACCCATGAGAATCCTCGCCATAGAGACCTCCTGCGACGAGACGGCCATTTCCATCGTCGAAGCGATGGGAGACGAGCGGGCAGCCGAATTCAAGGTGCTCGGCAACGCGCTCCTCTCGCAGATCGAGCTCCACAAGGAGTACGGCGGGGTCTTCCCAGCCCTCGCCAAGCGCGAGCACGCGAAGAATCTCGTCCCGCTCTTGGACGCCGCACTTGAGGAAGCCGAGCTTCTCGTCGAGGACACGCAGGCGATACCGGACGAGACGCGCGCCAAAATCGCTGCGATTTTGGCGCGCGAACCCGGCCTCGCCGAAGCGTTTTTTGATTTCGTGAGCGAATGCGAACCGCCCGCAATCGACGTAATTGCCGTGACCGCGGGGCCCGGCCTCGAGCCGGCGCTCTGGGTGGGCGTGAACTTCGCAAAGGCGCTCGCGCTCGCCTGGGAGAAGCCTATCGTCGCAATAAACCACATGGAGGGTCACATCATGGCCGCACTCGCCACAAGCAAAGACGATTCTTCTTCAAGGTCGAACCTTGAAGTGAAGGGTGTCGCGCTCCCCGTCCTCGCGCTCCTCATCTCGGGCGGCCACACCGAGCTCGTCGTCATGAAAGAGTGGCTCGAGTATGAGCTCGTGGGGCAGACGCGCGACGACGCGGTAGGTGAAGCGTTCGACAAGGTCGCACGCATGCTCGGCCTCCCCTACCCGGGTGGCCCCGAGATCTCGCGTCTCGCCGAGCTCGCGCGTACAGAAGCTGTAGAAGTCGAACTTCTACAAGAGCACGCTCGTAGAAGTTCGACTTCTACATTGCCGCGGCCGATGATCAATGACGGGACGTGCGACTTCTCGTTCTCGGGGCTCAAGACCGCCGTCCTCACGCTCCTCAAGAACCGCCCCGAGATGAGCGAGACGGAAAAGAAACACATCGCCCGCGAGTTTGAAGACGCCGTCGCCGAGGTGCTCTGGAAGAAGACTGCGCGCGCCCTCAAAGACTCGGGCGCCCAGACGCTCGTTATCGGCGGCGGCGTCTCCGCCAACACCCACATCCGCCGCGTCTTCCGCGAGAATGTCGCTAGTCTTGTGGATATCGGATATCCACAAGTTAGGTTGCGGATTCCCGATGCCTCGCTCACCACTGACAACGCCATCATGATTGCGCTTGCCGGTTTTTACCGCGCGCTCCGAGATGAACTGAGCGCCGATTTCGTCGCCGAAGGCAACCGTCCACTCGCAGTTTAAGCACGAAACGACAAGCGCTGATCGCGGCGGGGGGCGAGAATTCACTCGCGAGTATTGACATTTTGGATGCGCGTGATACTTTAATATTAGACGACCACTGGAGGAAAATCATGTCCTTTCTATATCTATACTCACTACTGGCGGCCGTAGTGATTGCGGGCGTGCTTGCGTACATGCGCACACCCGTAGAAAAGGGCTCGCGGCCCTGCAGAAACTATCTTCGCACGTGCGAGGAGGCTGCGCCGCCGGAGCTCTACGGAGGCCTCTGTCACTGCTGCGCAGTGGAGGCCCTTGAGCGAGGAGGCAAAAACCAAAAAAAGGGGGCGGCGCACTTCTTGACCCGCCCTTCTCCAGCAACCTAAACTAAATGGGTCCGAGTTGAACAAGCTCGGACCCATTCTCTTTCTCCCCCGCCTCCGTCGACGCCTCTGACAGCCCCTCT
>JAJYQV010000017.1 GCA_021794425.1 bacterium
TCCCCGATGAACCGACGATCTTCGCTGCGGGAATCGCGAAGAAGCCATCGTTGCAACCGATATCCATGAAGGCCATGCCCTCTTGGAGCCCTGCGGCGCGCAGGAGCTTCTCCGGGTCGAGCTTCTTTCGCCGGGTTTCTTCGTCGTATTGAAAACCGATGCCGTGGGTGTGGGCGTGCATGTGCTCTATGCTAGCACGTATTCAGGTGACGAGCGGGACGAAGGCGTAACCCTCGTGGCAACGGGTGGTGAAGTCGTCGCCCGCGCGGTCGACGACGCAGATAGCGTTCCCGACAGGGATGACCATGCGGCCGCCGTCGGCGAGCTCTGCGGCGAGCGCGCGGGGCACCTCGCGCGCGGCGGCCGAGACGAGGATGCGGTCGAAGGGCGCGGCGGAGGGCTTCCCGAGCGCCGCGCCTGCCTGCTCGATGCGCGCGTTTGCCGGCGCATACTTCGCGAGGTTCTGCTGCCCGAACGCCACCAGCTCGGGGACGCGTTCCAGGCCGGTCACTTCCCCGCCCTTGCCGACGAGCTCGGCAAGGAGCGCGGTCGTGTAGCCTGAGCCGCTGCCGACGTCGAGCACGCGATTGCCCGGCTCGACGGCCAGCTCTTCGAGGCAGAATGCGACGACAGTCGGTTGCGAGATGGTCTGCCCGTAGCCGATCGGGAGGGCGGTGTCGAGATAGGCGGCGGGCTTTTCTTCTTTTGGCACGAAGTCGGCGCGGTCGATCGCGCGGAAGGCCGCCTCGACTGCCGGCGTGCGGAGCGCGCCGGTCATCCTAAGTTCGCTTGCGAGTGTCTCATTTGTCATAGGTCCTTATACGGTGTCGCGTCGTGGTCATCCGCGCGAACCCTTCAAGGTGATACGGTCACGATATGCTGTTCCAGGATTGACTGTCCGTCACCGCCAAAAAGGAATTCTGCCTCAAGACGTTCGCCCGAGAGGACGCGCGGGAGCCAGTGGACATCATCAATCCACATCTGGTCGAATGGCACGGCGTCTGTCGGGTGCCACTGGGGCGCCATCTCCTCGCTCTCCGCAGGCTCGCCCTGCCACGCTTCGGCAGTGAAGACGTGACAGTCGAACTCCCACTCGGGGTGCTCAGCGAACACGAAGTGCAGCCGCGCTACCGGGACGGCATCTTCTTCGCGTATGGTCACGCCGATCTCTTCGTGTGCCTCGCGCACGGCCGCCCGGGGGACGGTCTCACCCTCCTGCACTTTGCCGCCCACGCCGTTCAGCTTCCCCACCCCGAAGCCGCGCTTCTTCATCGCGAGCAGGATCTGCCCGCGTTCCTTGTCGAGGAGAAACAGCAGTGTGACGGTTTTCATTGCGTTATATGGTACTCCCCGCACGCTCACTCGCAAGAATCTCACGTTTACGAGAGGCGCCGCGATTGTAGCCACCCGGGGTGCCGTCGGCGCGGACGACGCGGTGGCACGGGATCGCGGGGTCGTAGTTGGTGTGCAAAATGTTCCCCACGGCGCGATACGCGCGCGGCCTCCCGGCCGCGCGCGCCACCTCGCTATAGGTCATCGTCTTCCCTTTCGGGATTGCGCGCGTGATGTCAAACACTCTCTCACGAAACGAAGCTGTAGAAGTTCGACTTCTACAACAGTTGCGGGATGAGTCAGGCGCCTTTCTTTTTCTTTGCATGATAGTGCGCCATGGAGATCTTGCCGGCTTCTTCGCGATAGAGGCAGTAGTCGCACGGGCCGCCACCGAACGCGGTGCCCACCGCAGGCATCTCATCGGAGAGGAGTGCTTCCTTGAGGCGCGTGAGGGTCGGTTCGACCCAGTCGTCAGAACCGGTGTACGGAATGAGTTTGATATCGAATTCGAGCTTTGCGTCGAACGCCTTGGCGTCTGAGTTGCCGTTGGCGTAGACGAAATAGCCGGTCGGCGAGACCGCAAAACCGTTCTTGCGGAAGAGCCATTGGTACACCTCCATCTGGCGCTTGTAGGAATCGTAGAGGTCGTCCGGCGAGGAGGGACCCTCTTTCTTCGAGGTTGCCTTGTAGTCGACGATGATGAGCTCGCCCGCAGGCGTGACCCACACGTCGTCGATGCCGCCGCGCAGGAGGATGTTGGTCGGCTCGTGGAGGTAGGAGATGCCGCGCTTGAACGCATCGCGCCACTCCTCAAGCTTCTCGTGTGCATACGGTACGGCGTCGATTCCGTACGTTTTCATCAAAGGATGCGCCTCGGTTTTGGCACGGTAGGCGTCGAATTCGCGCTTGAAGAGCTCGTCGACCGCGTTGTTGAGGGTGAAGGAGGGGCCGGAGGGGCGCTTCACGCCGTAGCGCATGTCGAGGTAGGCGCAGCGCGGGCACTCTGAAAAGAGGTCGATCTTTGAACGGCTCACACGATAGGGCTCTTTTGATGACGGGTCAAAGATGCCCCACTTCCCTTTTTTGTAAGGGGAGGAGGCCATTACGGTGTCGCCGACGAAGTCGTTGCAGCGTCAGGTGCGCTCAGGGTGTGGAAGGGCGCGACCACAGGCGCGCCGCTGTCAAAGTCGACATAGACACTGTCGACTTTGAGGTTGAACACGCCGCCATCGCCGCCGTCTCGGTACAGGACGACGGCGTAGGCGCGGTCTGGTGCAGTGTTGCGCAGCAGATTTACCGTCACGTTTGAGCGCGGGCCATGCACGCGCGTGGCGCCGAGCACGTTGCCGAGCGTCCCATCACTCGTCTCTTGTATGGCGACCCATACACCCGGCGGCGGCACCGTGACCGATTCGACCGTCACGCTTGAACCAGCCGACTGGTCCGCAACAGAGACGGCGCCGCTCCCGGACGCTGACACCTCCGTGTTGTTTGCGGTATTTGCGGTGGTGGTAGCAGAAGGGGTCGAGCGGAGCGGAGCGGCAGGCGAGACGCTCCCACCGAAAAACCACGCGCCTACGAGAACGGCGCCGAACACGAAACCGGCGGCAAATGAATGCATAGAAAAGCCTTTCATCATAGGGAAAGAGTATCACGGGTTACGTCTGGAAGCGAAAGGAGTCCCTCCGCTTCAGCCATCAGGTCGCCAACCCGATCGGGCGAGAGGCGCAGCACGTCAAGCCGCCGGCGATCATGTACGATCTCGTCGACGGCGATAATGCCGGCGTCGACGAGAAGGCGCTTCTCGGCGTGCGAGAGACGGGTGAGCGTCGTGATGGGGTACACTTTCGCGCGGCTCATGAGCATAAAGAGAGAATTGTCTTCCGGATAGCCCCAGCCGAGAAGCTCCACTCCCGAGCACTCGGCGTAGGCGATGGCTTCGGAAGTAAATTTCGTATTCGTGACCAGGAGGCCACGATCGATCGGGCACGCGCGGACATCCGGATGGCACGAGAAGATGTCATCGAAACGGCTCTTCACATAGAGGGCGACCTTGAGGTCGGTCTTGTAGTTCGGGTCGTTGTGGTACTTGAGTTCGGCGGCGAGGTACGTGTTCTGTTTCGGGTGCGAGGCATAGAAGTCGGTCTCGTGCATAACGCATTTCCCTTGGATCATCTTCCGCGTCTCGACGTGCCAGCCCTCGACGCGGAACAGATGCGAAACGAAGTCCTCAAACGGGTGGCCGGTGGGGCCGAGCTCCAGAAGCGCGCGGCGCAATGCGTAGCGTGCGGCGACCGGCCGCGACTCCTTCCGCAGGAGCGCAAAGGCGCGCGCGTAGATCTCTTTCGAGGTCATGCCCGGCACTACCGTGTCGGTGATGGTGCGCGAGATGCGCTCGGCCGTGTGTTCGCCGGCACCGGCTCGCTTGAGCGAGGTGACGAGAAGGGCCGGGTCAAAGACGACATCAGACCCGTCCGCTTTGATGATGATGGGGAGGGCAGTCATAGCGCCGTCGTCGTCGCGGTGATGCCGTTCACGGTCGCGGTTATCGGAAGGTTGGCGGGTGCCGCCACCGTCGCGGAGAAATCCAAGACCGTGCTCTGCTGCAGACAGATGCCGGTATCGGCGGGCATCAAGACGGCGACGAGGATGCCCGTCGTGCTTGAGGCGGTTCCGGTCGTCGTCGCGCTCGCGGAGAGCGAGGTGCAGGGCGTCGGCGCTTCGACCGAGCCGGTAATCGTATGGGTACCCCTCCTGAATGCGTCGTGGAGGGCGACCGACGGTGTGGGTGTTGTTGCTGGCTGAGGCGATGTCTTCTCGACGATATCGCGAGTGTGCGGCACTGAAAGCGCGAAGCCCGCAAGGATGACGCAGGCAATGATGGTCGCGGCTACCAAAAGGCGTTTGTGGCTCATGAGGCAATGATACCACCGCCGACGAGTTCGTCACCCTGGTAAAAGACGATCGACTGCCCGGGGGTGGGAATTTCCGGCAGCGGGGCTGCGCTCTGGAAGGTCTGACTTTCCGCACCCTGGATGCCAAGTCCTCTGGAACTTTCAACGCGCCCGGGAACGCGAGGACCGCGGTAACGATACTGCGCTTCGGTCGCGCGAGACGGCTCGCCGAGCCATTTGGCGTTAGTGAAGACTATCTCGCCGCGCGCGCGGAGCGCGCGCGGCGTCCTCTCCTTCCCCACGACAAGCTCATTTCTCGCGACCTCTTTGGCGAGAACGAACCAAGGACCCGGCTTGCGCGCCTTCGCGAGCGCGACGCGTTCGCCGAGGGTGTGCAGAAGCGCACCGTCGTGTTTCCCCACCGGGCGTCCGTCCTCGTCGAACGCGTCCCCTGGGTGCACCCCGAACTCGGCTCGGAGGAACTCCTCGACCGAAATGTTGCCGAGGAAACAGACGCCCTGGCTGTCGCGTTTCTCTGCCACCGGCACGTTGAACTTCTTCGCGAGTTTCCGCACGCATTTCTTGCCCATCCGCCCCACCGGAAAGATGGTTGCGTCGAGGACTTCCTGCGGCACGGCCCAGAGAAAGTAGGATTGGTCCTTGTTAACATCATAACCGCGCGACAGTCGGACGTGCCCCGCTTCGCCAAGATTGCTCGGGATGCCCGGCTCGCGGACGAGCCGGGCATAGTGGCCGGTCGCGATCGCGTCGGCGCCGCGCTCCTTGGCGAAGCGGTAGAAGGCACCGAACTTCACCTCGCGGTTGCACATCACGTCCGGATTCGGTGTGCGCCCGGCGGCATACTCCGACAGCATGTAGTCGATAACCCCCCGCTTGTACTCTTCACTCGCGTCGAGGGTGAGAAACGGGATGTGCAGGCGCGCAGCCACGCGCATCGCATCACGCCGGTCAGCGGCCCAGGTGCAGGGCATGCCGGGCGGGTACCAGCCTTTCAGGTAGACGCCGGTCACCTTCGCGCCAGCGCGCTGCAAGAGCGCAGCCGACACGGCACTGTCTACGCCGCCCGAGAGACCGACGAACACTTTCTTTCCGCTCGCTTCGCTCACATCCATGTGGACGAGTGTAACAAAAAAACCCCGCTCGCGGGGTTTTTCAGCTTCATCCCTTCGAACCTGAGGGGGTCTCGGCGAGAGGTGAGAAAGGGATTCGCAGATTCTCTGGGACAATGTGTGTTCCGTGACGCCAGAGCGTCCAGAGGAGTTCCCCGAGTACAAATACCCCTTGGTCCCCAAACGCATGGCACATCCCCAGGCAAATTCTATGGCTGATGTCCGGTCGCTCTTTTGATATTTCGGCAATCTGTTCACCGAGCCGATACAATTGGTCCGGGCTCATGTTGGAAAGGTCCATAGGATACCTCCTTTGCTGTCGTTGAAGAACACTGCTGAAATTCTAGATTTAGGTGTAGCATCCAAGGCTCTCTACCGCAAATACAGGTGTTCGTTGGCCTGGTGCTCTGCGTAGGTGGTCGCGTAGTGCATGGTGCCGTCCTTGCCGGTGAGGTAGTAGAGATCGGAGGTATGCGCAGGATTAAGCGCCGCTTCGATCGCATCGAGACCCGGATTGCAGATAGGCCCGGGCGGGAGGCCTTTGTGCGTATAGGTATTGTATGGTGAGTCGACCTTCAGGTCAGCAAAAGAGGGTGAGTAGGTGTCGCGGTCGAAGATGTACCCGAAGACCGCATCGACCTGGAGCGGCATACCGCGCTTGATGCGGTTCCAGAGGATGCCCGCGACCATACGCCGGTCAGCGGTTGTGCGCGCTTCTTTCTCGACCAAGGACGCCATCGTGACGATGTCGGCGAGCGAGTGCCCCGAGGCGCGGATATCGGCCGCGAGCGGCGCGATCTTGACGTCGAAATTCTTACGCATCATGGCGACGATCGATGCTGCGTCAGCGGACGGTTGAAAGAAATACGTGTCGGGGAAAAGATACCCCTCTTGCCCACTCGCCGCCGAGATGAATTCGTCCGCAGAGACGCTCAAAGAGGTGCTGGCGACCTGCTCGGCCGCCTCGCGCACGGTCATACCCTCGATAAACGTGAGGCGCACCGGCGGCAAGCCGTAGTCGCCCGCCACGAGCCGATAGGCGACCAAGAACAGGTTTTGAGGCGCGTTGAATCGGTACACGCCGGTCTGGAGGCTGCCGCTCTCTCCCGAGAGGCGCAATGCTGCGCGCAGGAGCGCCGGGTGCCGGACGACGTGCGCGGTGGCGAGTTGCTGCGCTATTTCAGGAAGCGAGGTGCCGTAGGAGACGCGAACGGTCGTTCCCGGGACGAAGGCAGCCGGGGCTGCGAATGCGTAATAGCTGGCGAGGAAGAGCGCGACGAGCGCAAGCACAGCGGCATCTTTGCGCGAGAGCGAGATGCGCGCAAAGTACGGCATGCACCGCGACCGGATTGTCGAAAGATAGTGCCTGAAAGTCCTCATGCGCACTAGGTGGGAAGGTTGGCTGGTGCCTCGGCTGTCGCAGATTGGATGCGACCGAGGCTCGGAGTCTCGACGGCCTGCGACGGAATGTGGTAGATGGTCGCGAGCTCCTCGGTGCTCATGACCATCGCGCTTGACTCGTACGGAACGTGGAAGAACTGGCGGCGACGGTAGGCGTCGATGAGCCAGGCGAGATACTTTTTCTTGGTCTTCTCGACGCCGAATTCCCACGGGTAATCATCAAAGAGCGTCATCCATCCGCTGGGCTTCAGGCCGTTCCAGCCCTCGGTGGAGAATTGCTTGAAGATGCCCGTGAGGGCCGAAATGACGATCGGGTCGAATGCTTCAGGTTTTGCGAGATAGATACCGCGCGCGCCCACGTCGAATGCGAGCTTTGAAACGTTACGCTCGATGGCGGCAATCATCTCTGATTGTCCTTTCGTTGGGTTGGGGAAACCGTCAGTCTCGCGCATCTCACCGGTAAATACATCTTTATATTTTACTTTGCTGACCGTGGAGGCACGTATGTCTTTGACCATCTCGTCACCGCGGTGCTTCCAGGTGTAGTCGGTTGTGGTCTTCTTCATCTTGTGGGTTTTCGGATCCTCGACCATGACCTTCTTGTTGTATTTTTCGCCCTTGTGCATGCGGATGGGTAACTGCAACCACAAATACTCGCCTTTCCCCATCGAACCCATGAACTCGATGAGGTTCGCGAGCGGGTCGACCTGCTCGGGTTCCTTTTGCACCTTGTCGAGCCCGTACTCGACATAGGTCTTGATCGGGAGGGGGTCCTCTTTCGTGTGAGTGAAGTCACATCCCCAGATTTGCCACTCTTCGGGTGTAGCGGTGATGAGGCGCGTGTAATCCGGTGCCTCGACGACCTGTACGCCTGGATACTGTGCGTAGAACTGGCTCTCGATGTGGCGACGGAAGCTGGCGCGCGTCCAGATGAAGAAATGCACCTGACCCTCAAGCGACGCGATCTCCAAGGACCACCAAGGCCGCACAGCGCCTTTTATGTATTTCTTATACCAGGTCGATTCACCCGGGCCCAGGTGGAGGCCAGAGAGGACGGCTTCCATCGCGAGTGGGGTCTTCACGAGATTGCGCGGCGGCTTGATCTCAAGCAGTATCGTCTTCTGGGCGGCAATGAATTCCGAACGCTTGAGGATGATCCATATTGTCCACGCGCCAGCAATGAGCATGAACGGCAGCCACACGGGCGCCAGGAAGAGCGCCAGCGAGAGCGCCAGCGATACGCCGTTTGGCATGACGATGAATGAGAGCGTGAGGATCGCGAGCCCGAGGATGAAAATGGGCCACGGCGCGGTTCGGACACCGGCCTTACTCTTTATTTTTTTCGTCCGGCTTTCGATGAAATCAAGAAACGGCAGCATAGGTTACGTAGAGTATAACAAGAAAACAGGAGGCCCCCGCCGCGCGGCGGGGGCCTCCTGTTCATAGAGGGACGTATCTATTTAGGCGGCGGTGTATCGGCCATCTTTCATCCGCTTAAAATAGCGGGGGTCGTTGAGGTTTACGAGGATCGTATTGTCTTTAACGAATCGCGCGGTCTTCACCTGCTTGATGATGTCCTCTTTCTTCAGGGGACCCTTCTCTTCAAGCGTCTCGCGGATGACGTCGCGCACGACACCGGGTTTGTAGCCCCACTCCGTGAGCGCGTAGAGCCCGCGGCCCACGAGTACGAAGCGAGGATCTTTGATGAGCTCGTTGTGGGTCGTTGCGACATGAGCCTTCTTGGAGAAGAGCGTGCCGATGGCCTTTGAGACGTCTCCGAAGTGCATCGGGGAACCGTGGCGTTTGATGGCGAGATACGCGTAGTCACGGATGCCTTTGATGCGGATAGCCGGCGCAGTCGCACGGCCCCACTCGGCGAGCGGGTTGCTGCCGATCTTCTTAGAGAGCGAGAGCCAGCGCTTCATGACTTCTTCGTTCTTATACGCGTCGTTCACGTCTTTCAGCTCATCAAGAAAACGGCCAAGAAGCTCTCCTTCGGGAATGACCTCATCATCGGGAAGCGAAGCGTAGAGGCGCGAAAGCGCGTCATGGATGTTTTTCGCGGTCGCGGCATCAATGTGCCAGCGTGAGAGGAAATCATTCGTCTCGCGTTCGCGATAAAAAGACGAATCAAGCACCAGCAAGAAACGAAAGCGGTTCCGGGTCTTCTCGTCTTTCCCGACAGAGGCGAGCAGTTCCTCTTCAGGCACGATGACGCCCATCGAGTGGATGTAGCGTGCGAACTCTTCAAAGGCGGGGCGCGCCTCTTTGAAGACTTTGCTCGCGCGTATGGCGTCGAGGCCGGCCGCTTCGATCTGGCGGACGCGCTCGCGCGTGATGCTTGAGCGATCGCCGATCGCCTCAAGCGTCTCGTGCGCGGCGCTCGTGCCGAGGCCGAAACGGCGGATGAGAACCTCGCGGGCGCGTTCCGGCGCGGTGGCGAGAAGCTTCTTCACCAGCGTTACATTATCAAATGAGAACGAAACGGCCGCAGCTGATTTCGCTGTGTCGCGCTTCTTCGCACTCTTCGTCTCGAGGGTCTTGCTCATGTGGCGTAATTTATAACAAATGCTTATTGGTAAGTCAATAATATTAATTATACCACGAGATTTAGAATTCTGCTCGGCACATAGATGACCCGCTTCGGTTCCTTATCTTTCAATTGCGCTGCGACGGCCGGAATCGCTCGGGCTGCCGCGACGATGGCCCCTTCGGGCGCGTCCACGGCAACCTGGACCGAGCCGCGCCGCTTGCCGTTCACCTGCACGGCAAGCTCGCAGGTGTCGCTTGCGAGCACGGACTCGTCATACGCCGGCCACGGCGCGGCGTGGACGCTCCCCTCCTCGCCGAGCCTTTCCCAGAGGTGTTCGGCGAGGTGCGGCGCAAACGGCGCGAGCATGATGACGAGCGCCGAGAGCGCCGGCGCGAGGACGTCCGCTGCGGCCTCGAGCTCGTTCAGGAGAATCATGAGCGCCGCGACGCCGGTGTTGAATTTGAACCGGTCGCCATCTTCGGTGATTTTCAAGTTCGCGCGCGCGAGTGCCTGCGCCGCCGCCCCCGATGCGTTCTGTAGAAGTTCGACTTCTACAGCCGAGGCCGGGTCTCTGTGGCACTCGACGAGGCGCGCGATGCGTTCGAGAAACTTGCGCATGGAGGCGACGCCGTCGAGATTCCACGGATAGTTCCCCGGCTCGTTGTAGGGGCCGATAAAAGCGAGATAGAGCCGCACCGCGTCAGCGCCATATTCCCGTACAAACTCGTCCGGGTTCACGACGTTTCCTTTCGACTTGCTCATCTTCTGCCCGTCGGGGCCCATGATGAGCCCGCGATTGAAGCGTTCGGTAAACGGCTCGTCTACCGGCACAAGATCCAGATCGTGGAGAGCCTTTGTGAAGAAGCGCGCGTAGAGGAGGTGCATGGTCGTGTGTTCGCTCCCGCCGGAATAGCGATCGACCGGTAGCCACTTTTTCATAAGCGTCGCGTCGGAGAAGTCGTGCGGATCTTTCGGGTCAAGATACCGTAAGAAGTACCACGACGAATCCACAAAAGTATCGAGCGTGTCATACTCCGGCGTCCATCCCTCGCCGAAGAGGCGCGTCACACGCTCCTTGAGCTCTTTTGACGACGCGAGCGGCGCTTCGCCGGTCGGCGTGAAGTCTACGTCAGTCGGCAGAAGCCACGGCAGGTGCTCAGAGGGGACCGCATGCGGGTTCCCTTCTGGGTCATAGACGACCGGTATCGGGCACCCCCAGTAGCGCTGACGGCTCACGAGCCAGTCGCGCAAGCGGTAGTTGGTCGCACGTTCCCCGCCGGAGGCCGCGACGATGTCCCACTTCGCTTCTTCGCTTTTTCGTCCAGTGAAATCTCCAGAGTTGATCAGCGTGCCGTCTTTTGTGTACGGGCCATGTTGAATTACTTCTCCTGCAAAAAGTGCTGAAGCTTGCTCCGAATCAAATTCGCCAGACATCAAAGTTTCTGCCGTACTTTGCGCAATACTTGCGACGAAGGGGTTAACGACTGATTTTATTGGCAGGTTGAACTTCTGTGCAAACGCATAGTCGCGCTCGTCGTGGGCGGGCACCGCCATGACCGCGCCGGTGCCGTAAGAAGCGAGCACGTAGTCGGCGACGAAGACCGGGATCTCTTCCCCGTTTGCGGGATTCACCGCCCTCACCCCCTTGAGTTCGACGCCCGTCTTCTCCTTGTTCTCGCTGCGCTCCCGCTCGGTCTTCTTCGCGGTCGCGGCTACGTAATCCTGTACCTCTTTTTTGTTTGAAACGGTATCAAGCAGCGTCGCGACAAGGGGATGCTCGGGCGCAAGCACCACGTAGGTCACGCCGAAGAGGGTGTCCGGGCGGGTCGTGAAGACAGTAATGATCGGTTGGACATCCGATGTCACTCCTGCCGAAGTTAGGACATCGGATGTCCTAACTTCGAAATCGAGTTTGGCACCCTCGCTCTTGCCGATCCACGCGCGCTGCGCGTCTTTGATCTCTTCGCGCCACGGGAGCGCGTCGAGCCCGGCAAGCAGGCGGTCGGCGTAATCGGTGATCTTGAGGAACCATTGCGTAAGACGCTTCTCCTCAACCTCGGTGCCACAGCGCTCGCAGCGGCCGTCGGTGATCTGCTCGTTGGCGAGGACGGTCTTGTCCTTCGGACACCACTTCACTGCCGCGTTACGGCGCTCAGCGAGCTTGTGTTCGAAGAGCTTCGTGAAGAGCCACTGCGTCCACTGGTAGTAGCTCGGATCGCAGGCGATGACTTCCTTGCTCCAGTCAAACGAGGCACCCATGCTCATGAGTTGTGCGCGCATGTGCTCGATATTCTTATAGGTCCACTCTCTCGGGTCGACTCCGTGCTTGAGGGCGGCGTTCTCGGCCGGCAGGCCGAAAGCGTCGAAGCCGATCGGGAAGAGTACGTTCTTGCCGCGCGCGCGCAAGAGGCGTGCATAGATGTCGGTCACAGCAAACGCGTACCAGTGCCCGATGTGCAGATCGCCGGAGGGATACGGGAACTCGACGAGGAGGTAATACGGCTCTTTCGCTTCGCCCGAGAGATCAGCGCGGTAGAGGTCAAGCTCAGTCCATTTTTCTTGAGCCTTCTTCTCTATCTCACGATGATCGTACGCCATAGCCCTAGAGCCCCTAGTCGCGGAATCGTCGCCAGCCGATGTAGAGGAGCGCGCCGAGTGCGACGGCGGAGATACCGAGACGGAGCCAGTTGCCTGCGTCGCCCCAGTACTGCATGGCGCCGATGATGAGCGCGAGTACGCCGCCGTAAGAGAGGCCAGACGAGACGATTGAGGAGCCGATTGGCACGAGGCCAATGGCCAGGGCGATAACACCGAGCACGGTCATAAGGATGAACGCGTAGAGGTGCTGCTGTCCGAGCGCTGCCTCATAGGGCGCCTGGCACTTGGCATAATAGTCGCAGTAACCAGCGACCTCCTTTGTCGGTACGGTAGCGACGCTCGTCGGCTGCGGCGGATACTCGGTCCAGATGCCGCCTTGCGCGTCGCACGCTGCGGCGTTTTGGGCCTGAATGACCGGCTGCGGGCAGTACGCAGCGTAATCTGGCTCGGGAAAGGCAATCTGCTCAACGACGAAGAAGAATACGTTCAAGATAACGACGATACCGATAAGGAGCGCCCAACGGACGAATTTCGGATGATGCGGAGCAGGCGCGATAGTTGGTGTTTCCATAGACGCGTATTATACCACGGAAATGAAATCACCTGCAGCTATGAACGGGAAAGCAGCGCAAAGCGCATGAAATAACCTTCAAGACTCTCAAGCGTGCTGCCGTATTCTCGGCCGTCGAGAACGGCGTCGGCGACACTTTCGCGCGCGCGGTCGAGCTCGGCCTGACGACTTTTCCAGCGCGGGTCTTCGCGCGTGAGGTCGAGGAGCTCAAGCGCCCGCCCCGCCGCGCTCCAGAAACGTTCCTCGTTCTTCCCTCGCCAGGCGCGTGCGCGGCCGACCTCGCTTCCCACATTGCCGAGCTGGTCGGCAAGCGGTAGGGTGTGCCAGCGCTCTGGAGAAACCGCCATAGGCTAGGTGATGAGCCGCGCGACGATGGCGCGGACCTTCTCCTGTATTTCTTCGCTCTCGACGCCGCGCGTGCGGTTGCCAAGCAGTGGCTTGAGATTCACCATCGAGTCGAATTCGATGAAGTCGTCAGAGGTCTGGTCGAGGTAGAGGTTAATGCCCCAGGTCGTGTCGCCGTGCGAGCCCGCTTCCCTTATGAGGAGCGATTGGATGTCGACGTGGAGCTCACCGCCTACCCCCATGATGCCCTGCGCCACATCGACGACGGCCTTGATGAGGTCGCCGTACTGCTCGCGCGCGAGCGCACGCAACTCCTCGCGTGTGATGCCGTCCCGAATGATTTTTGTCTCCATCGTCTCCAGTATACCGCAGCTACCCGTGCAAGAAGACCATGACGTCGCCGTCGTTTACGATGTACTCTTTGCCTTCGACGCGCACGAGGCCCCGCTCGCGTGCCGCGGCATATGAGCCGAGCTCAAGAAGCTTGTGCCACTCGATGACTTCGGCGCGGATGAACTTGTCCTTGAAATCATTATGAATCGCGGCGCCCGCTGCGGGCGCCGCGCTGCCTGCGGGAATCGTCCAGGCACGCGTCTCGTCTTTGCCGGTCGTGAAGAATGAAATGAGCCCGAGCGTCTCATAGGCGCCGCGGATGAGGTCGGCCAAGCCGTCTTCGGTCACGCCGAGCTCCTGGCGAAAGCTGCTGCGGTCGTCGTCGGCGACGTCGTTCAGCTCCCGCTCGGTCGCGGCATCGACGAAGACGTGGCGGCCGCCGAGTGCCGCGATGAGCTCGTAGGCGCGCTCGGCGCGCCCGTCGGCAAGCTCGTCGAGGTTGTGGCCGCTGCTCTTTTTATTGAGCGCGTAGAGTATCGGCTTCATCGTGAGCAGGTTCAGACTCGCGACAAGCTTCCGCTCATCGTCGGTAAGGCCGGCGTGGAGCGCAAGCTTCCCCGCCGCAAATCCCTGGGCGAGCTTGGCGAGCGCTGCGTCCTCAGCGGAGGCTTCTTTCGAGCCTCTCTTGACATCGCTCGCGATTTTGTCGCGGCGCTTCCGCACCTGCTCAGCATCGGCGAGTACCAGCTCGAGGTTGATGATCTCAATGTCTTTGTACGGCTCGATGTCTCCCTCGACGTGGTGCACGTCGGCATCGTCAAAGAAGCGGACGACCTGGAGGATTGCATCGGTCTCGCGAATGTTCGCAAGGAACTGGTTGCCGAGCCCCTCGCCCGTAGCGGCGCCCCTTACGAGCCCGGCGATGTCGACGAACTCGATGGCTGCCGGGACGGTTTTCTCGCTCTTTGAAAACGCTTCAAGCGCGGCGAGCCGCTCGTCGGGAACGCCGACGACGCCCACCGACGGATCGATCGTGCAGAACGGATAGTTCTCCGCGGGCACGGACGCTTTGGTGAGCGCGTTAAAAAGCGTGGACTTCCCCACGTTCGGCAAACCGACGATTCCTATCGTAAGCATCTTCTCAAGCTACCGTGCCGGAGAGAAAAAAGAAAGAGCATTGAGCGCGTGTCACTTTCGCGGCTTGGCGAGCAGGCGCGCGTATTGGAGGATGGCGTAAAAGATGCCGGTCGCGATGATGAAGAAGGCGATGGTCGCGCCGAAGGAGCGTGCCGGCATGAGACCGATCGTGAGGTAGGCGAGGAACCACCACGCCGTGAAGGCGAGAGCTGAACCGAGCGGAAAGCTGATGCGCTTGCGCGAGAGTGCCCAGGAAACGTAGATGATAAGGAGCGCGAAGATGATGAGGGTCCAGTACCCCGCGGTGAGCGCGGGCTGGAGGGATGCGTGCAAGAGGTACGCGATGATGACGAGCGCGAGCGAAGAAAGAAGCAGGAGCGTCATGCCGAAATTGAGTCCGTGTGCGATTGCACGCAGGTGTGCGCGTTCGGCGCGGTCGAGTCGGCCGTCACGCATTGCGCGCAGGTAGGCGAGCTCGCCCCAGATCGTCGCGCCGGCGCCGATGAGCGCGCCGAGCGCTTGGCAGAATATGACGAAAGCGACGAGCGGGGTCATGGCGTCACCTCTGCATGAGCGCCGCGAGCTCGACGCGATGTTTTTTCATCACTTCCATTGCGGCCTTAGTCTCGCTCTCGCCCCCCTTCTTGCGGCGCTCAATCTCCTCGCCGATTTTCTTGAAGAGCTCTGGGTCTTTCGAGACGAGCGCGGTCATCTGCTCGCGCTGCTCCTCTGGAACGTCTCTGAGCTTCCATTTAGCGTACTGGTTGAGAAGAAAGTTTTGAACAGACATAGGAGATCAAATTAAGGATTAAATGAGTTTTGCGCGTTGGATGCGGCCGCGGATGGTGCGTGTGGTGAAGTAGAGCGCCACAAGCGAGAGGAGTGCGAGCGCCTCGGTGTAGGTGAACGAGGGATCAAAGATGCTCATACCTGCGCGATAGTGCTCGACGGCGGTCGTGCCAAAAAGGAGTGAGCCGCCGACAGCCAGAAGCGCATTAAACCAGTGAATCCAGGATTGTGCCGGGTTCGTGATGCCGGCTGCAATGACGAGCGTTACAGCAACAATCACAGCGCCGAACGTCGAGAGCGGGAGGTCGGCGCCAGTCGACTGCGCTATGACGAGCACGATTGCCCCGACGAAAAAGAGGATGCGCTCCTCGTCGCCGTGGTAGTGGAGCACCCTTCGGTGCTGCGGCACGCTCTCGACCCCATCCCCTTCGAAAGTCATGCTCCTAGTATACGCCTCTTGCGCAGCGCGCAACAGCCTAGAGGAGGATAGTCACCTGATTGTGCGAGACTTCGGCGATGCCGCCTCTCGCTATCTCGAAATCACGTACCTGCTCGTCGGCAGTCTTCACGCGTGCGCGCCCTTGCCGCAACTCGGAAACGAATGCCTCGTGCCCGGCAAGTATCTCGAAAGCGCCCTCGACGCCAGGGAATGCTGCGGATACGACCTCGCCCTCGAAGAGGTTTTTGCCGAGTTCGGCTATGGTGAGGTGGAATGTTTTCATATAGCGTATTTCGAGCATGAAGCAGTAGATCGCTCAAAAGGTACGGCGTAATTTTCTGTACCATGAGGGCACTTCTTGTCTTCTAGTTCGCTTCGCTCACAAGAAGACAAAGTCGCTGGAAATTCGCTTCGCCCTCGCGCCCTCGCGCTGCGGGAGCCCTTTTTTACGATATCCTGCTTCATGTGGTTATTTGACGTCATCAATGCCCCCCTTCATGTAGAAAGCTTGCTCCGGCTTGTCGTCATGCTTCCCTTCTACGATCTCTTTGAAGCCGCGCACGGTCTCTTCGCGGCTGACATACTGGCCCGTGATGCCGGTGAACGGCTCGCCGACAAAGAACGGCTGTGAGAGGAAGCGCTCAATCTTGCGCGCGCGGGTGACCGAGAGACGGTCTTCTTCAGAGAGCTCCTCCATGCCAAGGATGGAGATGATATCCTGGAGCGACTTGTAGCGCTGGAGCACCTGCTTGACCGCGCTTGCGACCTGGTAATGCTCTTCGCCGACGATGTCGCTCGTGAGTGCGGCGCTCGATGATTCGAGCGGGTCGATGGCTGGGTAAATACCGAGCGATGCGAGCTGGCGGGAAAGCACCACCGTGCCGTCGAGGTGGGCGAAGGTCGTGGCAGGAGCCGGGTCGGTGAGGTCGTCCGCCGGGACGTACACCGCCTGGACCGAGGTGATCGAGCCTTTCTTGGTCGAGGTGATGCGCTCCTGTAGTCGCCCCATCTCTTCAGAGAGCGTCGGCTGGTAGCCCACGGCGCTCGGCACGCGGCCGAGAAGCGATGAGACCTCAGAGCCAGCCTGGATGAAGCGGAAGACGTTGTCCATGAAGAAGAGCACGTCTTTGCCGCCCTCGTCGCGGAAGTACTCCGCCTGGGTGAGGCCGGTGAGCGCCACGCGCGCCCGGGCGCCCGGCACCTCGTTCATTTGCCCGAAGACGAGCGCGGTCTTCTCAAGCACGCCGGAGTCCGCCATCTCGTGATAGAGATCGTTGCCCTCGCGCACGCGCTCGCCCACGCCCGCGAAGACGGAGTAGCCGCCGTGCTCGGTTGCGACATTGCGGATGAGTTCCTGGATAAGCACCGTCTTGCCCACGCCCGCGCCGCCAAAGAGCCCGACCTTGCCGCCCTTCATGAACGGGATGATGAGATCGATGGCCTTGATGCCCGTCTCGAAGATCTCGGCTTTCGTCGTCTGTTCGTCAAAGGTCGGCGGCGTGCGGTGGATCGGGAGGCGCTTCGTGCTCGAGGAAAGCGGGGCTTTGCCGTCGACGGTCTCACCGAGCACGTTGAAGAGGCGTCCGAGGGTTGTTTCCCCGACCGGCACGCTGATCGGGCCGCCGGTCGCGGCGACGGTCTCGCCGCGCATGAGCCCTGCCGTCTCGTTCATCGAGATCGCACGTACGCGGTCGAGACCGAGGTGTGACGCCACTTCGAGCGTGAGACGTCCGTGCGAGCCGCTCTTGTCGATGATGAGCGCGTCGCCGATGGCAGGACGCTGCTCCTTGAAATGGATGTCGACGACCGGCCCGATGATCTCTGTAATAGTTCCGTTCATAGTTATAAAGTTATTTTATTAATCCGCCGTGCACGTAACATTCGTATAATGACTTGTTGCCCTGAATGATATGTTCAACGCCCACAAAATTCTCAATCGTGGCCCGATCGAACGAAATCTCGTATCGTAAGCCCGTCCCGGAATCTTCTATATTTGCGTAGCGTAGTGGCGAGTGCCTCGCGCCCACTGATAATTTCTGACACCTCGCGGGTGGGAGCGTGCTGTCCACACCGGTCGTTGACATGCACCGTCCCCCACGCTATGATGCTGGTACTTACGGCTTCGGCCTGCCCGCCCTTCGCGAGAGGGGCGGGAGAATTTTTATACGGTATCTTCATAGGTGAAATTTACTCGGACAAGTTCGGCAAGCAATGCTTTGAACATTGGTTTTGCGATCACGCCAGTCTTTTGTGTCAGGCGTCGCCGGTCGACAAGACGTAATTGCGACAGGTTTGCCACCGCCTCGCGACCACTTGCCGAACCGATGGAGAAGTAATACTTTCCCTTTTTCGGTTTTGTCGTGAGCGGTATGACGAGACAGGTGTCGAGGTTAAACTTCTTCACGATGATAACCGGGCGCTCGAATGAACCCCCACGCCCGTCAACCTCATACCCCACATTCGCGCCGAGTTTGCACCACCAGATGTCTCGCTCATCGAACACGATCCCCGAGGTGGTTTCGTGAGCAGCCTGTTTGACGCCAATCCAACGGAGGAAATCTTTCATGATCAACTTGCGAGCGCTTCGCGCCCGCTGATAATCTCGCTCACCTCGCGCGTGATCGCCGCTTGGCGGATCTTGTTGAAGCGGCGAGTGAGGTCGCGCGCGACTTCTTTTGACTTTTCACTCGCGTTTTTCATCGCGACCATGCGCGCCGAGTGTTCCGACGCCTTCGCCTCAAGCAGCATGTGGTAGAGCGAGACCGCGATGAGTCGCGGGATGAGGAGCCCGAGCACCTCCCCGCCTTCCGGCTCGACCTCGTACGCCGTGGGCGCCTCAAGCGATGGTTCGTGGCTCCATTTCCCTTTCGCCGGGACGATGCCGGCAACGATGTCGTGAAGCGCTGGCAGCGAGAGCGGGAGGAGGCGACGCAGGGTCGGCACCTGCTCGAACGTCGATTTGAAATGGCTATAGACCGTGATGACTTTGTCGTAGTCACCCTGCAAGAATCCGAGAGAAAGCTCTCGTGACAGCTCTTCCATCACCGCAAGCGGCACGGTGTCGCTCTTATTCTCGAACGAGCGGACGATTCGGTACCCGCGCCGGCCGAAATATTCTTCGCCCTTTCTCCCGTAAGCATAGACGGCGACATCGCGTGCGGCGCGTCCCTCAAGCGCTTCACAGGCGCGCTTGAGCACGCTGCTGTTGAGTGCACCAGCGAGGCCTTTGTCGCTCGTGATGAGCACGAGCGCGATCTTCGTCCCGTCTCGGTGCGCGGCGAGCGGATGGCGCTTCACCGCTTCGGTTCCTGAGAGCCGGGTCAGCATGGAGAGCGCCGCGCGGGCATAGGGGCGGCCCTCAAGCGCGGCTTCTTGCGTCTTGCGCATCTTCACCGCCGAGACGGCTTCCATCGCGCGCGTCACCTTGTGCGTGCGAGAGGTCGCGGCTATCTTGTTTTTGATATCTTTCAGTGCCATACACCCAAGCCAGGTCGTTACTTTGCTTCTGCGTGCCGCGCGACAAATGCGTCGAGCTTTTCGCGAAGCGTCTCTTCGGAGCCTTCGCGGATTTCCTTTGACTCTCGGATTGCCGTAAGCACACCACCCGCCTCGCGCGACAGGAAGTCTTGCAGCTTTGTTTCGATCTCGCCGATACCGGACGGCGGGACAGAGTCGAGATAGCCGTTCGTTGCCGCGAAGATGATCGCGGCTTCCATCTCAAACGGGAGCGGTGCTCCGCGCCCCTGGTTCAGAATCTCGGTCATGCGTCGACCCGAATCGATGCGCTTTTTGGTATCGGCATCGAGGTCGGACGAGAATTGCATGAACGCCTCGAGCTCGCGGAACTGCGCGAGCTCGAGCTTTATCTTGCCCGAGACTTTCTTCATGGCCTTCGTCTGCGCGGCGCTGCCCACGCGCGAGACTGAGATACCGACGTTGATAGCCGGGCGCTGACCCTTGTTGAAGAGGTCGGCCTCGAGGTAGATCTGACCGTCGGTAATCGAGATAACGTTCGTCGGGATGTAGGCCGAGACGTCGCCTTCTTGCGTCTCGATAATGGGGAGCGCGGTCAGAGAGCCGCCACCCTTCTCTTTCGAGAGCTTGGCGGCGCGCTCAAGCAGGCGCGAGTGCAGATAGAAGATATCGCCCGGATAGGCTTCGCGGCCCGGCGGGCGACGCAAGAGGAGCGACATCTGGCGATACGCGACCGCTTGCTTGCTCAGGTCATCATAGACGACGAGCGCGTCCTTCCCCTGCTCCATGAAGTATTCGCCGATGGTCGCGCCGGCGAACGGGGCGAGGAACTGGAGTGCCGCAGGCGAACTGGCCGGCGCGGTCACGACGATCGTGTAGGCCATTGCGCCGCGCGCCGCGAGCTCGGCGACGATCTTTGCCGTTTTCGATTCTTTCTGTCCGATAGCCACATAGATGCAGATCGGGCGAGACTCCTTCGGCTCGCTCTTTTGGTTGAGGATCGTGTCAATGGCGATGGTCGTCTTACCGGTGCCGCGATCGCCGATGATGAGTTCGCGCTGGCCGCGCCCGATGGGGATCATCGCGTCGATCGCCTTTACGCCGGTGTGGAGCGGGACGTCGACTGGCGCGCGGTCAATGACGCCGTAGGCTTCGCGCTCAATGGGGCGCACGTCCTGTGCGCCGGTCGGGCCTTTCCCGTCGACCGGCTCGGCGAGCGGGTTTACCACGCGGCCGATAAGCGACTCGCCCACCGGGATCGAGAGGAGCCGCCCGAGCCGTCGTACCAGCATGCCCTCGTAGACCTTCGATGCGTCACCGAGGATCACCGTGCGCACGCCGTCTTCCTCAAGGTTCAGCACCAGGCCGTAGACGGGCGACGGGTCTTTCAGCGCATCGGCGAGCGTGCGGTCGAAGGTGGGGTCGAAGAGCACCATTTCGTTCATGGCAGCCTTCGACAGGCCGTCAATCTCCGCGATGCCGTCTCCCGTAGCGCGCACGACGCCGGTCTCTTCGGCACCCGCCTCGGGTGCCCACGCGGCGATCTCTTTCTCGATTCGTTCGATGATGCTTTGCATAGGTAAGTTACGCGGTGACTCGCTGGTAAATATTGATAAGGGCGCGCTTGGCTGAACGGTCAACGAGCGTGCCGCCGCTCTGCGCGCGCCATCCACGGATGAGTGCGGGGTTTACACACGCGCGGCCCGCGACGATGCCCGAGGCGGCCGCGGCGCGCAGGGCTGCCGCTTCTTCGCTCTCAGAGGCGACCTCGACCCGCGCTCGAAGCGCGTGGCGCCGCGCGGCGACTTTCTTCAGCTCGCGCGCGATCTTGGGGAGCATGTTCATGCGCCCCATGCTCTTCAGGTGCACGATGAGCTTGGTTACTGCGGCGTCGGCGACGGCCTTGTCCCCGGTCTCAGCGACGGCTTCGAGCAGGCGCGTGTAGGTGTCGATCATGGTCGTTCTTGCAAGACTTTTTCAGCAGCCAGGACAGCGAGACGTGCGATGTCGCGCTCGCTCTCGCGCTGTGCGCGCGCATGGGTCTCTGCAGCGCGCGTCTCGGCGTCTCGTGCGATGGCCGCAGCGCGTTCATCGGCTTCCTTGAGAAGCCGCGCCTTCTCTGCGCCGGCGGAATCGCGGGCGGCAGTCATGATCTGTTCTGCCTCGGTGTCGGCCGCCTTCACGCGGTCCGCCGCTTCGCTATCCGCGCGGGCAAAGGTGGCGGCCGCCTGCTCAGCGTCCCGCACGCCCTTGGCGATGAGCTCCTGACGCTTCGCGAGCATCGCCCCTACCGGCTTGTAGAGGAAGTACCAGAGCGCCACGAGCACGATGGTAAAGTTCACCGCCTGTGCGATGAGGAGATTCCACGAAACGCCGAAGGCTGAGAAGAGTTGTTGCATGTCAGAAACGCTCTCGGATTCCCTAAACGAATTTGATAATGAATGCGACCACGAGCGCGAGGATGCCGAGCGCCTCGGTGAAGACGATCGCGAGGATCATGTTAGAGACGATCTTGCCGGATGCTTCAGGATTTCTCCCGATCGCCTGCATGGCACCGCCGCCGATAAGCCCGATGCCGATACCCGGCCCGATAACCCCGAGACCGGCCGCGAGCGCCATCCCGATCATGCGTGCTGAATCTATATCCATAGGTTGAAATTATGTTGCAATAGTAAAAGACCCCATCCCGGAGCCGCACGAAGCGCCACTAGTGCGCCTCGTGCGGCTCCATGATTGCCAGCTTAATGAAGAACAAGGTGAGCATCGCGAAGACGAGCGCTTGCACGAGCCCGATGAACATCTCGAACCCCATGAGGGGTGCTGGGAGAAAGTACGGGAGGAAGTACCCGGCGACGAGCACCATAACCTCTCCTGCGAAGATATTCCCGAAAAGACGGAAAGAAAACGAAATGAGCCGCCCAAGATTGCTCATGAGCTCGATAAGCCCAACCGCGAACCCGAGCGGTGATTTCAGGTTAACATATTTCCCCGCATGCTTGAAAAAGCCCAAGGTCGCGATGCCGGTTATCTCGATGGTGAAGAAGGAGATCATGGCGAGCGCGAGCGTGAAGTTGAGGTCGGTGGTCGGCGTGCGCAGGATCGGCAGAAATGTCGATGCGTGCACGAGACCGAGTGAGCCGACCCCCGGAAAGAATTCGAGTTCGTTGATGAGCGCGATGAAGATGAAGATGGAGGCAACGAGGGGGAAGAACCGTCGCGCAAGCTTCTCGCTCTCAAGCACGTCGGCCATATAGGCGATTGCGCCCTCAAAAGCCCATTCGACGCCCGCCTGGATCTTGCCGGGAACGAGCGTGAGCGAACGCCCAAAAAAAAAGGCCGCTGTGATGAGGAGCGCCATCACCACCCATGCCATGATGAGCGAATTAGTGACGGGGAAACCTAAAACGGAGCCCAGGTGCTCCGCCTTGAGGACGACCGTGATGCCCGAGTGCATATGTCGGTATTCTAGCAAACGCGCTCGGAAAAGGAAAAGCCGACCCCTTCCCCTGTGATATATTTTGTAGAGTATGGCGTCACCCATTATCAATGTCGATCATCTCGATTTCTACTACGACTACAAGTTGCCGACGGAAACGTACGCGCTCAAAGATATCAACTTGCAAGTAGCACAAGGCGAGTACGTCGTCTTCTTCGGCCCGTCGGGATGCGGGAAGACGACGCTCGTCTACCTCATCGGCGGCATCACCACCGGGAAAAACGGCACCGGCGAGATCGTGGTAAACGGCAGTGACGTGCTCCAGCTCTCGCGAGAAGAGCTTGCCGTCTTTCGCCAGACGGGCATCGGCATCATCTTCCAGAACTTCAACCTCATCCCCTCGCTCACCGTGCTCGACAACGTCGCGCTTCCCATGACCTTCGTCGGCGTGCCGCAAGAGAAGCGGCGGACGGAAGCGCACAATATCTTGGCGCGCCTGGGTATGGAAACCTATGCGGCGCGCTACCCGACGGAGCTCTCGGGCGGTCAGCAGCAGCGCGTCGGCATCGCGCGCGCGCTCGCAAACAATCCGCCCATCATCATCGCCGACGAACCGCTCGGCAACCTCGACTCTGAAAACGCCGAACATGTCTTGAAATTCCTCAAAGAGCTGCAGGAAAAAGACGGGCGCACCGTCATCATGGTGACGCACGAGGCCTGGAGCGTGCGCGATGCGGACAAGATCATATACTTGAAAGACGGTGCCGTGATCAAGACACAAACCGACGGGGCCTTACGAAAGAAGGCGGCCGAGGAGGAAGCGCTCGCGCTCTCTCCCGACCTCTTCCGCCAGCTTTATCCCGAAGTCTCCCCGAAAGAGATCATGCTCAAGTCGCTCTCGAACCTGCTCTTGCGCGGGTTCTCGGTCGACGAGATAAAACGCTTTGAATTCTTCCTTGAGGAGCGTCTCTCTGGAAAGATCGATGCGGCAACCTTCGAGAGTTTACTTGATCGGCCCTATCACGACGAAGGTGTCGGCCTCTGGAAACAGCGCGCGCAAAAGATCGCGACGCTCACGGAAGACATTCTCTCCGAGAAAAAGATGCTGGAAGATATTTATAAAGAGCTCGAAGAGAATCCGGCAGCGCCCATCCTGGAGGAGGTGTCCTCTCTTCGCGAATGGATCTTGCGAGAATACAGCGGGCGGGTGAACGATGAGCAGCGCGCGCGCCTCAACGAAGCTATCGCTGGACGCCTCCGTGGCACCATAAACACCGAGGGATTCCGCAAGACGGTTAACCTCGCTCGCTCGCGCGGCGGCGTCGGATTCTCTATCCGCACCACGCAGCACCTCTCCGACCGACTGGAGTCCGTGCTCATGCTAGGACGCGCCGGTGACATGAAGGACGCCATCTCGTCTCTTTCTCAGTCTGCCCCCTGACCTGGTCTATGTCGAAAAAACCTACGATAGCGTTCATAGACCTCATACGCCTCTCGCTCCGCATCTTCAAGACGAAGCCGACGCGCACGTTCCTTACCATTCTCGGCATGTCCATCGGGATCAGCGCCGTGGTCTTCCTCGTGTCGCTCGGTTACGGGCTGCAATACATCCTCATCGGAAAGCTGGTGACGAGCCAGGACTCGCTCATAACGCTTTCAGCTTCCTACCCAACCGAAAGCGGCCTCAGCATCAGCACCTCGACTATCGCAAAGATCCAGGCGCTCCCCGACGTCGCCGAAACCAGTCCGGTGGCCGAGTTTTCTGGCGTGCTCACCGTCGACGGATCTTCCGGCCTCGTGCCGGTCGTTCGGGTCGCCGAGCCTGACATCTTCCGTCTCTCCGGAACGAATCCGGACATCGGCGGACCGATCCGTCCCGGCGATAACGACATCGTCCTTTCGAGCCAGGCGCTGCAGCTCATAAATGAACCGGCGACCAGAAGCGTGCTCGGCAAAGAAGTCCACATCGATACCTACTTCCCGAATCCGGACGGCACCATGCGGGACGTCAGCATTCCGACGCCCTTCTCTATCGTCGGCGTCATCTCCGATCCGCAGCAGCCGCCCATAGCGATCATCCCCGCAAGCAGCATGCCGGTCCCCATTTCGTCCTTCAAGCAGGTTTACGTAAAGGCCAAAGACGCGAACGTCCTGACAGCCCTTCGCGACACGCTCACGCAGCAGGGATTCATCATCTCGGCAAATATCGACCTCGTCCTGCAGGCGGAAAAGATAACCAACGTCGTGACCATGATACTCGCCGTATTCGGCATCACGGCGCTCATTGTCTCGGCGATCGGCATGTTCAACACCATGCTCATCGGATTCATCGAGCGCACGTATGAGGTGGGCGTGATGAAGGCCATCGGCGCGACCGACGCCGACGTGCGGGATCTGTTTCTCATGGAGTCGGCGGTCATCGGCGTGCTCGGCGGCGGCGGCGGCATCTTGATCGGCCTCGGCCTCGGGAAGCTCACCGACCTCGTGCTCAACATCATCTCGTCCAAAATGGGTGGGAAATCGATCGAGCTTTTCATGCTCCCGCTCTGGTTCGGGGTTTTCGTATTTCTCATGTCAATCATCATCGGCGTCATCGCGGGCTTCTTGCCGGCACGCCGCGCGGCAAGGCTCTCACCGCGCGAAGCCTTTACGAGAAAGTAGCGGCCGACCCGGGCGTGCACAGGGGCGGCAAAGTATGCTATATACTATGTTAGCCCGTTACCAATAAATACAACAAACGTCATTATGGCAATAAACGCAGCTCTCTCGAAGCCGCTGGCACTCTCTCCTGAATTGGAAGCAGTGATCGGTGCCGGGCCGCTCCCGCGGACCGAGGTCGTCAAGAAGCTCTGGGAATACATCAAGGAGCACAATTTGCAGAACCCGGAAAACAAGCGCAACATTCTCGCCGATGACAAGCTCAAGGCCGTCTTCGGCGGTAAAGCTGAAGTCACCATGTTTGAGATGACGAAGCTCGTCTCCGCGCATTTGAAGTAACGCGACGTTCTCGGCGTGCGAAGCGAAACACGGAATCCGCCTTTGGCGGATTCCGTGTTTCGCTTCGCTGCTGTTGCGGTGGACCTACGGGGAGTCGGACCCCGACCTCGTCCATGCCATGGACGCGTTCTACCGCTGAACTATAGGCCCTTTCGTTGCCAAAGGCTGGCGGTCTTACTCTACTTCCCTTTCGCACTTTGCTCAAGCAGCATCAAACTAGAGCCTGTCTCAAAACCCTCCCCGAGCGAGGATTTGAGGGATTTTTGAACAAGCTCTACACAGCTTCCCTTATGAAACTTTCATAAGCTTCGCTTGCAAATCTTTCATGAGCTCGGCCGCTTGCATCCAGACGAGCACCCAGAGCCACACGAAGCCCGCGCTCGCGAGCGTGATGCCCGACGGCATCAGGAATCCGGTCACGGCCAACGTCGTCGCGATCGCCTGCGTACCCAAGGTCGCCAGGACCACCTCTTTACTCGGGAGGAACTTGTACCACCGCTCTTTCGTGTGCGCGACAAAAATGAGCGCATGGCCTGACACCGTGAGCTTGAGGAAGAACATCGTCTGGACGACCGCCAACGGGAGGTGCCAGACTTCCATCATGAGATAGAAGAGCGAGAGGCTCTCAAGTATGCCGACGAGGCCGAAGAGCAGGCTGAGCGTGAGCCGTTCGCGAGACTTTATCTCGGAGGGTTTCCGCGAGATCTTCACTCGGTCGACCGCGAGCGAGATGATGGGGATATCATTCAAGAACGCGAGCAGGATGAGCTGGAGCGGCACGAGCGGGTACGAGCCGTACCATAAGCCGAGAATCAAGATGGTAACGATCAGACGGAAGCTCTCTGAGATGCGGTAGACGGAGTAATTGTGCAGACGGACGAAGATCTTCCGCGATTCCACGATGGCATCTCGGATGACCGCCACGCCCGGTCCGAGCAGAACGATGTCCGCCAAGCTCTTCAGCGCAGACACGGCGCCCGAGACGGCGATGCCCACGTTGGCGATCTTGAGCGCCGGTAGGTCGTTTATACCGTCTCCCGTCGCGGCCACCACGTATCGCGCCTTAAACGCTTTCACGAGCTCATACTTATCTTTCGGTAAGATCTCGGCAAAGGCTCCGATGGCGGCTCCTTCTTCTTGGAGTAATCTCTCGTTCCCGTAGAACTTCCGCGCTTCTTCGGCGGAAATGACCGTGCCTGGAAGGCCGAGCTCTTTGGCGATCCGCTCCGCGATGACTTTATTGTCTCCGGTCAGCATCTTCACGTCGATGCCGTTTTCTCGCATGAAATGCACCGTGCCCTTCGAGCTCTCGTCGAGCGGATCGGCGAGGAAAAGGACGCCGAGGAGCGTCATGCCGGTCTCTTCTTCGCCCGCGCCTCTCTTCATCGCCACCGCGAGCACCCGGTAGCCCTCACTGGCGGCAGTAGCGATGTCGCTCTCGAAGCGGTCGGAGATGTCTTTTGACGCGGTCGTGTCGAACGCGCGCACCACCTGCGGCGCGCCGAGGCTTATGAGCACCCGCTCCCCGCCTTTCTCGAGAAACACCGTCGTTCTTTTTCGCTCAGAATCGTACGGGGAAAAATGCAAGACATTCGCTGGTACCGGCGTGCGGCCTGTTTCTTCGAATTTCTTGGTAATCGCCGCGTCGATGGCGTCCGGCGTATCGGGCGACGTGGCGTAGCGTGCCAGCTCGATGAGGTCGTCTGCGCTCAGGCCGTTGCGGTATGAGATGACATCCATCACGCTGATCTCATTCTTCGTGAGCGTGCCGGTCTTGTCGGTGAGGAGCATGTTCACATTCGCCAGGTCCTGGAGCGCAGAGAGGCGGCGCACCACCACCATCTTCTTTGCAAGACCTGCCGCGCCGATGCTGAGGATGATCGCCATTACCACCGGTAGGGCGATAGGAATGCCGGCGATGATGAGGCTCAAGTCGAGCGTGAGGAGATCTTCGAGCGGGAATCCTTTGGAGAGCAGCACGGCGGTGAGGACGAGTACCGCCACGACGCTCACGATCGTCAGGAACCGCGTGATGCTGAGCACATCTTTCTCCAGCAGGCTCTTCCCTGCCGCCGGCTCTATGGAAAAGATGGTCTTGCCGAAGCTGGTCCGTTTGCCGGTGGCAGTAACCTCAGCCTCGAAACTGCCCGTGGCGATAAAAGCGCCCGAGAAGACCGTGTCGCCGGCAGTCTTCTCTTTCGGCATCGACTCGCCGGTAAGCACGGCCTCATTCACCGAGAGATTGTTGGCGGAGATGACCGTGCTGTCGGCCGGGATGATGCTCCCGAGCCCGAGGCGGACATGATCACCGGGCACCAGCAGCTTTGCGTTGACCAGGCCCCACGCGCCGTCCCGCTGTGTCCGCACATCGAAGGAAAGCTTGCTCTGCAGCTCCTGGATGGCCCGGTCTGCCTTGAACTCCTGCCACTTTTGAACCGAATAATTGACGAGGTAGAGCGCAAGAATGAAATAGAAGTCGAAGACCTTGCCGTTTGCGCGCGAAAGAAAGGCCGCACCGAGGAGCATGAGTGAAATGGGAGAGTAGAGTGGCGCGAGAAACTTCTTGAGCACGCTCGCCTTCTGCTCCTCGACGTCATTAGGGCCGTAGGTCTTCAGCCGCGCACCAGCTTCTGCCGTCGTCAACCCTGCGCTTTGGTTCGGTGTCATGGTTTATTTATTTTGAGTGGACCATAGGAGAGTCGAACTCCTGACCTCGTCAATGCGAATGACGCGCTCTACCAACTGAGCTAATGGCCCCTGTGCAAATCATACTCGAATCCTGCGCGGAACCGCAATGCCGCTCCGTCGGCACTGCGGGACCAGGCTTCGAGAGGGATCCCCGCCTCCCCGGATCAAGTTTATCATGCGGAAACCAAACTTCGAGTCGGGCTACCGGGAATCGAACCCGGGCTGCATGACCCCCAGCCATGCGTACTACCATTATACGATAGCCCGTGCCTCCTTCACGAGGAGACGTTCTCTGTCGGGCCGCCGAGAATTGAACTCGGTCTACACGAACCCGAATCGTGCGTACTACCGGCATACTCCGGCCCGACACAGAACATCTCCCTTCCCGTTCGTCTCTCACGATACAGGGTGCGCTCTAAGGGATTCGAACCCCTGACCTTTCGCGTGTGAAGCGAACGCTCTAACCAACTGAGCTAAGAGCGCGCACACCCTGTACCATACCAGAAATCCGCATGGATTCCCAGACTGACGACACCTTGCGCGTCTTCTCGAGATCCCAGAGCAGTATAAGGCCCCAGGGAATGGGGATCGTTGCATTATTGGCGCCGTACGCGTACCGTACTTCTTGGAGCGGGTAGTTTTTGCTCTTTTAACCCCTAACCAGAAACCAGAAACAAGGAGAACAAAATGGCCAGTAAAGCCAAGCTTCCAGGCGCCCAAAAAGGAAAGGCCGCTCCCCGGCCCTCAGCCACTCAAAATGGAGTGCTAAGGGGCATGATGGAGCGCCTCACACAGAAGATGTTCGTGCTCGACACGAATGTGTTCATGCACGACCCGACGTGCCTGTTCCGGTTCGAAGAGCACGATATCTTCATTCCGATAACAGTGCTCGAAGAGCTCGACAACCACAAAAGAGGCCATGAGGAGATTGCCCGGAATGTGCGCCAAGCGACACGCATGCTGGACGAAATCGTCACGGGCGCTGTCTCCCTTGAGGGGGGCGTCAGGCTCGACGGACCTTCAAAAGGTCTCGCAACCGGCCGGCTCTTCTTGCAGACTGAGGCGATTCCGAATGACTTATCCAACGGGCTCCTTGCAGGAAAAAACGACAACCAGATAGTGGCGGTCGTAAAACATTTGCAAGGGAAGTTCCCTGATCGACTGGTCGTCCTGGTGTCGAAAGACATCAACATGCGCATCAAGGCACGAGCACTCGGACTCAAAGCGCAGGACTATCTGAACGACAAGGTGTTGGAGGACACCGACCTGCTCCCCACAGGGATTCTCGAGTTGCCTCCAGACTTCTGGTCAAGGAACGGGAACGGTCTGGAGTCGTGGAAAAAAAGAGCCACGACCTATTACACCCTTCATGGCAAGCTGGCAGAGAGTATGCTCCCAAATCAGTTTCTTTTCCAAGATTCGGGAGGTTCGCAACCGTTCTACGCCCGGGTGGTCAAGTGCGACCCTGTCAAAGGGGTCACGCTCGCGACCGTGACGGACTACACTCACCATAAGAACGCGGTGTGGGGCATCACGGCCCGTAATCCGGAGCAAAATGCTGCCCTCAACCTGCTCATGGACCCTGAGATCGACTTCATTACTCTGCTGGGCCAGGCGGGTACGGGCAAGACCCTGCTCACCCTCGCCGCCGCCCTGGAGCAGACGCTGGAGCGCAAGACCTACTCGGAGATCATCATGACCCGAGTGACCGTGCCGGTGGGGGAGGACATTGGCTTTTTACCCGGTACCGAAGAAGAAAAGATGACTCCCTGGATGGGCGCCCTGGAAGACAACCTGGACGTGCTGAACCGGACCGACGATGAGGTCGGCGAGTGGGGGCGCGCTGCGACCCAGGACCTAATCCGCTCAAGAGTGAAAATCAAGTCGCTCAACTTCATGCGCGGACGGACGTTCATCAACAAGTTCCTCATCCTCGACGAGGCACAGAACCTCACTTCGAAGCAGGTACGGACACTGGTCACGCGTGCAGGTTCCGGCACAAAGATCGTCTGTTTGGGCAACATTGCTCAAATCGACACGCCGTATCTGACCGAAGGGAGCTCCGGACTGACGTATGTGGTCACCCGCTTTATGGGGTGGGAACACTCAGGTCACGTCACGCTGCAGCGCGGTGAACGGTCGCGGCTTGCCGATCGTGCCGCCGAGGTTCTGTAGACCTTCTGTTTGTCCTTTAGCAATGACCCCGCTGCAATGGCGGGGTCGTTTTTTGGTGGACCGTACAGGATTCGAACCTGCGACCCCTACCACAAGGGCACTTCTTGTTTTCTAAATGAGATCTTAGCGCCGGTCTATTCGAGGCGTCCTCCAGGGATTCAAATGCTGAGGGTCTCGTCGTCGGTTTATCTTGAGGTGGGAGATGGCCCCTTCGCTTTCCAGCGTCGATACAAGAACAGCAACGAGAGGAGGACTCCCGTAGAAAGTAATGCTTTGAGAGCTTCGTTTGCCAACATCAGTACGGGTCCTACCCATGGCGCTTGGAACGTCTTCAAGCCTACGTGAAGGTAGCAGGGATCCGCTCGATCGATTTTGTAACTTGTCGTGTACAAGCCTAGGGGATCAAGAGAAAAAGGCATATTCCATCGATGGCAAAGATAAAAGTCATTCGTACCTGTACCAGTAAATAACTGAATGTTGATGGATGAGTCGGCGGACAGATTGAATGTCATGAATATTACAAACGCCAACGGAAAGAGCACCCATATGTTTTTGGTTAAGAGGAAATGCAACCCTTTCGAGGGGACATTGAACATAGTTCAAATTGTATCACGGGACTGAATATGCCGAGAATCTGAAACCTTGCCGAGTGGAGCGAGGCACAAGTTTACCAACTGAGCTGGTTGTGGACCGTACAGGATTCGAACCTGCGACCCCCTCATTGCAAATGAGGTGCTCTACTGCAAGGAGCGAAGGCGAACGGCGCGTCCGCGCGCCAGTTCTAGCCGAGCGACGCAGCAGAAAGCTTTTTGAGCATTTGAGAATTTTGGTGGACCGTACAGGATTCGAACCTGCGACCCCCTCATTGCAAATGAGGTGCTCTACCAACTGAGCTAACGGCCCACCAAAATTCTCAAAAAGCTTACCAACTGAGCTAACGGCCCATTCGGCACATATTAGCGCGAACGCGCGAGATTGACCAGATGCGCGAGGAAGTCGGGAAATGGCACGCCGACGGCCGCGAGCGACCTGGGCATGAGCGACTCGGGCGTGAGGCCGGGCAAGGTGTTGGTTTCGAGATAGTAAACGCCCTTTGGTGCGACGATGAAGTCGCTTCGGGAATAATGGCGCAATCCGAGCGAGCGGTGCATCACGCGCGCGAGGCGCCGCAGTTCTTCTGTCGTTACGCGCGAAAAATTGCCGGGGCAGACTTCACGCGTCGCGCCGGAATACTTCGCGTCATACGAAAAGAAGCTCCCCGCAGGCGGGATTATTTCGACCGAAGGCAGCGCATAGAGCGCTTCGCCGCGCAGACCCTCGACGATGCCGAGGGTCGCTTCCCTGCCGCGGATATGCTCTTCGACCAGGATGCTTGGGGCACCGAGCGCAAAGAGATCGTTGAGCGCAGAGCGCAGGGGCGCATAGCCGCCCACGACCGAGACGCCGATGGACGATCCCCATCCGACAGGCTTCACCACCACGGGCTGCGGGAGCGTTCGGGTAATCTCGTAGGCAGCCGCTTCTGTGTCCGCTCCGCGTTCGAGGTGGCGAAATGCCGGCGTGAGCACGCCGGCTTCTTGCGCGCGTGTCTTCGCCATGAGCTTGTGCATCGCGAGGTATGAACCGAAAGGATCAGCTCCAGCATAGGGCACGCCGAAACGCTCAAGAAGGCGCTGCACCTGCCCGTCCTCGCCATACTCGCCGTGCAGACCGATAAGGGCGACATCGATTTGCCGCAGTGCGCGGTGGGGCTCGACAGGGCGCCCGGCCACGTGCCACACGCCCTGCCGGTCGATGAATATGTCGCGCGCGTCGAAACGCTTTTCAGGAAGGTTCGCGAGCATGGCCGCGCCTGTTTTCAGCGAGACCTCGTGCTCGCGCGATGGCCCGCCGCGCAGTATCCCGACGATAGTTTGCATGCGTACAGTATACATAAGAAACGCCGGCGAATAAGAATTCGCCGGCGAAACACCCCGCATAAGAGAAGACTATTTTCCCGCGCTCCTCATCTTCGCGCTGCACCCGTCGCGAAGGAGCTTTCTCATGAGCTCTCGGTACGCGCCGTCATGCGCCGTGCGCGGGAGTGCGCCGACCCGCGCATCGGCGTACCGATTGCAAAAAGCCGGTGCCGGTTGGTCCGTGCGATACGCGGGCGGAAGCGCGATGCCGCCCTCCGCTTCCGCACGGTCCACCGTACGCCGGCACTCGTTGGCGAGCCGGTCATAACGCGCGTTGGTTTCCGGCACGCCCGCCTCGCGCATAAGGTCGCGGCACGCCTCCAGAGCCGTACGCGCCGCATACATGCGCGGCTGGAGCGCGCAGGCCGAGAGCACTGCGCTCACAAAAAGCGCAGCAAAAAAGATTCTGCCCATTCCCTTTCTCCTCTGTGGTTGTTGAATCTGCCGGACAGGTCGCCCTGTCTTCCTCCTCGAGGAAACCACCGCGCGCCCTGTATGTCAAATAGTCCGTGCGTCCTCCATTACCCCGCGCGCAAGCCGCGCGTTCGCGCAGCGCGGTGCTTGGCGAGCGAGAAGCGATGCGCCTCGGCGTTTGCGAGGACGGCGTCAGCTTCAGAAATGCCGGCGACGCGGGCGCCAAGTATCTCGCGCGGGCGGTGGCGCTCGTCTTTCACTACTGCGGCGAC
>JAJYQV010000016.1 GCA_021794425.1 bacterium
GGCACCTCAACCACGAGCGGAGGATACAACACGTTCACCGGCTATCAAGCAGGGCAGGCGAACACCACCGGCTCCTCCAACACCGCCTCCGGCTATCAATCCCTCTACTCCAACACCACCGGCTTCTCCAACACCGCTAATGGCAATTCCGCTCTCTACTCCAACACCACCGGCTTCTCCAACACCGCTAATGGCAATTCCGCTCTCTACTCCAACACCACCGGCTTCCGAAACACCGCCACCGGCGATTCCGCCCTCTCCTTCAACACCACCGGCTCATACAACACCGCCACCGGCCTCAGCGCCCTATTCGCGAACACCACCGGTGGTCTTAACACCGTCTCCGGTTTCCAATCCCTCTACTACAACACCACCGGCAACTCCAACACCGCCTTTGGAGCGTTTTCCCTCAACTCCAACGCCTCCGCCACCTCCTCTACCGCTATCGGCTATAGTGCCGCCCAAGGCACCGCTAGCTACTCCAACCAAGGCGGCACCTACCTCGGCTACCAATCCGGCTACTCTGCCGCCACCGGTTCCGACTACAACACCCTCATCGGCTACAACTCTGGCTACGGTGTCACCTCTGGTGCCAAGAATATCTTCCTCGGTGCGCATATTGCTTCGACGACCTCGACGGGCAGTAACAACATCGCGATCGGTTATGATGTCGCTCTCCCCTCAATCAACGGCTCCAATCAGCTCAACATCGGCAATCTCATCTTCGGCACCGGTATCAATGGGGAGGGAGCGACGCTCTCAACCGGCTCTGTGGGCATCGGCACCACCTCGCCTTCGGCCACGCTTGCGGTCAACGGCCTCGCGTACATCGGCGGGGTGGGTACCTCAACCGTGCAGAACAATCTCTATGTCATGGGCACGCTCCGCGCCACGAACTCATACGTGGGTGACCTCATCTTCGGGAATAATTTTCGATTCACGGAGGGTCCGTACACCGACCCGATACAGACCCTGAATCTGAAAAATCAATTCGGCTCCACTACCGTCACGTTCCTCGATAACGGCAACGTCGGCATCGGCACGACGACGCCGAACCACACGCTCACGGTCGCCGGCGACGTCGGCGCTATCGCCTTTGTGAACACCTCGACGCGTTCGGCCAAGGACGATGTCAGCTACGTGGACGCGAGCACGACCGACAGCATGCTCGACCAGCTCCTTCAGCTGAAGATAGCGACCTATCACTACAAGATTGAAAATCAGAACGATCCGCTCCGCCTCGGCTTTATCGCGGAAGATGCGCAGACTATCGCGCCGGAAATCCTCTCGCCCGACGGGAAGGGGGTCGATCTCTACAAGCTCGCGACCTTCACGCTCTCGGGCGTGCAGGCGCTCGCCGCGCGCCAGGCAACCCTCGGTGCGCGCGTCACCTCGCTTGAGGAGCGCGTCGCGAAGCTCGAGAGCGGCGCCGTGAGTGTCGCGAGCGGATCGCCGATAACCTTCTCGAGCTCTACGCTCGCGAGTGCATTCTCTGGTTTCGGCGCGCTTATCCAAAAGGGCGTCGCGCAGTTTAATACGCTCGTCTTCCGCCAGCTTGTCGCGAGCACTGATGCGAACGGAGACTCGAGCGCCGGCAGCGTGACCATCCTCAAGGGCAATACCGTCGCACTCGTGAAAAACGCGCTCGTTGTGCCCTCGACGAAGATTTTCATCACGTTCAATTCGCAGGTGACGGGGAGCTGGTGGGTGAGCGACAAAACTGGCGGTTCTTTCCGCGTCATGCTTTCTGTGCCGCAGACAAGCGATGTCTCCTTTGACTACTTCTTCGTGCAGACGCGAGGGCAGATAGCGACCCCGGCGGCCGACGGGTCGTTCCCGAGTTCGTCGGTTGCGGGCAGCTCGGCGAGTGCGGGGCTCGACACGGTTGCGCCGATCATTACGCTGCTTGGCGATAATCCCGTACACCTCTCAGTCGGCGGAACATTCGTTGAGCCGGGTGTACAGGTGGTCGATTCTGTCGACGGCACCGACCCCTACATTACGTTCGTGAACGGGACACAGCAGGAGGTCTCCTCGTCGACCATCAGCACCGCGAGCCCGACGACCTACATCATCACCTACAAGGCGACCGACGGGGCAGGGAATAGCACGACTGCGCTCCGGAGCGTCATCGTGGGGAATCCGGATGGGACGGTGAGCACGGGCGCCGCGAGCGGAGCGAGCGGCGGAAGCGCAAATTCGACCTCATCGACTCAATCTTCGGTAACGCCGGTTGCCTCGACGACCGCTCCGATCATCATCGCGACGAGCACGCCGCCCGCCGCCGATACGACGCCGCCCGTAGTGACGCTCAAAGGTGCAGCCGCGATGCAGCTTACGGCGGGCGGCACCTTCACCGACCCGGGTGCCACCGCGCTTGATGATGTGGACGGCGACCTTACGAACTCGATAAAAGAGACGGGCGCTGTCGACGCGGCGATCCCCGGGCTCTACACGCTCACGTACTCGGTCACCGATGCCGCAGGGAACGAGGGGCACGTCTCCCGCGTCGTTTCCGTCGTTGCGGCGAGCACGGCGACGAGCACGGCGACGACTACCGCTTCGACCGCCTCATCCACGCCCGCTACATAAGGTATGAAAATGCACTATCACCCAGCTGTTCTCGCTTTTCTCCACAAGCTTGACGAAGAAGAGGCTTCTGACGTGTATCGCCTCATCGAAGTGCTAAGGCAGCGCGGCCACACTATCTCAATGCCGCTTTCAAAACCGATTGGAAATGGATTGTACGAGCTTCGCGTTCATGGGAGACCCGCGTTCCGCGTGCTCTATGGATTTTGCAGTGTGGAAGTTGTGCTTCTGGTCGCCATGAAGAAACAGAAACCGAACCTTGACCCGCGGGACATTAAGATTGCTCTCGAACGTCCCCACCTCTATTGCGACATATAGCGTATATGCTATACTCATACCCTATGAAGAAAAAAATCACTAAAGAAGATTTCGTCAGCTTCGATGAGGTGAAGCGCCAAATGTTTGCGCGCCCTGGCTTTAAAGAAGCGTACGACGCGCTCGCGCCGAAATACACCCTCATCAATGCGATGCTCGACGCTCGGATCAAGAAAGGGATGACGCAGGCAGAGATTGCAAGGCGTGCGGGGACGACGCAGTCGGCCATCGCGCGCTTCGAGTCGGGGCGCACGAACCCGACCCTCGATTTCGCAGCGCGGCTCTCTCGTGCCGTCGGCGCCACGCTCGAGATACGGCTTTCAAAATAACAATGACAGAAAGAGGCCGCACAGCATCAAAATCTAAATGGCTCGGCGTCGGCGCGGCGCTCGCCGTCGCGCTCGGCGGCGCTTTTTTCTTCATGCATCGCCCGCCCGCAGCGTCCTCCGGCGCGGCGCTCTCGGCGTCGGCCGTTGCTCCCTCGACCTCCTCCGCTCTTGGCCCCGGGCAGTCGGTGACGGCGCTCTCGCCGAGCGAGAAAAAATACACTGACGCCTCGACCGGCTTTTCGTTCGCGTATCCCGCCGGCTTCACCATCAGTTCATTCGGTTCGCCGTACGACGCCTCCGGCGAGACAGTGCTCCTACAGGAAGACGAGGGGTCGAAAGGCCTCCAGGTGCTCGTGACTCCGTTTGACGAGAGTGTCGTGCTCACCGCCGCGCGCATCCATCACGACCTGCCGCAGCTCGATATGGCCGACGTTTCTACGCGCACGGTGGGGCAGGGCAGCCGCACGGCGCAGGCGGTCGTCTTCAAAAGCGCGAATTCCTCGATAGGGAACAGCTCCGAGGCATGGTTCCTCTACGAGAAGCGCCTCTACCAGGTGAGCGCCGCGGCCGACTCGTCTGTCGCGTTTTCAAACGTGCTTGATTCGTGGCAATTCTGATGCCGTGCAGTATGACTTATGACTATGGAGAAGGACTTTGATCGGTGGTAATGAGTACAAGAAACGCGTTGATGCGGGAAAAGCTCGTTTGTACACCGTGCGTGAGGTGTGGTGGTGCAGGCTTGGTGTAAACGTGGGTACCGAGCAGGACGGAAAAGGCGAGAAATACGTACGGCCCTGTGTCATCATCCGTCCCTTCGGCAAGGATGCTTGTCTTGTCGTTCCGCTTACGACATCCGCGCGAGAGCATCCGCTTCGCGTAGAAGTCGGGCTGGTGCAAGGCAGTCCTGCGAAAGCGAATATCTCTCAACTTCGCGTCATCGATACGCGGAGGCTGCTTAAGAAGATTGGGTTCCTCTATAAGCAGGAGTTTGAAGAATTGAAAAAGCGCCTCAGAGAGTTATTCTGAAGCGCTTTCCACTGTTGCCCCTTGCGGGGACGAGGCCGAAGCCAACTGTCTGGGTATACTATATGAACATGCACCTCAAGTCAATCGCTCTGTGGAAAACGCGGCTCGCTCCGCTCGCCGCGTCCTTCGGCGCGGCGGCGCTCCGCGCCTCCGCGCGCTCCGCACGCGCTCCTCTTCTCTCCCACAGCCTCGGTCGCACCATAAGTTGAGTATGAGAAAACTCGCCAACAACTATGCCTTCATCGACAGTCAGAACCTGAATCTCGGCATCAAGAAGCTCGGCTGGAAATTGGATTATCGGAAGTTCAGAGTCTACCTGTAAGAAAAATATGGCGTCACGAAAGCATATATGTTTATCGGTTTCGTCGCGTTGAATCAGTCGCTCTATGACTCTCTGCAAGAAGCCGGATTTATCCTGAAGTTCAAGCCGACGATACCCGATGCGGACGGAGAAATAAAAGGGAATATAGACGCCGACCTCGTCCTGCTCGCGGCGCGTGAAGTAACCGAGTATGACAAAGCTGTCATTGTCTCCAGTGACGGGGATTTCTACTCGCTCGTGCAGTATCTCTATGAAGACCGCAAGCTAGAGATAGTGTTAAGCCCGGACATCAAGAACTGCTCGAGTCTTCTCAAGCAGACCGCCAGAGAGAAGATATGGTTTATGAACGAGCTGCGGGGCAAGTTAGAATATAAGAAAGAAAAACACCGCCCAAGGACAGAACCTTAAGCAGTGCCTTTCCTAGAGATACATCGCTATGATACCAAACCGAAACATGAAGTCAATCGCTCTGGGGAAAACGCGGCTCGCTCCGCTCGCCGCGCGCTCTCTCCTCCTCCTCGCCCTCCTCGCGGCGCAGCTCCTCTCCGCTGCGTCCATGCGCACGTCGCGATTCGCAGCGGCTCGGAAATCGTATAGCGTATAGTATGCATATGGAGAAAGACTTCGACCGATGGAATAAGAAGAAGAAAAGACTCGACCAGGGCGAGCGTCGTCCGGATTTCCACGAGCGAGAGATATGGTGGTGTTCAATCGGCGTCAATGTCGGCTCGGAGCAGCACTCACAGACGAACGACTTCAGTCGGCCGGTCGTTATAATCCGCCGGTTTACCCGAGATCTATTCCTGGGCGTCCCGCTTACGACCAAAACCAAAGACGCTGTGGCATTTCGATTCCGCTTCGTGGTGGGTGATATCGAAAATGATGCGCTCGTGTTGCAAATGCGTGCGTATGACAACCGCCGTCTCATCCGTAAGATCGGCACTGTGCCTGAGGATGTGTTCGCTGGCTTTGTCGCAGCAATACACGATGCAATAGTAAAAACGGAACCCCGCACGGGGCGGGGTTCCTCGGAGGCCGAAGCCAATGTGTAAAGACATGATATATGAGCAAGTACAGTAAGTCAATCGCTCTGTGGACAGCGCCGAGCGCCGCCGCGCTCGCCGCGCGCCCTGCAAAAACGCGGCTCGCTCCGCTCGCCGCGCGCGCTCTCCTCCTCCTCGCCCTCCTCGCGGCGTCTTTCAGCGCCGCGCCCCGGGTAAGAGTATCGATGATATGATGAAGTATGTTTAAAAGATACGACATACAGGGCAGAGTAGCAGTATTCATCGATGCGGCGAATATCTTATATTCCCAGAAGACGCTCGGTTGGCGTGTCGATTATGAAAAGCTCAAAGCGTATCTCGAGAGCGAGACGAAGCTGACTGCAATTCATTTCTATACCGGCAAGGTCGGTGCCGACGAGAAACAAGAGCGCTTTTTGGACAAGCTCGCAGACCTCGGCTTTGTCGTGACGGCGAAAGAAGTCAAAAAAATACGGACAGCGCGGGACACCTACGCGTGGAAAGGGAATCTTGATGTCGAGCTCGCGCTCGATGCGTTCAGATTGAAAGAAGATTTTGACGTATGCCTGCTTTTCTCCGGTGATTCTGACTTCGCGTACCTGCTCGATCTGCTCAAACAAGCGGGCAAACGGGTCTTTGTCGTATCCGCGAAGCATCACATAGCGAGAGAACTCATCGAGCGCGCGAAATATGTGAACCTCAATAAATTCGAGGAGCATGTCGCTTATAAAACGATCCCCCCCGGCCTTGCGGCCGGGGGAGAGGTCTGACAAAAGCAATACTATATGAACACACCTGAAAAGTCAACGCATCTGGGGACAACCGCCGCGAAGAGGGCGCGGCTCTGCCGCGCCCTCTTCGCGGCGCCCCTCGCCTCCTGGGCATTCTGATTGCTATAGTGTATGGGACATGCAAAAAGATTTTGACAGATGGAATATAAAGAAGAAGCGGATTGAGGACGCATCGCCGACGCATGCGTTTGCAGCGTCTCGACGCTGGGTGTGGATGTGCGCGCTCGGGGTGAATGTCGGCTTTGAGGAGGACGGCAGCATGGCACAGTTTGAACGTCCGGTCCTTATCGTCGCGAAGATTAACAATCAGATGTACTGGGTGGTCCCGCTCTCGTCGAAACAGCGTGCTTTTGATTTCTGCTATAATTTTACCGACCCGAACGGGCACGCAGTGTCTGCTCTGGTCGCGCAGATGCGGCTGATAAGCGCGAAACGGCTGCAACGGCGCATGTATAAGATGCCTGCAAAAGAGTTCGACACGATCGTCGACCGATTGAGGGGATACCTTAAAAAATCGGAACCCCGCACAGGGCGGGGTTCCTCGGAGTCCCCCGAAGGGAACGCTGTATGACATACAGTATATGAACACGTTACAAAAGTCAACGCATCTGTGGAAAACGCGGCTCGCTCCGCTCGCCGCGCCCTTCGGTGCGGCGGCGCTCCGCGCCTCCGCGCGCTCCTTCCTCTTCCTCGCCCTCCTCGCGGCGTCTTTCAGCGCCGCGCCCCCCGCCCACGCCGCCGGCCTCTCCCTCCCGCC
>JAJYQV010000005.1 GCA_021794425.1 bacterium
CCGTGTACTTTCCGCGCAGTGTTGCGCGAACCCTCCCATACCGTAAACTGTGCGCATGGTGTCCGTCAAGGAAATTATCGGGACAATGCGCGCGCCGTCGCCCGAAGATGTCGCCTTCGTCGAGAAGGCTTACGCCTATGCGAAAAAAGCGCACGAAGGGCAGACCCGCTACTCGGGAGAGCCCTACTTCATCCACCCCGCCGCGACGGCAAAAATCCTCGCCGAGTACGGCATGGATGCGACGACCATCGCGGCAGGCCTCTTGCATGACGCCATCGAGGACGCGCGCGTCTCCCGCGAAGAGATGGAGCGGGAGTTCGGCAAAGAGCTCCTCTTCATCGTCGACGGCGTGACCAAGCTCGGCACGCACAAGTATCGCGGCGCCGAGCGCCATGCCGAGAGCCTCCGCCGCCTCCTCGTCGCGACCGCTTCCGACATCCGCGTGCTCATCGTGAAGCTCGCCGACCGTTTCCACAACATGCAGACGCTTGAGCACGTGCCAGAGCACAAGCGCCACCGCATCGCGCTTGAGACCGTCGAGATCTACGCGCCCATCGCCGACCGTCTCGGCATGGGGAGGATGAAAAGCGCGCTTGAAGACCTCGCTTTTCCGTTCATCGACCCCGACGCGGCCGTGCATGCCGCCGAGGTGCGCAAGCTGAAGACCAAGGAGACCGAGACCGGACTGGCAAAAGTACGCAAAGAGCTCGGACGCGAACTCGCAAAAAAAGGTTTGCCGGGCTTCCGAACCGACATCCGCATGAAAGGCCTCTGGAGCTTGCACCAGAAGCTGCGGCGCAAGCAGGACGACATCAGCCTCATCCACGATATCGCGGCGCTGCGCATCATCGTGTCTTCCATTGAGGACTGCTACACGGCGCTCGGCGCGGTACACGCGCTCTACAAGCCGCTGCCGGGCGAATTCAAGGACTACATCGCCTTCCCGAAGCCCAACGGCTACCAGTCGCTCCACACGACCGTCGTCACGCCCGAAGCGGGCATCGTCGAAGTCCAGATCCGCACCGAAGAGATGCACCGGCACGCGATGTTCGGCATCGCCTCGCACATGTCGTACAAGCAGCTGGGGAAAAGTATCGAGAAACTCGACAAAGAGACGCAGAAAAGCCGTTTTTCCGCGCTCTCGTTCTCCTGGCGTTCGCTCATCCCCTCCCTCATGAGGGTGGCAAAAAGAGACGAAGAAATGCGCCCGGGCACAAAGATTCCTCCCTGGCTCGCCGAGCTTGCCGAGGCGCACGCCGGCTCGGCCGGCTCAGAAGAGTTCGTCGAGGGGCTCAAAGAAGACTTCTTCTCGCATCGCGTCTTCGTCTTTACGCCCCAGGGCGACGTGATCGATCTGCCCGCCACCTCGACGCCGATCGACTTCGCCTATGCGATACACAGCGATCTCGGCGACCACCTGCAGGGTGCGAAAGTAAACGACAAGCTCGTCGCCTTCGATACGCCGCTCAACAACGGTGACATCGTCGAGATTATGCGCCGCGATTCCGCCCACCCTTCGGCGAAGTGGCTCGATATCGTGCGGACGTCGCTCGCGCGACGACACATCAAGACCGCGCTCGGCATGACCGAGCAGACGAAACCACGCCGCCGCGCGCGGCAGACACGCAAAGCCAGGAGAGCCTGACCCTGCTCGGCCAAAGAGCCTTCCGCGCAAAAAACTAGAGCCTGTCTCAAAACCCTCCCCGAGCGAGGGGCGGACTAAAGAGGTTTGGAGCAGACGCTAGACTGAGAAACCGCGTACCGCGTACAGCTCGCTGTCGTCGAGAGCCTCTTCCGTTTCTTCAGGCGCCGCAGGCGTAACAGGGTCGCTTGAGAGCTGGGTAGTGTTCGGGAAAATAGGGAAAGACTTTTCCTCAGCGGCAACGACCGCCACTCCTTCTCTGTCGGATTTGACTTTCTGTTCAGCGGCAAGCGCGTCAACGAGCTGCTGCAGGTCGTCGGGCGAGAAAAAGTCGATGAGCAGACGCCCTCCCTCGGCATTCGTCTCAATAATGACGCGTGTGCCCAAGGTCTCGGTGAGCGACTTCTCGAGATCGACGATCTCCCGCGTCTTGCGATGGTAGCTTCGCACGCGCTCTTGCGCGATGGAGCGCGCGATGCGCTCGGCCGCGCGCACCGAGAGGCGTTTCAGAATAATCTCTTTGAAGAGCGTTTCCTGCTCTGCGGGGCGGCTAGTGAGCGCGAGGAGCGGGCGGGCGTGGCCCTCATTGATCTCTTTCGCCACGATAGCGTCCTGCATGTGCGCGGGGAGTCCGAGCAGGCGGAGACTGTTGGAGACGTACTCGCGACTCTTGCCGATCTTTGCGGCCGTCTCGGCGTGCGAGATGCCGAACTCGTCGATGAGCTTCTGGAGCGCCTTCGCGCGATCGATGGCGTTGAGGTCTTCGCGCTGAAGATTCTCGATGATCGCGAGCTCAAGCTTGGTGAGATTGCTGTCGCCTTCGCGGATGACGACCGGAACCTGCTTGAGGCCCGCGAGTTTCGACGCGCGCAGACGCCGCTCGCCCGCGACAAGCTCATAGAGGCTCTCAAGGCCGCCATCCGGCTTCTCCACGTCCGTGCGCGAGACGACGAGCGGCATCAAGACGCCATACTGGCGAATGCTCTCGGCGAGCGACTTCAGCCCGTCCTCGCTGAACTCCTTGCGCGGCTGATACGGGTTCGGCGAAATGCGATCGACATCAATCCAGAAGACCGAGTCATACTTGGTCGGAATATATTTTGCATCCTCGTTCATGTTCGTGATATGAAAAGATTTTAGCATGGTGAAAACGGAACGCAAAAATGCTACTGTACACAAACGGGCGAGTGGCGGAATTGGTATACGCGCGGGTCTCAAAATCCCGTCCCGCAAGGGTTGAGGGTTCGATTCCCTCCTCGCCCACTGCTGTGCGCAGCAAAAAGCGCGCGGGCCAAAGGCCCGCGCGCTTTTTGCTGCTATATCGAGCGCGTCCTAGAGCTTGCCGACCAGGTCGAGACCCGGCTCGAGCGTGTCATCACCCGGCTCCCACGACGCCGGGCACACCTTGCCCTTGTGCGTCTCCACAAACTGGGCGACCTGGAGCTTACGCAGCGTCTCTGAGCCCTTGCGACCCATCGAGTTATCGTTGACCTCCATCGCGCGCAACGTCCCGGCAGGATCAATGATAAAGGTGCCGCGCATCGCGAGCCCTTCGTCCGGCGTGAATTCCGCTTCCCCACCCTCGACGAGGACGCCGAAGGCGTAGGCGAGCTTGCCAGAAGGATCCGCCGCCATCGGGTAAGTGATCTGCTTGATGCCCTCCGACGTATCGTGCCACGCCTTGTGCGTGAAGACCGTGTCGGACGAGACGGAGATGATCTCCGCGCCGAGCTCTTGGAACTTCGGGTAGAGCTGTGCAAGCTCTTCAAGCTCCGTCGGGCAGACGAACGTGAAGTCTGCCGGATAGAAGACGAGAATCGCCCACTTCCCGCGCAGCTGCGAGAGACTCATCGTCTTGACTTCTCCTTTGTGGAACACTTCAAACTCGAAATCAGGTACCGTCTCGCCCACTTTCACTTGCGACACATAGTCGCGGACCGGATCATGGAACTCGCCGCAATGCTCACAGTAGTTGCTTTTGGTTTCTTTCATAAGCGTTTTTGGTTACTTCGAGAGCATGATACCATCGCCGCAATGACCGCGCCACGAGAACCCTTTATTTCCGCAGCTACGCAAGACCGCGCAGCGGGCGCCGGCGCGAAAATCCTCTGCATAGTCGGTCCCACCGCATCGGGCAAATCCTCTCGCGCGGTCGCCGAAGGGTTGGCGCGCGGCGGCGAAATCATTTCGGTCGACTCGCGGCAAGTGTATCGCGGGCTCGACATCGGCACTGAGAAGATCACCGCCGAGGAGATGCGCGGGGTCCCGCACCACCTGATCGACATCCGCGACCCGAAGGAGCGGTACTCCGCCGGCGACTTCGTCGCCGATGCCACGCGCCTCATCGAAGAGATCTCGGCGCGCGGCAAGCTCCCGATACTGGCCGGCGGCACACATTTCTATTTTGACGCGCTCCTGCGCGGCCTCCCCGAGGGGGCAGATGAGAACCCCGAGCTGCGCGAAGCGCTTGAGCAGCTCCCGACCGAGGAGCTGTGCGCGCGCGTCCGCGCCGCCGACCCGCGCCGCGCCGCCGAGCTCGACCCGAAGAATCGCCGCCGGCTCATCCGTGCGATTGAGATAATCGAGTCCCTCGGTTCCGTTCCCCCGCGCCAAGATTTAAATGTTAAACATATAATTCCTTACGAGACCGAGTGGATTGTCATCGATCCGCCGCGCAAGGAATTGCGCGCCAGCATCGACGCACGACTCAAGAGCGCTTTCGATCGCGGCCTCGTCGAGGAAGTGCGCCGCACGCGAGACCGCGTAGGCGATGCGCGTCTCACTGAGCTCGGGCTTGAGTACCGTATCGTTGGTGAATACCTTCGTGGCGAACGCTCCGAAGACTCGCTCCTCCCCACTCTCTCGACAAAACTCTGGCACTATGCCCGCCGCCAGAAAGCATGGCTGCGCAAGCTCCGCGACGAAACTATTTCGGCAGCGCCGTCGCGCCCGGGCAGAAACTGAAGCCGAGGTTCTTGCTGGAGTACAGCTGATTGACTCGCCAGGGCACGCTAACCATATAGTTAATCTGACACATCTGCTCCTGCGTGATGCCCAGATGCGCCATGAGGTATTGCTGCATCTCCTCGCGCACCGGCCCTATCGGTTCTTGCAGGAGCGTGATATTGAAAGACTGCGTGTCGCTCTCATAGGCGATGACGTAGGGCGGCGTTGCGGTTGCGGTCGGGTCTGGGACCCCTTCGTATGGGTGGTAGCCGAGATAATAATACCCGGGGTTGAGCGGATCTTTCACCGTCGTCGGGTCCTTGAGGAAATCAAGCATCTGGATGGCCGCGCCTCCGGAACCGGCAACCGGGATGATTCCTCCTTGTGCCGTAGAAGAGCTTGCCACACCTCCTGCGACCGAAGGGGCTACGGGGAACCCTGCGTTTTGCACCGCCGAAGGGTTGCTCGAGGCCTGCTGGGGAGAAGAACCGGTAATCCAATACGCAAGAGACAAAAGCCCGATGACGATGACTGCCCCTACGGTGATAATGAGAGTCTTGTTCATGTGCTTGTAGTTAACTGCCGGAATATTGCTGCACGCAAGCTGCTGATTTCTGATTATCTGATCTCGGCGGAGTCCAATCCGCATACCCAGAACGGCTAACCAGGTATCGCGCCGTCTCGGCGTTGCACTTCGGATTGTTGGCCGCCTGCACGCACGGCTGGCACGCCGCGGTCTGAACGGCGGCGCCATTATTCCCTTTGCACAGACTCGGGCAATAGAGCGTCCCGCCGCAATCCGGCCCGACGAGGTTGTTCACCGTGAGCATGATCTGGAACGTGCCGCACGCGTTGCCGTTGCAGCCAGTCGCGTTGCCGCCGTTTTCGGTAAGCGCGATGCAGGACATGACGTTCGCTTGCGTCGAATTGAATCCGACTGACTGAAGGAATGCCGGCGTGCAAGCCGACGTGTTGCAGAGAGCCGCCGAACTGCCGTTCACATAAGCGCCATTGCCGCTTGCCGTCACGCCCGTCACGAGCGCGCCTGAATTCGGGCTTGCTTGATTGAGCGTCTGGAGCGCTCCGGCTGAAATCAAGCAGGGGTCGCCGCTCCACGTGACGAGGCTCGCCCAATTCTGCATGAAAGGCTGGCCGTTGGGTGTAAGCACCGCCATGACGGCGTCAACGATCATCCATGCCGAAAGCGCCACGACGATGCCGAGGATGGTGTTAGTGAGAATCCCCTTCGCCTTGTTGATGCCGCCCGGATCGAGCGGGTTCACGACGTAAAGAAACCCTGCGTACGCGATCATGATCGGCGCGACAAAGACGATGGCAATCGTAATGAGGAAGCTGATGATGTTATTGATGACGACAATAAGCGCCGACCAACCGGCGGCGCACTGATTTATATTTTCAGGAACAATGGGGCCGAAGTACGGTATCCCGCCCGCATGCGTGAAATGCGGCAGCGCCAAAGAGCTTATGGCGAGGAAGAGTACGAGTAAGGACGCGCGAGAACGCATGGGTACAGTATACCGCGCGCCGTTCCCCGGCGCGCGGCTTTTCCCCCACCCTTCTTTCTGCTACCCTATCCTTATGGGCCTATAGTTTAGTGGTAAAATTTCGGTCTCCAAAACCGACGTCCCAGGTTCGACCCCTGGTGGGCCCGCATCGAGAAATCCCAAATGGGAATGAATCCTGAATCTTTCAGATTCAATCGAATAAATAAAAGGCTTGTTTAAAGAAAAACGAGATTGCCCAGAATCTGGCAACCTCGTTAAAAGCACGTCGCTCAACTCACTTGGAGCCAGTGACGATTATGTACGCCCCCATATCGGTATCCGCGAGTTTCGCATCCGCATCGGCGAGGGCATGTTGCACCTCATCATTGCCCAACACCTCAACCGGCAGCACTGCGCTCATTGTCGGATACGTGACGAGATCGACCTCATACGGCGCGAACAGCTCCGCAACTTCCGTTCTGGTGTACGCCCGCGCAAACACCGGCACGACTTCCTCCTTGTCTTCGTCATACAGCCGAACATCGAGCGAATCTCGGTGGATATTGAGTGCCGCCGCAAGCCCAGCTTGCCATGGCAAGAATTCCCACCGATACACCAGAGCGTCGCGGTTGTAGAACGAGAACAGGAAGCGGCCGCCAGGCTTGAGGACTCGGAACGTCTCCGCGATTACCTTCCGGATATCGCGCAGGTCGCTCCCGGTGCCAAGGCTCATGACCACGAACGATAC
>JAJYQV010000034.1 GCA_021794425.1 bacterium
TGGTTCCGTCGTTGTGTGCTGCGACCGGCGTGGTGGTCGCCTTCCCGTCAATCGAGTAGGTGTAGGTGAGCGGGTTCGTGTCACTCGACGTGAAGCTGAGCGCGCTCGTGTCAAGCGTCGTGTCGCTGTTTGCCGCGCCCTTGTAGACCTTGTCTGTAGGAGCCGTGAGCGTGATGGTCGGTGGCGTCGTGTCGACGACTATTTCGGGTGACGAAAGTGGCGTGCTATGTTCCGTATTTGTCGTATTGCCAGCAGCATCCTTGATGTTATATGTGATGACATAGCCACCATCTGCTGCGGTTCCACCGCCGTGCAAAGAACCATTCCATGTTATGGTCGTCGTTGCTTGGCCGTCATTTGTAGGATGGAAATCCTGATACACCGACGAGTCTGTTGCGCTTTGAATTCGTACGGTCGTCCAGGTCACCGGCTCGCTTGCGGTGAGCGCGATCGTGGTCGAAGCATTCGCGGGATTGAAGTACGCGTCGGCGGCGAGGCCGTTGAGCGTGTAGGAAGAGACGGTGGGGGCCTGCGTGTCTACCTTGAACTCTGCCGAGTGCGCGGCTTCGACGTTGTGTACAGCAGGGACACTATTGTCGACGGCATTGTCTTCAGACCAGTACGTGAGGACGTTATCTCCTTCAGGGACGTCTGCAGAAGCGATTGTTGCTGTTGCAGGACTTCCAGTGACAGCGACGTTGTGCACAGTACCGCTCCCCCACTGATAATGAATGACTGAGCAGCCACTACCAGCATCGGAACAAGTTAGAACAATATCTGATACCGTGTTGCTTCTGTTGTACCAGCCTGTTGAAGGATCAGGCGTGGTTGTGGTCGCCATTGTTGTGGTTGGTGCCGTGTTGTCGACAATAAACGAAGCAGTCGTGCCAAAATTGCTCCTTTGCGCATCAGTTACGCGCACTTCGTAAGAGCCGTCGTTTACGTGCGGACTTGTTCGCGTGTCCCAATCATATGTTCCGGAATATACGTCACCCGAGAGTACCGCGCTGCCAGACGTTGTAATTTCGTTACCATGATTAAAGTTGTCTGTTGAATACTGAATCAGGAAGGGATTCGGAACAGTTGTAGTGGCGTTGTCCGTCCACGCGATAGTGGTGACTCCGCGCACGTAGCCTGACGGCTGCGTGACCGTTATATGATCTTCTCCGCCGGCATACGCCTGACTAATAAAAAATCCGCCGAGAGCAATGGCGGAGACAGAAAGGAACAATGCGACGACGCGAGTCGTGCGTGCTGTGAGAATCGAAACAGACGAGCTTTTCATAGGCGTTCTCTATAGATGGATAAGCCTCGGCCCCCGCCGATGGATACTTGTATCGTCTGCCTGCTTGGGCTGGTTGTCAACCGGATGGACAAGGAAAGTTTTCGTGTTTTTGTGCTACTCTTGCGAGCTGTTCTCTTTTTTCCCTTCACTGGAGTCGAAAAACAATGGACGCCCCGTGGAAAGGGGCGTCTTGGTTGCAAATAAAAAAAGAAAAGCGGTCAGAGGTGCATCCGTCTCACTGCCCGCGACTCGGCTTTCGCCCGGGCGCCGCGAGACGGCGGAGCCGACAGATAGAGACGGGACATGGCGTCATGGCGGCTCACTCTCGGAAGCGGAGGAGTCCACACGACGTTTTTCTTATCGCGCGAGAGCCTGCAGACATCGCAGACTTCCGACTTCTCCGGGCACGCGAAGCCGAGGCACTCGGTTGGCTCGCCAAGATCACCCGTAGGGGCAAAGGCGAAACCGTCGGCAATCCATTCCAGGTCTTCTTTTTCGGTCGGGTCGGGCGATTCATCGGCATCCGCTGGATTGGCGAGCGGATGCTCGCCTGCCCACGCGCGGATTCCTTTGATCGCTTTCTCCCGGGCGGCCTCTTCTATGTCGCCAGAGAGGCGGCTGTAGTCTTCTTCCATGATGCTTTCCTTTTTTCAGGTTGAAAGAGCAACTCACGTCGCGAGCTTTGCCGCCCCGAAAGGCGGCAAAGCTCGCGATATATACACAATACCTCTTTTGTGGTCTTTATCAATGCCTCCCTAGCGCGACTGTGCGCAGGGCGACGGATGAAAAGATGAAAGGCACCCCGACGAATCGAGATGCCTTTGCTGATGAGAAGACGGACGAAGTCAGAAAAGCTTCGTCCTTTTCCCGGCGGAGCCGGGCCAATAGGAGTGCGCGAGCGGCAGAACGGCTTCGCGGCACTCATGGCATATGCACGGCTGGCTTGAACCGGAAAAACGCGTGCATGCCGCGTGGGCTTCTTTCTTATCCGTATCCGTACGATCCGTACGGGGAGGTGCCAAGTTGAAGCTTATTTTTTTCATCTGGCAGTTCCTTATTTTAAGGTGGAAAGAGCAAACGGCCTGTCGCGCGGCGAGCGCTTAACGCGCTCGCCGCGCGACAGGCTTACCATACCTCTTTTCCTATTTTTATCAACTCCCTTGCTCGCGGCCTCGCGTAAAATTGGCTGCCGAGAGTTATCCCCACCCCACTTGCGCTCTCAGCATATTTCTGGCATACTGTTTTTACTCGCAGAGTATCCGAGCTTCGCTCCGCTCCCTTAAAGACGGCACGTGTTCAGTTGCGGCGAGATTAACCGGTTTAGATCTACACATGGATAATCAGCAGGATTCAGCATCAGTACAGGGAAACAAGCTTTATGTAGGCGGCATTCCCTATCGTTCGACGGAAGATGACCTCAAGACGGCCTTTAGCGAGGCTGGCAATGTCGTCTCCGCAAGCATTATCAGCGACCGCATGACGGGTCGCTCGCGCGGCTTCGGCTTCGTCGAGATGGCTACCGAGGCGGAAGCGCAGGCGGCGATTGACCGTTGGGACGGCAAAGAGATGGACGGGCGCACGCTCTCCGTTTCTTTCGCTCGCCCGCAGGGTGATCGTCCTCCGCGCCGCGAAGGCGGCTTCGGCGGCGGGAACGGCGGCTACGGCCGCGGCGGATACTAATCCCCGAGCTGTTCGAACGGAGCAGCCCGCGCCTTTCGGCGCGGGCTGCTCCGTTTTGTGCTAGCGTTCCTTTCATATGGCTCATATGGCGCGCGACGAGCAATGGCTCTTGGAGGAAAAATACGGCGGACGAAAGACGGCGGCTTTTGAAGCAGACCGGGAGCGGCTCGCCGCAGGCGAGCCGCTCGCCTACGTCATCGGGCACCAGCCATTCCTCGGGCTCACCATCCGCCTCGACTCGCGCCCGCTCATCCCCCGCCCCGAAACCGAGTGGTGGACCGAACAACTTCTCAACTCGCTCACCCGTGCGGAGCCTCCCACCCGTTTTCTCGACCTCTGCGCCGGCTCGGGTGCGATCGGCTGCGCCGCGCTCGCGCGGCTCCCGGGCGCCTGCGTCTCTTTCGGCGAGATCGACCCGGCACACGAAGCGACTATTTTAAAAAACATCCGCGGAAACGGTCTCGACGAGAGCCGCACCGACATCCGCATCGGCGATCTTTTTGAGCCGTTTCCCGGCATGCGATTCGACGTGATTGCCGCCAATCCGCCCTACATCCCTTCTATCCGCACGCTCGATCCGAGCGTTGCCCTTCATGAACCGGCGCAGGCGCTCTTTGCCGGTGACGACGGTCTCGCAGTCATCCGCCGCATCGCGCTTGAGCTCGCCGAGCACCTGGCTCCAGACGGCGAGGCATGGATCGAGATCGACAGCGCGCACGCGGCCGCCGCGTGCGCGCTGTTTACCGCTCGGGGCTTCGCGGCCGATGTACGCACCGACCAATACGGCGCCCCGCGCATTATCGTATGTAAGCATACGAGGGCTCGTTCGGCGTAATAATATTGTTCCACAATATTATTGGTCTCTCTTCGCCCCCGTAGTATCATTCCCTTAATGCCCAACCAACCGCTCCAGGCGTTCTCGCCGCCCACGGCCCTGCTCTCGCACCTTCCCGGCGGGCTTTCTTCAGGCGTCATAGTCGTCTGGGCGCTCTACGCGGTCTTTGCTTTCTGGGCCGTCTACACGCTCGTCGCGGTGTACCACTGGCTCAAGTATTCCCACGCCTCGTGGGTCGCTTTCCCGGCAATCGCCGCACACCTTTTCATCTCGTTCGCACTCGTAGCATACGCGCTCTCGGGCGCTCTCATTTTATGAAAGAATTTGAACTTGAGCCGGGCGAGCACGTCGTACTCCAAGCGCGCAAGCACTGGTTCCTCTTTCTTGCCGAGCTTTTGCCCTATGCCATCCTCCTCGTCGTCCCTTTTGCGCTCCCGAAGCTCCTCGTGCTCGCGCCGCCTGCCGCGCCCTATGCAGCGCTTTTCGACTACCATGCGGCGCTCGCGCGCGCCACGCTCGGCGCCTGGCTGCTCGTGGTATGGACGAGCGCGTGGGGCGCCTTCACCCGCTACTTCCTCAATGTGTGGATCCTCACGAATGAGCGCATCGTCGACATCAAGCAGGCAGGCTTCTTCAATCGCGAGGTGTCGAGTCTCTTCCTCTCGCGCGTCCAGGACGTGACGACTGAAGTTGAGGGCGTCCTCCCCTCGCTCCTCGGCATCGGCGACATCACCGTCCAGAGCGCCGGAACGGTCGATGAATTCCACATGCACGGTATTCCGCGCCCCGAGCAGATGCGCGACGTCATCCTCCGCTACACTTCGCTCCACCCAAAAGATTCCGGAGTCTAAGACTATGAACCGGCCGCTCCACGGTCGGTATCTTTTCGTGGTATCGAGCATTCGAGAGAATACGCATTTCCATGCCCGAGCATCCCTCGATACGACGCGACGGTCGCCTCGCTCGGCTCGCCCGAAAGCGCGCGTAGCATCCGCCGCTCCGTGCTCGTACGCAGCACGCGATGGTCGGGGGAATGCACCCAGCCGAGGAAATCCACGCCCGAGGCGAGCGTAGAAATCGAGACCTTCGTCGGGTGTAGCTCGAGCTTGAGGCGATTGATAAGAAAAAGTCGAATCCGCGGCAGCCACACTTCGAGCTCGGCAGGGTCGGTCGAGAGGAACACGAAGTCGTCAGCGTAACGGACATAGTATTTTGCTTTGAGCTCGTGCTTCACGAACTGGTCGAATTCGTTCATGTAGATATTCACGAGGAGCTGGCTGGTGAGGTTCCCGAGCGGGAGGCCTTTGCCATGCCCGGTCGAATGAAAGCTCTCGACGACGCTTCGCAAGAGCGCAGTCGTACGCTCGTCCGGTATGCGCTCCTGCAAGAGAGCGAGGAGCACCAGTTGGTCAATCGACGCGAAGAACTTGCGAATGTCGCACTTGAGCACCCAGCAAGTGCGGGTGTCGTTCTGCGAGACTTGGCGCGCGAAGGCACGAAATCGGTCCATCGCCTTGTGCGTTCCCTTCCCTTCGCGGCAGGAGTATGAATCGGCTATGAATGTGTGGTCGAAGAACGGGTAGAGGATGCGATAGAGGGCGCGGTGGAGGAGCCGGTCGCGCACGCTCGCCTTGTGGATGTCGCGCGGTTTCGGGTCGCTTATCTTGAAGTGCTATGGGCCGTGACGGTACGTCCCGTCGGCGAGCTCGCGGTGGAGCGCGAGGACATTGCGCATAAGGGGTCGGCCGAATTCCTGGATGTCGCGCTTGGTGCGCTTGCCGCGTAAGAACTCTGCCCATGCGGCAAGCAAGTTTTCGACCGAAATGATATCATCGTATCCATGACGGAGGACCGTGCGGGGCATGCTGCGAAGCGTACCCCCCCCGACAGCTTTTGCCAGTGCTTGAGCGCGCGAAACGCGCGTACCTTTTGTGGTCAGAATATCAACCGACACTCCCTTCGACTAAACGATACTCCCTCGGGGAGCGCATTGATTATTTGTTCGTAGAAGTAATAGAATCTATGGCCGCTGCGAGCTTCCTACCGCGCGGAGAGAAAGAACCCTACGTGCGTCTCGCGATACGAAAACTCGATACCCTCCGGGTCCTTTTGATGGTCGCTTGGGAAACACGCGCACTTGACACAAAAAAGTACGCGGCAATCTCAGAGGTGGTTGAGGACACCGGACGACAGCTTGGGGGCTGGTATGGTCAGCTTGCACGGCAAAACAAGACCCCGCGTTAGCGGGATCTTGAACGAAGAGAGTTGCGAAGCGGAGCGCGGGATTGTCGCTGTTCCAGTCGTTGTCGAGCCAGTTCCAGTTCAGCACCACCTTGCCATCGTTCTCGACGAGGTACGGCACGTTCAGGTTGCCGTCGCGGTTCCGGACGATATGTGCAAAGTGCCGTCTATGCCACCAGCCATCGAATACTCTCCGGCTTGAATCGTATTCGGCATCATAATGCCAGAGCACTTTGCACCAAGTATCTTCGTTTTTCGAAGAGTCTGCATGCGACACGCTCGTGCGAGCCGTGACCCGCAAGACTCTGGACGCATGGATACTGGATTCGGCAGAAGGAAACCGTAATCTCCCTCGTACTCGCCTACTACCACCTTCCATTTTACATGCAAAAGCCCCGCGTGAAGACACGCGGGGCGAAAGGTCCAGAGGGTCTGAGTGCTAAGCAAAGCGTCTGAGCACCCAGATCTAACTTGCGAAGCGGAGCACC
>JAJYQV010000042.1 GCA_021794425.1 bacterium
GCCGCGAAGAAGCCCGCGGCGACCGCGCCGGTCGCCCGGGTGAAGGGCCGTCCGATGCTCTACTGGGTGGGGAAGCAGCCCCTCGCCAAGGTCTCGCACTATCCGGCCCAGCTCGCCGAGGTGTGGAACGGCACCGCGCCGCTCGCGACCCCCACCTACAAAGCGCTCGCCAAAGATTGGCGCAACCTGCTCCTGCACGGCGACAACAAGGAGATACTCTCGATGCTGCTCGTCGAGGGCTTCCGCGGCAAGGTGGACCTCATCTACATCGACCCGCCGTTCGACTCGGGCGCCGACTACGTGCGCCAGGTCGAGCTACGCGGCGAGAAGCTCCGGCTCGAGGGGCTCGGGCAGTCGCTCTCGGAGGAGACGCAGTACACCGACATATGGAAGAACGACACCTACCTGCAATTCATGTACGAGCGGCTCCAGCTCATGCGCGAGCTTCTCTCAGACGAGGGGAGCATCTACCTGCACTGCGACTGGCACAAGAGCCACCAGCTCCGCTTTTTGCTCGACGAAGTCTTCGGCGCGGAGAATTTTCGGAACGAGATCATATGGGACAAGGGTTTTAGAGGAACGGAAAATAAAGGAATGTTTCAACGAACGCATGAGACAATCTTTTGGTACTCAAAAACAAGAAATTGGATTTGGAACCAGACGTTCGAGGAATATAGCGACCAGAAGATGGGGCGATACAACCAAGAGGACGAGGGCGGACGATATGCGCTCGTCAAGCGTGTTCGTACTGACGGGACTGTCTATTACGGCAAGACTTATTTCAATCCCGAAGGGAAAAAGATAGAGGACGTTATTTTTGAACCCATACTTGCGGCAACTGATAGCGAGCGGCTCGATTATCCCACTCAAAAGCCCGAGGCGTTGCTCGAGCGGATCGTGAAGGCGAGCAGCAACCCAGACTCGATCGTGATGGACTGCTTCGCGGGCTCGGGCACCACGCTCGCCGCCGCGCAGAAGCTCGGCCGCCGCTGGATCGGCTGCGATATCAATCGCGGCGCGGTACAGGTCGCGCTCAAGCGCCTTGCGCAGGTGGTCACCGACCAGCGCGCCGAGCGTGCCCGGGGCGGGAGCCTCTTCGCCGAGCCCGTGGCCGAGCTCCACGAGGGCATCCTCTCCTATCGCGTCAACAACTACGACTTCCAGCGCGAAGAGGCGTGGCGCACGGTCGCGATACAGAAGTACGGCATCGTCGAGACGCCCACCGACGGCTACTTCGACGGCGCGCTCGGCGACCGGCTCGTGAAGTTCGTCCCGATGAATAGACCGATCGTGAAGCTCGACGCCGAAGAGGCGCTACGCGAGATGCGGCGTCGCGAGGACGACGCGCGCAACATCGTGCTCGTGGGGAGCGGGGCCGAGGCGTCGCTCGACGCATTCATCGCTGAGAAGGCGCGCCTCTCGCCGATCAATCGGATCGAGGTGCGCGACATCATGCGCGACGGCATCCACGCCTTCGCGCCGGCCGAAACGCGCGTCACCGCCAAGCGGGCGGGGAAGAAAGCGACCGTGGCCATCGAGTCGTACCTCTCGCCGACCATCCTCGCGCGGATGCAGATCGATCGGAGCGTCTTCGGCGAGCGCATCAAGGACTTCCGCGCGCAGATCGACACCGTGATGATTGACCCCGACTACAACGGCAAGGAGTTCCACGTGCACACGACCGACATCCCGCAGAAGAAGCAAGACCTGGTGAAGGGCACCTACGAGCTCGACCTCCCCCGCGCCTCTGCCAAGATAGCCGTCAAAATAACCGACATGCTCGGCGAGGAGACGCTCGTCATAGTGTGATACCACTGACATAAATAAAGTACGAAAACACGCCGTCACCGGCGTGTTTTCGTGCGAGGGTGGGCGGCGAAAAGATATCCACAGGTGAAACCACTTACTGTTGCATGAACTGGCGCTATGATATACTGCCCACATGGCCTTCGAAGAATACAAACCAGTATCAGGACGATACACGCCAGTGATAAGCATTGGGCGCGGCGGTTTCGGTATTAGCGTAGGATTTGAGCGCAAATACACGGATGCAATCCGTGACGAGAGCACAACTGGCGTCAAACTCTACTTCGATACTAGCAGAAGTGCTGGTGCCATAGGTTTTAAGTTCGTATCGGCGCAGGAAGAGGGAACGCTGAAGATAAAGCGTTTATCAAAAGGAGGATTCTTCCTCCCGGCGCGGGCGTTCCTGGTGAAGCACGATATCGACAATCGCTTCGAGACGCGATACACGCCGAAAATAGAAACGACGCCGCAAGGCGAGCTCTTTGTTATCGAGTTGAAGGAAAAGACGGGTTCCTAACGAAAAGGAAAAAGGCTGGGAAGCAGTGTGCTGCCGTGGCGAAAAAGTAAACGCAGTAGTTTTGTAAACTACCAAACCTCCAGGTTTTTGCGAGTGCAATTCTCGTCGGCAGCACCCTGCTTCTCAGCCCTCTTCTCGAAGATCATGTGTGCTCCCCTCTATTTATTCTAACAAGACACGGTACCGATAAGTGGCCGTTTCGTGCTCTCTGTGAATAACGCCCAAGGAGCCACTTTCTCAATATGTCCACCTTATTACGGTCCGGGCTTTTTGTCCAGCAGAGCATCTTGATGGCCAGAGTTGTGCGAGATGTCGACAACCTCAAGCCGGTCGACATCGTGCGTGGCAAACTCGTCATAGTACCGCTTCTCGAAGTCGTAGAGCGGCACGCCGAGGTAGCCGCCGCGCTCCTCGGCCATGGCGCGGATCTCCTTTTCGGAATGGGCGGCGCTGAAGTCGCGCCACGCGAGCTTGGTGGCGAGCTTATCGTAGAACGACCATTCTTCAAACTCGTCGAGGTCATCGCCCATCCGCCCGTATGCCTTTGACTCGCTGAAGAGAGAAAGTTTGCCGTCGCCCTCGTAGATCTCCTCGGAGTATCCGGCCTCCTGCGCATGCCGCAAGACGAGCGACTCGACGGCCTCGATTTCGTCGCTCTTCTTCTTGTACTTCTCATCGACCATGTCCCCGAGCAGGGCGTATATCGTCCCGACCATGCTTAGTGCCGGAACGAGCGTCGCGTACTCTTTCTTGGAGAACGATATGTTCACTGGCGATGGTGTTTTCTTGTTCATGGCACCAGTGTATCAGAGTTCCGCCGCGGGAATGACGGAATGTGGACAGCCACCATTGTTTATGATACGGGGATTGTTCACTGATTCGTCGAGTGGTATTTTGAGGCAGGGATTCGTCCCTGCCTTTCATTTTGAAAAACATACCGTACAAACAAGTTTCTTTTCGTACTGATGTCAGCAAAGACGTCGCAAGCTTTTTCGCCTTTGTCGGAGATGCGGAATATGACGGCGGACGGAATCTCGAATGGGCGGTGCTCAATAAGTATCCGGAGTGTAAGGCATGGTTCTCGGAGGGCACATTCGTCGGAAAACGCCCTGAAGTAACGCGATTCGTGAAAGAGAAATACGCTCGGTATGCGGACGTTATTGATGCAAACCTCGCTTCATACGAGCAGAAGTGGCGCGGCGTCGAGCCGAAGTTCCACGAGCTTGTCCGCGGACTTTTCGGCAATCATCCCTGGCCGAAGGGGAAGTACATCGCGTATCCGACCATCTGGGGCATGTTCCCGCGCTTTCTCGACGATAAGACGTTCCAAGTGCCGTTCAAGTTCCGCAACAAGCGCTACGTGAACGTCATCATCGCCCACGAGATGCTGCACTTCATCTTCTATGATTATTTTCATACGCAATATCCGAAGTATCGTGACGACGACATGCTGTCGTGGCACGTCTCCGAGATCTTCAACACCGTAGTGCAGAATTCAGAGTCGTGGCTCAAGGTGTTCGGCGTGCCGACGATGGGGTATCCGGAGCACGAGAAAATCGTCGCGAAGCTCTCGCGCACGCATACTGGCAATGGCGGCTGGCGTACGGCTGACCTCATCAGGGACATCGTTGAAGAAGCGAAGAAGCTCGTTTAGGTGCCGCGTCCACAGGTTCTAACTTCGGCCAGCATGTGGAGCCAGTTCTAAACTCGTCCTGTACGGGTTATTGACATAGTGTTTCTGTTGTGTTAATCTTTAATGCAGAGGTATCCCTCTGCCTTTATCAGAGGACATTTGACACAGGAGGCTTCCAAGTGAGCACCCCAAGAATAGCAGTCAGTTCAGGCGACATCGCCCAAGTACCTGCGGACGCTCTCATCACCGCCATCAACTCGGGCGGTATGTGGGCGGGCGGCATCGACGGCGTCATTGCGCGTAACGCGGGCAAGTCGTTCCACGCACAGGCAGCCGCAGCGATGCCGCTGCAGCACGGCCAGGTGGTCGTCGCCAAGGGCAATGGCGAGAACCGCGGCGCGTTCAAGAACGTGGTGTTCGTCATCGACGACCTCCGTGGTCGTTTGAGCGACATCGTCTACAACGGTCTCGTCGGCGCTTCGAAGGCAGGCTACGCTTCCGTCACGCTCCCGACCATCCGCATGGGCGTCATGCTCGGCGTCGTCGAGAAGAGCACGGCCGAAGCCGTGAACGAAATGGTGGATGCGGTACGTCGCTTCAATGTCGACAATCCGCAGACCTCTATCAAGACCATCACCTTTGTCGTCTACAATGACGCCGCTACCGAACTGGCCCTCAAATTGGGTTTCCAAACCCACTGAACAAATGGAGGTTGCTATGCCACGAGCATTGAAGTCAGACAAGTTCTTAATTTACGCACCAAAAAAGAGCGGGTATTGGAAAGGGAAAATGCTCATTGGAGTCAATCTCTCTCATGCAGGAGAAGGAAACGAACTCACCGTTCAAGATCTTCTGAACTTCCTGAATGAGAAAGGCGTTGACCCCTCTGCGGTCAAAATCCCTGTCACCTTCACGACCTACGCTCGCGCGTAGTTAACCGCCCGCCAAAGAACCGCCTCGCGCGTCTCTTGGCGAGGCGGTTCTTTGTTTTCTGAAATCAAGTCGCAACGAGTGATTGCCGCATCTCGGCGATGTATTCCAAACGTTCCGCGACGCCCCGCAGGTATTCTGTGTCGGATAACATTGAGAGAATAAGGGACTGGTCGGGGAGCCAGTTAGGACAGACAGTTAGTTCATGGACCAGATTGAAGGGTTTTCGCAAGGTAAACTCTAGCTTTTTGCCGTCCACGGTCGGGTTCTGAAGGAGATAGTTCAAGAACATGCGTTTTTCCTGCGGTTCAGAACGCTTGAAGATGCTGCCTGCGCGGCGGCTCATAGAAAACACGCGAGAAACCGTGAGTTTGAAGTCATGGTCTGCTTTCGTATGCTCTTTGGCTTCGAGGTCGAGACGGTATTGTTGCATGTGGAGCTTATTATCCATGTGAATACGACCTAACCTCATCGGAGGGTTCTTGTTCGCTCTCGGCTTCTTCGCAGTCGTTTGGTGGGCGTTTGCGAGCCAATCCACACCCTCATTGCACGTTCATAGAAATCGACTATAATGGGGGGTATCAGACTTGAGCGGCATCCTATACGGGTGCCGCTCGCTGTTTCTACTCGACACCGCCTTCGCGCTTGAGCCGTTCCCGAAGATATTCGAAGTCTCTGAAATCACTTCCTGCAAACTGGCGTATCTCTTTTGCCGTACGCGGCCCGCGGGCAAGAATGACGACCTCTTTCCCGGCGTTCCGGGCATGTTTTAAGACCGGGAGGAAATCGCCGTCGCCGGAAAGGACAATCGCGCGGTCGTAGCGGTCGAGTTCCTGCATCATGTAGTAGGTCATGTCCACGTCGCAGTTTGCCTTGCGCCGCACACCGCCATCCTCGTCCTCATACGACTTCACCGGCTTTAGGACGAGGTGGTAGCCGAACTCGGCGAGCTTGCGATAGAAACGGGTACGCTTGAGGTGTCGGTCGGCAAGGACGAGCTGCGCCTCGGTCATTTTGCCGCCTTCTTCTTTGATGAGGCCGGAAAGGTAGTCTTCAAGTTGCGTGATGGGCACCGAATCGTATTTGAGATAATCGAAGGGCATACGGTGCAGCTCGACGCCACCGAAGAAGTACGCTTTCTCCACGCCGTACTTCTCGGCGAGGTATGTGCGGAGCTTCGCGTAGTCGATGCTCCATCCGAGCGACTTCTGACCGCCATAAAAGAGATTCGAGGCGTCGATGAAGGCGATGGTTTTCATACGGGCAGTGTAGCAGTTCGCTCAAGCGTCTCAAAATCGCAGCAGGTTGCTCCCTTGCAACCGAGCGTTCGCATCAGGCCCAGTGCCTTACCACCGAGAAATGGTCAGCATACACGCTCTTGATGGTGGTTCTGACTTCGTACAATCCGGAGAGCCGGAGCGAAAAACGAAAAAGACCCACAAGGGTCTTTTTCGTTTTCTCGCGGAGGCGATCCGCGGCAAGCTCTGCTTACCGTCGGAGCAAAATGGTGCCTGCCCTGCTCTGTAGAAAACATCCCGCTATCCCAAAACCATCACGTTGTGCGTGAGGAACCGGAACATGAGTTCTCGACACTGGCTCCAGTAGGTTCGTGCCCGAAGTGCGGAGCCGAGCAGTCGCTT
>JAJYQV010000008.1 GCA_021794425.1 bacterium
ATCCGCACATTCGACCTCGCGCGATTGCCCAAGGGCTATGTGCTCGTGGCGAACATCCCGTACTATCTCACCGGCGAGATATTCCGCCTGTTCCTTTCGGCAGCGAACCAGCCCTCGAGCATGACGCTCCTCGTGCAGAAAGAGGTGGCGGAGCGCATCGCGCGTAGCCGGAAAGAGAGCATCCTCTCACTCTCGGTGAAAGCGTACGGCACGCCGAAATACGAGTTCACCGTGCCGCGCGGCGCATTCTCGCCTGCGCCGAAGGTGGACTCGGCCGTACTCTCGGTGCGCGGCATTTCACGGAAACGTTTTGCCGACGCGGAGGAAGAACAGCTTTTTTTCACGCTCCTGCACGCTGGGTTCGCGCACAAGCGCAAGTTCGTGCGCAAGAATCTCATCGAGGCAGGCTTCTCAAGCGGCGACCTGCCCGAGAAAGCCCGCGCCGAAGATCTTCCGCTTGCGGCGTGGCTCGCTCTGAGCACGCTTGCAAAGCCCGCGCGGTCTTAAGAAGTCGGATTTGCTTCCGGAGGCGTTCATATCACCACACCCCTCTCGTTTGCAGTGAACGGGGTGATATACTTTATAGTGATTATGACGGGGAGAATCTTCAAGTATTGGCGAATCGTTGCCGCGGCACTCTTCTCCGCAGTGATTGTCGTCGGCGCTTTCCTGCTTGCGCGTGGCATCGAATCGCCGCAGGTCGTGCAAGCTTCGACTGAAAGCGCGTTACTCCAAGCGATCGCGACAAAGGATTCCGACCACGATGGCCTTCCAGACTGGGAAGAAGCCCTCTATGGCACCGACCCCCACAATCCAGACACCTTCCATTTGGGTATGACCGACGGCGAGGCGGTCGCACGGGGTCTCATCGTGCCCAAAGCAATCGCCGACGTACCCGTGGCGACCTCGTCGCCCGATGGCTCCCGCATCGTGGACCCCTCGCTCCCGCCCGTGCCTGCCGACGGAACCATCACGGCTGCTTTTGCGAAAGAGTTTCTCACGCTCTATGCTGCCGCGAAGCAGGCTAATAGCGGTGCCGACCTCTCTGAAGCAGACACGAGCAACATCGCCAACCAGGCGATAAGCGCTCTCGCGGCGTCTTTCGCTCCGGCGCCCGACTTTAAGTCGGCGCAAGATCTCAAGGTGTCCGGATCGGGCCCCGACGCGCTCAAGGCGTTTGCGGTAAGCGCGGAGGCGGTTCTCAACAAGAACACGAGCACCGCAACGACAAGCGAAATCAACTACCTCAAAGAGGCGATTCAGAATAATGATGACACGGCGCTCACGCAGATTGCCGCTATAGCGAAAGTTTACCGGGATTCTGCCACTGGGCTCGCCGTGCTTCCGGTGCCGCAAGAGCTTGCGGGGGCCGACCTCGCGCTCGTGAACGCGATGATGCGCTTGAGCGAAATAACGACCGATTTCTCTCATGCCGACACTGACCCGCTCGCGGCGATGCTTGCCCTCGGGCAGTATGCGCAGGCGGCGACATCGCTCGGTACCGCTTTCGTGGATATCGGAAAAGCGTACGCGGCAGCGGGTGTCATACTCCCTGCGGGCGCGCCGGGCGCGTCATTCGTGAATGTCATCTCCGACATCACGGCAAGCCAGCCGTCGGCAGCCAAGAAGCCATGAGTACGCACCGCTTTACGTCAATCGTCGCCTCGCTGCTCATTGTCGTGCTCATCGCGCCATCGGCATTTCTCATCGCGCCGCAACGGGCGCACGCGCTCTTGGGCGCGGGCGATATCGTTTTCGACCCCACAAATGCCACCTTTAATTTAAAAACGTCTGTCGAGAGCACCATCACCACGATAAAGTCAACTCTTACATCAATAAGCTCTGCCACAAGCGCATGGGCAGCGAACGCGCAATGGATTGATGCAAATATATTGCAGCCGCTCGCTTTCATTCTCGCGGGGAACCTGATAAAGATGCTTACCGCAAGTGCCATCGCGTTCGTCATCGGCAAAGCAAACGGCACTGGTGTGCCGCAGTTCGTGGTGGACGTACGGAAATCAATACAGACGGTGAGCGACGGTCCGGCGCTCGCCTACCTGAATCAGATGGGGCAGACAAACTCGCCTTTTGCCTCGTCGATCTCGTCGGCACTGAATACCGACTATCTTACGAAGACGAGCCTCGCCGGCTTCTGGGCCGCCAACATGTGTACGCTCGCCGCATCATCGCCGAACGTGCCTGGATACCTTGCGGGGAACTGGTCGCAGGGCGGCGTTGCCGCGTGGTTTGCGCTCACGACCCAGGTGCAGAACAATCCGTACACGCTCTACCAGAGCTCGCAGGCGCAGCTCGCAAACGTCGTCGGCCCGGGCGTGGGCGGCGCGAGCGGTGCGCGGCTTGCAGAGCTCAACTGGGGTCAGGGCTTCATGTCATGGTGCGGCGCGACTGACGGCACGAGCCCGTCCGCTTCTTCAGGCTCATCCGCAGCTTCGGTTGGTGTCAATCCGGGCGACCCGTGCACGCAAAGCGACGGCACGCCGGGCATCATCAAGACGCCGGGCTCGACGATCAAATCGACCCTCGACAAGGTGCTCGGCGCTCAACAGGATCAGATCGTGCGTATGGGAAACGTGGGACCCGAGATCAACAGCATCCTAGGGAATGTCGCGACGGTCATGAAGACGGTGAATTTTGCGGTAAGCCTGCTTGGCGGGAGCAACTCGGGCGGGCTGCTCGGGCTCGGGGACACTTCGAGCTCTGGCTCAAATTCGACCTCGCGGCTTGCGCAATTCCAAAACGCGCAAGGCACTCTCGGAATTACCAATGCGCAGGTTTATCAGAACACGTCGGCGGCGCCGCTCTCCGGCTCTGATATGGCGACCCGAGTCTCGCAGTACCAATCAGCGTGGAACACTATCGCTGCTGCGGCAACCACCGCCTCGACCAGCGTTGCGTCGCTTGCGAGCTTCTGCACGGCTGCGGCAAGCGCGGCAAGCAACGATTCCTCGCTTTCGACGTTTGTCGATGCGAGCACGGCGCAGGCTGCGGCAGCGCAGACCGCGCTCACGACCGAAATCGCTCCCGTTCTCGCGCAAGCGGCGAATGCCACCGCGATAGCGAATGCCGCAACCGCCTTCGTGCAGAAGGTCCAGGGTGAATTGAATTCGGGCACCGACACGGCTGGAACCGCATACACCGCCGATCTGCAGACGCTGCAGAGCATGTCGCCGACCAGTCTTGATCTCGCCAATGCAGAGCAAGATGCTCAAGCGTTCGGAACCGCCTCCGCCTCACCGAGCGGGTCGCTCACGGTCTCGGGCGGGTCGCTCGTCGACCAGATGAACCTGATCAGCACGAACGCGCAGGCGCTCAAGGCTTCAGTCTGCACGCCGCCGACGGACTACGGCTACGGCGGAGGGTAAATACCTATGCGAAACTTCCTCATCGTCTCGTTCGCAGCGCTCGCCGTTATCGGCGCGGCAGGCGCGTACGCGCCTGCCGCGCATGCCGACCCAGTTGCCTCAAGCGTTTCTTCTGCGTTTAACGCCCCGACCGACTCCTCGGCGGCAAACTTGCTGAGCGGGACTTTGCCGGACGGCACTTCTGCCGTCGCGCCCACGTCGGTGAGCAGCATTTCTTCCCAGGCCGCCGCTTCTGCCGCTCCAGCGTCCGCGGGCGCTAACCTGCCCACTGACGCAAACATCGGCAAGGACGCCTCCGCCCAGTTCGGCACCATCATGACGTGGATCATGAGCCTCTTTGCGTGGCTGGTGGGCGTCGCGGCGATTACGCTCGACAACGCCGTATACTATACCGTCGTCACCATGGGCGGCTTCGTGCACAATCTCACCGCCGTCGGCGTCACGTGGCGCATCCTGCGCGACATCGGGAATATCATGCTCATCTTCGGTTTCCTCGCCATCGGCATCTCCATCATTCTCGATACCGAGCGCCTCGGGTACGGGAAGAAAATGCTTCCCATGCTCCTCGTCGCCGCCGTCTTTCTCAACTTCTCCCTCTTTTTCTCCGAGGCGATTATTGACGCCGGCAATCTCTTCGCGACGCAATTCTATACGCAGATAAACGGCGGCAATCCCGCCCAGCCGACAGGATACTCAATCGGCGCAGGGTCTCTTTCTTTAGGCAATAATCAAGTCACGAACGAGCCCATCTCAAACGCAATCATGGGAAGTTTAGGGCTCCAAACTATTTATGGCGATGCAAGTACGAATCACTTGGCTCTCACCGGCGACCACACATGGCTCATAGGCTTCATGGGCATCATACTTTTCATGGTTACGGCGTTTGTCTTATTTTCGCTCGCCTTTATACTCATTTCCCGTTTCGTCATTCTCATCTTTCTTCTTATCGTCGCTCCGGTCGGATTTGCGGGCCTGGCCGTGCCCCAGCTCAAGGGCACCGCGAGCAAGTGGTGGGGGAAACTCTTCGAGCAGACCATCACGGCCCCCATCCTGCTCCTCTTGCTCTACATAGCGCTCACCATCATCACCGATGCGAACTTCCTCACCGGCTTCAACGCGTCTTCGGGAGGATGGCTCGGATTTATCAATAACGCCAACCTCTCCGGGTTCGCCGGCGTGCTGCTTTCATTCATCGTCGCGATGGGCCTCCTCGCCTCGGTGGTCATTTTTGCCAAGAGGCTCGGTGCCGTCGGCACCGGCTGGGCGACCAAGGCCGCCGGCAAGCTCACCTTCGGCGCGACGGCGTTGGGCATGCGCTCAACCGTCGGATGGGGCTCGCAACGGTTGTATCAAGGCTTCCAGAAGTCGAAGTGGTCACGAGTGCCCATCGCGGGGCGCGCTGTCTCAGGAGCTCTTAGCCGCGGCGCAACAGGAAGCTTCGATGTGCGCGGGAGCGGCGTGCTAAAGAGCCTCCCGTTTGGTGGTATCGATGCTGGCGCCGCGCAGAAAGGCGGTTTCCGCAAGTGGGAGGAAGAAAAGGTCAAGGAGCGCGAGAAGTACGCGAAGTCGCTTGAACAGACGGGTGCGGAAAAGAAGGCTCAAGCGACGGCCGAGGAACGCAAGAAGATGATGAGCCAGACCGTCAAGGATATCGAAGTTCAGAATAAAAAAGAGGTTGGAGAGCTTCAGGCCCGGCAGGCTGGTGAGATTGGGTCTCATGACAGCGAGGTGAAGATCGCGCAAAAGAAGCTTGAACAGATGCAGGAAAACCAGAGACGCGGCGCAACAATCTCTCAGGAAGAGCTCAACACTGCCCAGCAGGAGCTGCAAGACGCTCAGCAGGCACGCACACAGAAGCTCTCACTCCACAAGACCGAGCAAGTCGAGCTTGAGGCAGCACACAAGAAGATGCTTGAGGCCCAGAAAGCAGAAGAGGCGGTGCAGCAAGCAGAGGTCGAGCGCCTCAAAGTGGCGCCGCAAGCCGGCTACGCGAAAGGTCTACGGCTTGGAATTAAAAAGGACACGACCAGTGTCGTAGGCAAGGTGGTCAATTTCATCAATCCGCAACGAAACACGAAAGCGGCAGAAAAGATCATGAAAGAAGCGAAGAAGAGCAGGTCAGAAAAAGACATTGAGACGCTCAAGAAAGCGCTCGAGAACGCTGAGAAGGAGGCGGGTGAAGGAGAGAAGTCAGAGAAAAAGAAAGAACCGACCGATTAATCACGATGCCTATGGACCAAGACCAGCAAGAACCGACGCTCGAAGAAAGCCTCAAGGAGGTGATGAAGACCTTGCCGCCGGTCATACGCACATACCTCTCGCAGGGGAAATACACTGCAGTCGCACAGAGCCTCGCAGGGAAATACGGCTTGCGCATCGACCAGGCGGGCGTGCTCGAGC
>JAJYQV010000015.1 GCA_021794425.1 bacterium
GACTGTTTCGCAAGGAGGCTAAAGCGACCGCTTTGCGATTGCTCGCCCGAATGCGCGAAGCGTGTCTTAGGGAGGAAAGTCCGAACATGCCCCCGCCCTTTCTCAAAGAAAGGGCGGCTAACCCGGGTAGCAGGTAACGCCTGTCGTCCGCAAGGATAGAGGTGCCCACAGTGACGCCAAAGGCGAAAGCCAGAGGCTCCCTTCGGGGAGAATCTTGTCGAAAGACAAGGGTGCAACGACCAAATCCTTACCTGCATGCAAGGCCGTATCGCCGACGCTTTGCGTCGGCGGGGTGCCGCTCGAGGTGCCTGGTGACAGGCATCCCAGATAAATGATCGTCGCCGATTCTGCCTACCACAGGCAGGATCGGCACAGAATTCGGCTTATCGATCTGGACCACAAAATGCAAAAGCCCACGCTCCTGCGGGGGCTTTTGCATTTTGTGCGATGACGGTTCCGCCATCGCGTCAAACCGCACCGGCACCAGCGAGACCACACTACGGCTTCATCTCGCAGCGCTATGCCGCGGCTTTCTCAAGAATGGTAATACGTGTTTCGTGCTCGAAGACGATATCGCGCGTCTCATCAGCGACGGCGACCACGCCTTCGAGCATCTGAGCGATGCTTTCGACGCGGCCCTGCGTCTTGGTTAGGCGTTGGTCAATTCGTTTACTCGCTCCGTCAGGTTCTCCTGCCCTGCAACGAGCGCCAGCAACAGCTTTTCGTTGCGTTCAAGCTTCGTGTCGATGCCTTCAAACCTGGCGTCTACCCCTTCGAAACGCTCGTCGATGCTGTCGAATCTCGCATCTACTGTCTCGAAACGCTCGTCAACTCGAGCGAAGCCCGTCTGCACTGCTTCGGTCAAGTCCTGCAAGCCTGACGCTAAGTCCTGAACGACTCCCACCACATCGGTGATAGTCGGTTCGTCTGCCGATTTTTTCTTGGCGTCCTTCATGCGACTGTTTTAGCATGGGCATCTGCTACAAGATCTCGCAGGTGCCGCCGGCGCAGGCGAGCTCACGCTTCATGTCTGATTCATCCTGGCGTTCATAGGCTGTGAGCTTCGAGTAATCCACCTTCGGGAAACGGGACACGCGCTCTTCGTACTCTTCTTTAGTGATTGTCTCGTACGGCGCGAGGCGGTACACGTGATTGCTTCGCGGGAGGAACGACAGGCCGCCGATAATGTTCCAATTCTTCTGCACCCAATCGACGACCGCGATCCATTCATCCTCGCTCACCGAGATCGTCGCGGAGGGGTTGTGATGCGTGTAGTTAAGCTTCACGCGCTTCCAGTATTCAAGCTGATCAAGCGCTGAGAGATCATCCTTGAAACGCGCTTCTTTGGAGTGATCGGGTGCCTTCACGGGGAATTCGAGCACGTAGGTATTCGCGCTCTCCATCGACTGCCCCACCTCCGGGTAGTACGGCACGCCCTGGTCGCGCATGAGCTTGAAGAGCGAATCGGTCGCGCTGATGCGCACGCGACGGATGTAGTAGGGCGCGTGGCGCGGATGGATGCCCGAGGCACAGTCAAAGGTCTGCGAGACGGTGCCCGAAGGCTTCACCGCCGTCACGGCCATCGAGCGCTCGACGCCGAAACGCTTCGCATAGGCGGCATTGGTCTTGTCGGCCATGTCGCGCATCTGACGCATGACTTCGGCCTGGCGCACCACTGGCGAATCCCACTGCCCGGTGATAGAGACACCGAGGAGCCGCTCGGCCTTGTTGTGGTCGGTCCAGTCCTGGCTTATGTACCCGAAATTGGTCAAAGTCGACTGGTAGGTGCCGATGATGGCCGCGAGGCGCGCTTTCTTGAGGAGCGAGGCTTCGGTGTCGTGGGCGCGCGCGATGACTTCGGAGAGATTGCAGAATTGCTTCGACTGCAGGATGATCTCGGCGCACGGGTTCGTGCCGATCGGACCGTGCACGACGCCGTCTTCGCCAAGGAATCCGACTGATTTGAAATACTCCCGGCGCCGCTCAGGCATCGTCTCGGCGAGCGCCCCGCGATTGAAGATGCCGCGCTCGCCGCTCCCGCTCTTCATGAGCGCGACCCACTCGTCCATGAGCTCGGTATTGGTCGGCTGCACTTCGTATACCGCCGAGTTATTCGCTACCGCACGATGGGGATCGGTCATGTAGAATTGGCCTTTTTTGGCGTCGCGCATGAGATTGTCGTCAAGATCGGAAAGCGAGATCATCGCGGTACGGCGCACGCCGCCGGCGACCACGCACTCGCCGATCTTGCAGATAACGTCGTGCGCATCGATTGAACGCAAACGACGGCCTTGGCGCGAGAGGATGCGCTCACGCGCGAAGCCCAGGAGCGACCTGAGCGGCTCGGGGCCCGAGGCCTTGCCGCCCATGGTCTTGAGTCGCGCCCCCGCCGGGCGGATCTGGGAGAAATCGAAGTCGATGTCGCCTCCGGCGTACCAGGTCGTGAGTCCGAGCGTCAAAGCGTCGCACCACCCTTCTTTGGAGTCACTGATGACGTGCGTCGGGAGCTTTTTGCCGGTTTGCTTCATGATCTGCGGGAGCTGCTCGATGTTCTGGCTTTCCACGGCAAATCCGACGCCGCACCCCTGCATCGAGAGGTACATGATCTCGGCGAAGTCCTCGAGCTTGGTCGGGGCCGTAAACGTGCAGTTATAGGCACAGGTGTTGCAGCGTCGCGCCGGCTCGCCTGCGAATTGCATGAGCCGCATCGACGGCATCACCTCCTGCTTCAAGATGCCCATGCGCACTTCAGCGTATTCTTTCTCGGTGAGCTTGTCACCCAGATTCTCGCGCATAAAATTGACGTAGCGATCGACGGTCTCGATCCACGTCTCGCGGCGCCCTTCCTCGGGAATCCACTTCGCGTAGGTGCGCAGATACACGAACTCGCCGAGCGCATTGCCTGCGAAATATTTCCGGCTTTCTTCGGCGAGCTTCTTCACGTGCTCGGGAACGTCAACGTGCACTGCGCGCAGCTGCGCGCGCTTGTCGCGGTAGAGGATATAGGCTTTTGCCGTGGCCGTGTAATCGTTGATCATGAGCATCTTCTCAACCGAATCCTGGATGCCCTCGACGGTCGGGAGGAAACTCTTATACTTCTTCGCGAAACGAGAAAGCTCGCCGGACACCTGGTGTGCGACGAGCACAGCATCTTCGTGGCCGCCCTCCTCGGCCTCAAGCATTGCCATCTCGATCGCATGGACGATCTTGTCGAAATCGAACGGCGCGAGCGTTCCATCGCGCTTCTCAATCTGCATTATCGACTCGCGATACCGCAGCGTCTCTTTGGAAACTTTGGCCTCTGCCGTACCGACTTTGACACTCGTGGCGCGCACCGATCCGGCTTTCGTGCGAGCAGAAACTTTTGCGACTTTTGGCATACGGCAAGATCGGTTACGGATGATAAATGGGTCGTCTTGTTCGAGTAAGTGTACCCCCGCTTGTATGATGCGTCAGCCTGTGGACAGCGTTATTTTGAAACAGGTATGACACCTCGCAAAATGAGTGGCGTGCCGGTCGCCACACCGTGCGTGCGCGCAAACCCCGCCGCCGTCTCAAGGACATACCGCGCCGGTGATGTCGGATAGAATGCGCGCGGGTACGATGAGGTCGCTACGTCCTCGGCAATCGAAACGACCTGTCCTTTATCGTCGAGCCAGAACAGGTCGAGTGGGACCCGCATATCCTTCATCCAGAAGCCGTAGTAGTCATCTTTCAGAAAGACGAAGAGCATACCATAGTCGCTCGGGACGCTTGTCCGGCCACCAAGGCCTTTTTCTTTCGCCACAGTCGTGGTGGCAAGCTCGATTCTCAAGGACACCCCACCGAACTCCGCCGTAGTGAGTCCCGGTGCCGTGGGTGCAGCTGCCGGCGCATGTGTCCTATAGAAAAATAGTACCGCGCCAATGACAAGCGCCACCGAAAACGCGATGATGACGGTTCTTGCAGAGATGAGGCGCGCCATGTGCACATTCTAACCCAGGCTGAATCACCGCCCTGCCGATGACCCCGAATACTGCCTCCCTGTGAAGCCAACAAGAGAAACAAACTGGCGCAAGCCGCGGTACTAGAGAGCAAGCGAGGACGTCTCGTTTTATACCCCTTATATATACTAATTATTACCATGATGGACACTCAGCATGAAGAGATGCGCCGCGAAAACGGGCCGCATAGGACACTATGGCACCGGCACCTGGCAATCCAAGCGCTCACGGCAGTAATTGTCATTATCTTCGTCTTCTGGTGCGGCTTCCAGTTTGGCGAGATTCGCGCGTCCGTCGGGTTCAGGCACGGCTCTGGCCCAGGAATGATGATACGCGGCGATTGGGGCGCATCGCGCACTTACCGGTCGCCCGAAGCCATGCCGGCTCCTACCACCGCCCCGGCAAGTACGGCGACAAAGTAACCGCCGCCGAACAGCAGCGAAAAGCGTGCGGCGCTTTTGGCGCCGCACGCTTTTCGTGTCCCCCTAGACTCACGCACGCCGTTCGTATTCAAAAAATAATGCTATCGTACGCAGATGCTCATCCTTTACGTGAAAACGTGGTGCCCCTTCTGTCACCGAGTGCTCGCGGCAGGAAACGAACTCGGCGTATCATTCGAAAAGAGAGACATCGCGGATACCGCCATTGCTGCAGAACTTATCGCGCGTGGCGGGAAACTCCAGGCCCCCTATCTCGTTGACAGCGACAACAAGGTCGAAATGTACGAGTCTGAAGACATCGTCGCCTACCTCGCCTCCAAGGCCGCACTTTAAAAGCCGGTCACACGTGGCACGTCGCACAAATCCCCGCAGCACGTCGCGCTGAGAAGTAGAGACCGACCGCAACAATACCGAGCATGATGACGGCAATAGCCGTTTGGTTTGCTGCGATGAAAAGCGCTCCCCCGCCAAGCCCGAGCACGCCAAGCAGGATACCCGTGCCACACCCGCACGAAGCAGCAGCAAGTACCCCGCCCGCAAGCGAAGCAACGAAGCCGACACCGCTTTTGCTGGCCGTGTGGAGGCCCGCCGCGCGAGAACGCCGAAAGGCGAAGAGCTCGAGCGCAAGAAGCGCGCCCGTCATGAGCGCGAGCGCAATGAGCAGGCCGTAATTAAACGGCGTCATCTGTGAGAGCTCAAACGCAAACGTGTTTCCAGGGATGAGCCAGACGGGGATGAGCAAATACGTGCCGAGGAACACAAGCACGCCCGCCGCCGCGACACCCTGATACGTACCTTCCCGAAACACGGGTGCGCTCGCGCGGAGCGGCGTCAAGAACGTGCGCACAAATTGAACGATTCCAGTCATAGGCGCGCACGCGTATCTTTTCTCAAGTCCATACCGGCAATGTACCACAATCACGCCAAACACCTACCTGAGGAACCCGCTAACGAGGGGCATAATTGCCCGGTTCCGGCAGAGCACCGATAAAAACTGCCGCGGATAGTGTTTCTGGGACTCTCACCGGCCGGACCGCCCACTCCGCCGCGCTCCGCGCGGCGCCCCTCACATCTCTCGAAGTTTATATCTGCGGTGTGCTAACGTTTCGAACTTTTGAGGTAAGGCACCATAAGGGTATTCTAGCCGATTAATCTGGCTCGCGCTGAGGGCTTGGCATAGGGGTCTTTGAGGAAGAAAAACGAGACAAATGAGACACGGAAACGCATGCCCGAAAGTGTCTCACTTTTATTCTCGACGGCGGTTGCTATAA
>JAJYQV010000044.1 GCA_021794425.1 bacterium
GCGTTGCTGCGTATGAGGAACCGGCAACAGCCTCGACGAGCGCGCCACTCATCGTCATCCGTCAGTTTGCCGTCGGCGCATCCTCGACGCCGCTTGAGGCCATACAGCAAACGGCAATCGACGCCGTCACCGGCGTACCGGCACCGGTGACGGCGTACTCTTCCTCGGTATTCGGAACGCAAGGCACGCATCGCTTCACGGTCGTCTCGATCGAACGTTCAGGAGGAGTTATCGACACTGCGTACTACCTTGCCCGCGATACGGACGTACTGCGCTTCGACGCAATTGACACTGGGGTGCCGAATTTGAGCGACCCGAGCCTCGACCTCTCGACGCTGCCGGCGCACGCCGCGCTCAAGAACCTTCTCATGACGCTTCAGGTGTTGCATCCTTAACAAATCTTAGTTTCTTAGTTACCTACGGCTATGGACAAATCCTTGTATGAGATTTTCACGACCGACGGGGTGCGTTTCGCGCTCATCGGCGTTCTTGCTATCCTCGCGCTCTTCCTGCTCGCCGAGACGATGACCCTCGCGCAGAACTTCGGTCGGCCCGAGGCTCCGGCGACCGACACGGTCACGGTAAACGGCACCGGCCAGGCGACGCTGCCGCCGGACGTCGCGCGCGTTTCTTTCACGGTGCAGAACACGGCGCCCGCCGTTGCTGACGCGCAAGCCGCGACGACCAAACAGGCAAATGCGGCACTTGATTTCGTGAAAGGGCAGGGCATCGCGGACAAGGACGTGAGGACGCTTTCCTACACCATCTCCCCACAGTACTCGTACCCGCGGCCCTGCGCGGCCGGGGCGGCGTGCCCGCCAGGCTACACGAGCGCGCCGAAGATCACCGGCTATCAGGTTGCCGAGACGGTCCAAGTGACGCTGCGTGACCTCGCCTCGGTTGGCGCATTCGTGAAGGGCCTCGGCGACCTCGGCGTGCAGAACATCTCCGGCCCGTCCTTCACGCTCGACGACACGACCGCCGGCTACGACGCCGCGCGTGCCGACGCGATTACAAAAGCAAAAGCGCAAGCAGACCTGCTCGCCAAACAGCTCGGTGTCCGGCTCGGCAAGATCGTGAACTTCAGCGAGTCTTCGGGCGGGTACCAGGCACCTATGGTCTACAAAGCATCCGCCATGGGGACTGCAGACACGCAAGCAACGCCGGAGATTCCGGTCGGAGAAAACACCTACGCTGCCTCGGTCTCGATTACCTACGAGATCCGATAATTCAATAAAAAATAAAAGCGACCCCGTAGTGTTGCCACTAGGGGGTCGGGCGCGCACGGAGAGTCAGTCATTCATTTGCTCGCATAGCGGGCGACCAGTTCCTTTTGGAAGCTTTCGATAATCCTCCTAGCAGTCCCTGGGTCGGCTCGATGGTTGTTGCCCATCGTCTTCGCGATGATTTGGACGGACTGGCCCGTCTCCGCCAAATTCAGCGCGACCACGTACTTCCAGTCCCTTCCGATAAACGCTCCGGCGAGGTCGGTGGACTGTTTTGTGAGCAGTACGCCCCGCTCGGTTGCTCCGTGGCCGTTCACCCCGGCCACATGGTACCCGAGCCTCTCGGCGATGGCTCTCGCGTTCTTTACAAACGCGTCGCCGGTCGCAGGCCGAGCAAGCCGAACTATGGCCATGTCGGAGTCGGTCGAATCCTGGTCCGCCAGGCTCCCGATGTTTGGAGCAAGGGAGGCGATCGCGGCAGCGCCGCACCCAGAGAGGTTCGGGAGCATGAGCGCCGCGACGAACAGCAGAAGATAAGTTTTCATCGTCTTTCCTTTCGATGTCAAGCGCTGTTCAAGCGTTCCGCGACACGGATTCGCCACAGCAGAGAATGGCCCTTTCCGATCGACGGATTAGGGACGCCCTCTGCTGTGGCGAATGATTTTTATCAAAGGTCGAGCCAATGCAATTTCTATCATATTGCCAGATATATGTCAACCCCCCATGCTACACGCTCCGATTCACGACGTTGCCGATATGCCTCTCTTGACTTGAGGGCGGCGTCGTAATACGCTTGTCATATTGAAAGCCCGCAGGGCTTTTTTATTTACCAAACCGCATTTCGCCATGACTTCACCCCTCACCTACCTGAAACACGTCCGCGAAGAGTTCGCGCACATCGTCTGGCCGAGCAGTCGGACGGCGCTCGCGCATACGCTCGTCGTCATCGGTATCGCCGCGGCCATCGCGCTTCTTGTCAGCCTCCTCGACTACGTTTTCGGATCGGCCGTGAGTCGCATTATCGGCGCCTAATTTCTCACACGCATATGGACGAACAACAAATGCATAGCGGCGAGAGCCATGAAGAGATGTTCGAAGAGATCGGCATGGCCGACATCGCTCCTTCGCTACCGAAAGACATCCGTGACGAAGTGCCGCCGCGCAAAGAAGATGCGCACTGGTACACCATCCACACCTATGCCGGCTACGAGAATGCCGTCGAGCGCAACTTGAAGCAGCGCATCGAGTCTTTGGGCATGGAGGGGAAGATCTTTGACGTGGTCGTCCCGACCGAAAAGAAGATCCGCGTGAAAGCGGGCAAGCGCGTCGTCGAGGAGGAGAAGATCTACCCGGGCTACATCCTCGTGCGCATGATTGTTGACGACGACTCGTGGTTTGTGGTGCGCAACACGCCGCGCGTGACGGGGTTCGTGGGCAGCGGCAACACGCCGGTGCCGATGGAGCAGGCCGAAGTCGACTCGCTCATGAAGCGCATGACCGCAGAGGCTCCCAAGCATCGCATCGACCTCATGAAGGACGACCATGTCGTCATCGCCGACGGCCCGTTCAAGGACCTTGAGGGCAAGGTGGGCGAGATCGACGAGGAGCGCGGAAAGGTAAAAGTCATGGTCTCCATGTTCGGTCGCGAGACGCCCGTCGAGCTCGACTTTTTGCAAATAAGGAAGTTATAGCGTAAAGTCCCTTATATTATGGCTACAGTCGTAAAAAAGATTAAGTTGCAGATTCCGGGAGGGAAGGCGACACCGGCGCCGCCGGTGGGCACCGCGCTCGGTCCGGCCGGCGTGAACATCGGCCAGTTCGTCACGCAGTTCAACGACGCGACGAAAGATAAAATGGGCACGATCATTCCGGTCGAGCTCTCGGTCTACGATGACCGCTCGTTCACCTTCGTCTTGAAGGTCTCGCCGATGTCCCGCCTCATACTGAAGGCGCTCGGTATCGAGAAGGGGGCGCTGAAGCCGCAGAAGGACCGCAAGCCCGGCACGCTCACCAAGGCGCAGCTTCGCGCCATCGCCGAGGAGAAGATGCCGGACCTCAACGCAAACAGCATCGAGGCCGCTCAGCGCCTCGTCGCCGGCACCGCCCAGAGCATGGGTATCGGTGTGGAGGCCTAAATCTTCATACATAAAAAGCAAACGAGGGCGCCGAAAGGCGCCCTCGTTTGCATTTCTCCCGCTCCCGCCGTACAGTGCGAGCGGATAAGTTCGTCCAAGCCTGTTTCTTCTTCAGGAGAAGACCATGAAAAGGATTGTAAAAGATGTGATATTAGGTGAGTGGGGGAATAATCCCAACGAGGCTGCATACCTAGAAGCGTTACATGATGCGCTCGCTCAAGGGAATGTGCGGAGCACTCGAAATGGGAACACGCGGGCGATTTGGGCACGCCAAGTACGTTTCAATGTGCGGAAGAGTTTCCCTGCTCCTTCGACGAAATCGCTCGCCTTTAACTCGGTGAAAGCTGAACTGCTGTGGTTTGTTGGTGCGGGGAAGGATTCACCGATTCCGTACCGTCTGTCCATCGGCAAGCTCAATCAGCTGATGGGAATTGCCGAAGATGGTTACAACCCGATGTGGTCCCACGATCAGGAGAGATTCGCTGAGCAAGGCAGAGCGTTATTCCCAGGCGATTGCGGCGTTATCTACGGTTCACAGTGGCGAAATTTCAACGGTGAGGGCGTGGATCAGTTGGAAAGAGTGATAGAGGCGCTCAAGAGGGATCCGTTCAGCCGTTACCACGTCGTCACAGCCTGGAATCCGCTCAAGATTGGCGACATGTGCTTACCGCCCTGTCACATGAAGATGCAGTTTTTCGTGAAGCGCGGGAGGGACGGGAAGCTGCATCTCTGTCTTGCGATGGATCAACGCTCCTGCGACATGTTCCTTGGTGTGCCGTTCAACATCGCTTCATATGCGGTATTCCTGCACATGATCGCGCAGTGTGTCGACATGGTGCCTGACGAGCTCGTTATCACCCTGAACGACTGTCACATCTACAGCGCTCATCTGAAGCAAGTACGTACGCAATTAGCGCGCGACACACTCAAGGCGCCGAAACTGTGGCTCAATCCCGAAGTCAGGGACATTGACGACTTCACCATGAACGATATCAAGCTGATCGATTACGAGCACCGAGGCCGCATCAAGGCGAAATTGCTGTAATTGGCCAGCCGTGCCAATTTGAACGGCGGCCCCTGGCCGCCGTTTTTCTATGCCTTGTTGCGCCGCGCCCATTGAGCCTGTACAGTTCCCCCCAGGTTGTACCATTCGTTTCCGATAAATCACTGTAAGGAGTATCGACCATGTCGAAAGAACCGCTTGTGTGGCTCCCGGGAACTGACCCGGCAGTCGTGAAGAGGATGTTTCAGTACAAACTTTCCCAATCCTACGAGCGCCCCTCACAGCTTGATATCGAAGCACAGAAAGCGATTGTGATCTCCAAGCGGAGTACCTGCTTGTTCTATGAGGTCGGAGCGACACTCTTCTTCGTCAAGAATGGCATCTACCATCTCTCCGACGGCTACAATGGCGCGTCGAAGGGTGATGTCGATCCTCGTGTTGATGGATGCGCACGAATCGTTGATGGCGCAATTCGGGAAGGAGGAGGGTTTTGTCGTGGCTCGCATGCCGAGTTGAATGCACTCGGAAATTGCCCCGTTGATACATCAACCTATGACGACGTTCGCATGATGGTGACACTGCACCCGTGTTATGTGTGTGCAAAGCAAGTCGTCAATCGCGGAGTCAAGGTCGTCTACTATATTTGGGAGTACGGCCGCGAGGAATTCGTCACTGATTACTTCGGTCGTCGTGGAGTCAAGGTCGAGCAGTACTCATCTCCGTTCTTGACGCAGTGGATTGAGCGAAATGGATACGATCCTATCGGTCTTCGACACCAAGGATCGTGATTCTGTTTCTGCCCCGCGCCGGCACCAGCCGACGCGGGGATTCTGTTTTCCTGCAGGTTCGTGTAGGATGGGTTCGGGTCAACCATCAGAGGAATTACGTCATGAACACACAATCGCGGTACATCGTTTTCGACGGCGTGGACGGGTCGGGAAAAGGCACGCAAATTGATCTGCTGAAGAAGGTTTTTGATGCGCACCATGTCATTTTCACGCGCGAGCCGGGAGGTCCGCCACTTGCTGAGGAAATACGAAAAATCATCCTCGACAGCCCGTTTGCCGTCGACTCGACAGACCTCTTTCAATTCTTTGGTTTTTGGATGGCAAGAGAAGAGTCGCTGCACAAGCTTGTCATGCCCGCGCTTCAGTCGGGCAAGCATGTGTTTTCTGATCGCGGCGACTCGTCTACCTTTGCGTTTCAGCTCCCCATCGGTGAGCAGAGACAAGAAATGCTTGATGCGTTCGCGCTCATGAGAAAACTTGTCTTTGCCAAAGAAAGGGGTCGTCGCCCGCCCGACCAGTACATCATCTTTGATCTGCCGGCCGAGACGGCGCGCGAACGGGCGCTGCAAGACGCGACGCGCGCGAAGAATCACCTTGACGGGCGCGATCTCGCCCACTACGAACGGGTGCGGGACGGGTTCCGTCAGTTTGAAAGGCGCGCGCCGGTAGAATTTATCGATGCGACCCAGACACCGGAAAAGATTCACCGGGAGGTCTTGGAAGTGCTCGACACTCTGGACGTCGTTCCTTAACTTTTTGGGCGGGATTTCTGGCGCGCCTGCGGCGCGCCAGTTTTCATTTTCTGCTACACTCGCGGTATGGATATGGAAGGGAAGATACGAGAAGCGGTGGCGCGCGCCTTGCGGGAACTGGCTACACCCGCCTCTGGCGGGTCGCCCGACGCGTCGCGAAGCGACGCGTTTAGGGGCGCGGGGGAGGTCGCGTTTACGGTCGAGCGGCCGACGAGCCTCGCGCATGGCGACTATGCGACAAATGCGGCCATGGCGGCTGCCAAGCAGCTTGGGAAGAATCCGCGCGAGCTCGCGGACGAGCTCGCGCGCCGCCTCACCGACGAGCTAGATGATATCGTGAGCCACGTCGCGGTCGCGGGGCCGGGTTTCGTGAACGTGACGCTTTCGAGAGAGGCGATCGCGCTCGTCTCTGCCGAGGCTGCCGCGCGAGGCGAAGCGTGGGGGAGGAGCACCGAGCGCGAAAGCCAGCGCGTCATGATCGAATACTCGAATCCGAACGCGTTCAAGGAGATGCACATCGGCCACCTGGTCGGCACGATCATCGGCGAGGCGCTCTCGCGGCTCATCGAGAACGAGGGTGCGACGGTCGCGCGCGCGACCTTCGGTGGCGACATCGGACCGAATGTCGCAAAGGCGCTCTGGGGACTCCGCGCCAAAGGCATTGCCGAGCCGACTGTGGCTGGCGAGATCGGGACGGCGTACGCCGAGGGTTCGAACGCCTACGAGGCCGATCCGAAAGCGAAAGCAGAGATAGACGCGCTCAATCAGGCGCTATACGCTGGCGGCGATGTGGCGCTCATGGAGCTCTGGCGCAAGGGGCGCGACGTTTCGGTAGAAGAGTTCCGGCGCCTCTGGCGCTTGCTCGGCACGCATTTCGATTTTGAATTCTTTGACAGCGACACGACCGAGACCGGCGTGCGCGTGGTGCAGGACGGCCTCGCGAAAGGCATCTTCAAGAAAAGCGACGGGGCGATCATCTATGACGGCGAGCGGAAGGGCGTGCATACGATGGTGTTCATCACGTCGCACAACACGCCGACCTACGAAGCGAAAGACATCGGCCTCGCTTTCCTCAAAGAGGAGCGGTGGCCGTCCGACAAGAGCATCATCGTGTCAGGCAACGAGCAGACCGGACGGTTCAAGACCGTGCTCGCGGCGCTCGGCGAGATCGCGCTGCTTCTCGCGGCAAAGACGACGCATGTCGCGAACGGTTTCTTGAAACTCGCTTCGGGCAAGATGTCGTCACGCACCGGGACGGTGATCACCGCCGGCGAATTCATACGCGACATCATCGCGCGGGCGAGCGAGAAGAATCCCGACCCGCTCGTGGCTGAACAGGTGGCCGTGGGCGCGATCAAGTACATGGTGCTACGCCAGTCGCCCGGCTCTGACATCATCTTCGACCCCGAGCAGTCGCTCTCGCTCGAGGGCGACTCGGGGCCATACCTGCAGTACGCTTTGGTGCGCGCAGTGAAGCTCCTCTCGTACGAGTCGGAGGACGCAGGCGGCACCGCAGAGCCGGCGGCGCCCTACGCGATCGAGCGGCTCATTCTCCACTACCCGGAAGTGGCCGCGCGTGCCGCCCGCGAGCTTTCCCCAAACCTCCTCACCGCCTATCTCACCGAGCTCGCGTCCGTCTGGAATTCATTTTATGCGAGCGAGCAGGTGCTTGGCTCTCCGGAAGAGACGTACAAGCTCCGCGTTGCCCGTGCCTTCGCCAACACGATGCTAAACGGCCTCACGCTCCTCGGCATCCCCGCTCCCGAGAAGATGTAGTACGATAGGCTGATATGGCAGATCAGCCCGAGAAATCGGATACCGCGAAGCGCGAGGAGGAAATCCTCGCGTTCTGGCAGCGCGAAAAGATTTTCGAGAAATCCCTGGAGAAGCCTGCGCCTAAGGGCGAGTATGCCTTCTACGACGGCCCGCCGTTTGCCACTGGCACTCCCCACTACGGCCACATCGTCGCCTCAGTGATGAAGGACGCCATCCCGCGCTACTTTACGATGAAGGGCTACCGCGTCCCCCGGGTGTGGGGCTGGGACACGCACGGCCTCCCGATCGAGAACATCGTCGAGAAGGAGCTCGGCATGAAGCACAAGAAGGACATCGAGGCGTACGGCGTCGAGAAGTTCAACGAGAAGTGCCGTACCCAGGTGCTTGAGTACGCGGACTACTGGAAGACGTTCATCCCGCGCATCGGCCGCTTCGTCGACATGGACCACGCCTACACCACCATGGACGCCTCGTTCATGGAGAGCGTGTGGTGGGTCTTCAAGCAGATCTACGACAAGGGCCTCGTTTATGAGGACTACCGCTCGATGCACGTCTGTCCGCGCTGCGAGACGACGCTCTCACAGCAGGAAGTCGCGGAAGGCTACAAGGATGTGAAGGACATCGCGGTCACCGTGAAGTTCAAGGTGACCAATCCCGAGCAGCTCGGTCTCTCGGGCGATGTGTACTTGCTCGCGTGGACGACCACTCCGTGGACGTTGCCCGGCAACGTCGCCTTGGCGGCGGGGAAGGAGATCGGGTATGTCGTGGCTCACAAGAACGGAGAAGGTGAGCAGTACATCGTTGCCAACGATCAGAAGGAAGAGGTGTTTGCTGCTTTCAACGGGCCGTGGGCGGAAGATGCGACCATCACGACCATCAAAGGTTCCGACCTCGTCGGCCTCTCCTACGAAGCGCCGTTTACGTACTATCAGAAAGACAGCTCGCTCAAGAATCACGAGAACGGCTGGAAGGTCTATGCGGCCGACTTCGTGACCACCGACACGGGCACGGGAATCGTGCACATCGCGCCGGCATTCGGCGAGGACGACATGGCGCTCGGTAAGTCGGAGAGTTTGCCGTTCGTGCAACATGTGAAGTACGACGGCACGATGGCAGACGAAGTGACGGACTTTGCGGGCAGGGAAGTGAAGCCGAAATCCGACGACGACAAAGTGCGCCTCGGGACCGACATCGCGGTCATCAAGTACCTGCAAGATCACGGCACGTTCTTTGCGAAGGAAAACCTCGTGCACAGCTACCCGCACTGCTGGCGCTGCGACACGCCGCTTCTGAACTACGCGACGACCTCGTGGTTCGTGAAGGTGACGGCGGTGAAGGACAAGCTCCTCGAGACGGCGCAGGGCATCAGCTGGTCGCCCACGCATATAAAAGAGGGCCGCTTCGGCAAGTGGCTCCTTGGCGCGCGCGACTGGTCGATCTCCCGCCAGCGCTTCTGGGCGAGCGTCATCCCCATCTGGAAGGACCCCTCAGGAAAGCTCACGGTCATCGGCTCGGTCGAAGAATTGAAGAAGCACGTAAAGAAGAGCGGCAACACGTATTTCGTCATGCGGCACGGCGAGTCGGAAGGAAACGCGAAGAATGTGCTTGACTCGGACGGCATCACGACGAACGGCCTCACGGAAACGGGCCGCGAAGAGGTACGCGCTGCCGCGGAAGTGCTCAAGGCGCGCGCGGTGACGAAGATCTACGCATCACCGTTCTTGCGTACCAAGGAGACTGCCGAGCTCGTCGCGGAAGCGATCGGCTTGTCCGCCACAGATATCGTCTTCGACGATCGCTTGCGCGAGCTCCAGTTCGGTTCGCTGAACGGCAGCCCAGCCGGCGCGGCTTGGGATTACACGACCGCGCACGGGTATGAGACGGCACTCCCGGGTGGCGAGAGCCGGCTCAATGCGAAGCGTCGGTTCGGTGCGTTCCTCTATGAGCTCGAGCGAGAACTCGGCAACGAGACGGTACTCATTGTCTCGCACGGCCTCGCGTTCGAATCGCTCCTGCCGGTCATTTCCGGAGCGACGAACAGAGAGTCGCTCAAACTGCTCGAGACCTTGCGCAGCGTAGGGAATGCTGAGGTCCGCAAACTCGACTTCACGCCGCTCCCGCACAATGGCGACTACGAGCTCGATTTGCACCGGCCCTACATCGACGAAGTCGAGCTCGTGAACGAAGCGGGCGAGCCGATGAAGCGTATCCCCGACGTGCTCGACACCTGGTTCGATTCCGGCAGCATGCCGTACGCGCAAAAGCACTACCCGTTTGAAAACAAAGAGCAGTTCGAGCAGACCTTCCCGGCGCAATTCATCGCCGAGGGTATCGACCAGACGCGTGCGTGGTTCTACTACCTGCACGTGCTCGGCGGTGCCTTGTTCGAGAAGAACGCATTCGAGAACGTCATAGTGAACGGTATCGTGCTTGCGGAAGATGGAGCCAAGATGAGCAAGAAGCTCAAGAATTATCCGGACCCGACGCACATCGTGGACAAGTACGGCGCCGACGCGCTCCGTTTCTACCTCCTCTCCTCGCCGGTCGTGCGTGCGGAGGACCTCGCCTTCATGGAAGAGGGTGTCGACGAGGTGGCGAAGAAAAACGTCGGCCGGCTCCTGAACGTGCTCTCGTTCTATGAGCTCTTCAAAGACGGCACCGAGCAGAACGCAGAGAGTGCCCACGTGCTCGACCGCTGGATCCTCGCGCGGCTCGCGGAGCTCGTGCGCGAGACGAGCGAGGGGTACGAGCGGTACGAGCTCGACCGTGCCGTGCGCGGCGCGACGGCGTTTATCGACGATCTCTCGGTATGGTACCTGCGCCGTTCGCGCGATCGCATAAAAGAAGAGGGGAGCGACAAGAAAGACGCGCTCGCGACCCTGCGCTATGTCTTGCGCGAGCTCTCGAAAGTCATCGCGCCGGCCATGCCGTTTATCGCCGAGGAGGTGTACCGTGCCGTACGCGAGGAGAGCGAACCGGAGAGCGTGCATCTGCGTGACTGGCCCGAGAGCGCGGCGCCTGCCGCTGGGGCCGCGGAACTGGTCGAAGCGATGGCGAAGACGCGCGCGTTTGCGTCTGAGGCGCTCATGCTCCGGCAGAAGGCGCTCATCAAGGTGCGTCAGCCGCTTGCGGCGGCGGTCATCACGGAGGCGCTCCCGGACGAATTCGCGGCGATCCTTGCTGATGAGCTCAACGTGAAAGAGGTGAAGGTGGGCACCGAGCTCGCGCTCGACACCGAGCTCACTCCCGAGCTCGTGCAGGAAGGCGACCTTCGCGAGATGGCGAGCGCGGTCGCGCAGGCACGCAAGGCCGAGGGGCTCGCGCCGTCTGACACCGCACGCGCCGAAGTGCGCGAGGGAGGGAAGTACGCCGTGACGCTCTCGACCGGCGAAGCGCGTTTCGATCTCATCCGTGGCGAGGCATAGGTACGACACGCGCGGCATCGTCCTCGCCCGCACGCATACGGGAGAAGCGAACACGCTCCTCGCGCTGCTCACCTCTGACGTGGGTCTTGTGCAAGCGCGCGCGCAGAGCGTGCGCAAGTCCGGCGCGAAGCTCGCTCCCGCGCTGGTGACGCTTGCGGAGAGCCGGGTGGTGCTCGTGCGCGGGAAGGAGGGATGGCGCCTTGCAGGGGCCGTGCTGGAAGAATCGTGGTTTAAGCGCCTGCAGAGCCCCGAGACGCGCGCCGCGGCGGTGCGCGTCTCGGGGCTCGTGCTGCGACTTGTCGCCGGCGAGGTGCAGGACACGGAGCTCCTCCCGATCATGAGGGGCTTTCTCGAAGCGCTCGCCACGCTGCCTGCTGACATGCACGACGCAGTCGAGATCCTCGCGGTGCTTCAGATACTTGCCGCCCTTGGGCTTGACGCAGGGGAGGTGCCCGAGGGCGCACAAGCCTTTGCGTCATCGGCGCGCTCAGTGGCACGCGAGAGGCGCGCGGAGTACGTTGCGCGCATCAACCAAGATATCGCGGCTTCCGGCCTCTGAAATCTTGTATACTGGTACGCATGCAGTCACCCCAGGACGAAGACGATATCGGACCAGTCGAGCGCGCGCGCGAGTCCCTCTATAATCCCGTCGACATACCGCGCCGCCGCACGCCGCTTAGTCCCGCTGAGGAGCGCGCGCTCCCGCACGCTTGGAAGGAAAAGGATGTCTTGGCACCGCACAACGGTGCCAAGCACGTGCGCCTCGCGAGCATCTTTCTCGGCATCGCAGTGCTCTTCTTCCTTGCGTCGCTCGGCGTCGCCGGCTATTTCTTCTACTATGGCAGCAACTCGGTCTCGACGGACAAGATTAGTATCGGCATTCAGGGCCCGACGACGATAGCCGGCGGCGACACGGTTCCGCTCTCGCTCACCATCACCAACAAGAACCCGGTCGCCCTCGAGAACGCGACCATCGAAATTGATTTCCCCGACGGCACCAGGAGCGCAACCGACGTGCTCGATGCCTATCCGCGCTACGTCGAGAATCTCGGCACCATCGAAAGCGGCGCGACCGTGACCCGCTCGATAAAGGCGATTATTTTCGGTGCGGCAGGACAGACACTCAATCTCCCGGTCTCTTTCTCTTACGGCACGACCGGCAGTAACGCTACCTTTGAAAAGAAGTCCTCCTATGCGCTCGCGATCTCCTCGACACCGCTCTCGGTGTCGGTCGATGCGCTCACAGAAACCGTGTCCGGCGCACCGCTCACGTTCGTGCTCACGGTTCGTTCTAATGCGACAGTACCGCTCGATAATATCGTCCTTACCACCAGCTCGCCCTTCGGTTTTTCGGTGGCATCGTCATCGGTCCCCTTGAACAATTCGACCTTTGTCATCGGCACGCTCGCTCCGGGGGCGAGCAAGCAGGTGACGCTCACTGGCGCGCTCACCGGGCAGGACAATGACCAGCGCGTGTTTCACTTCACCGTCGGCACGGCGAATTCCTCGCAAGACCCGACCCTCGCCGTTCCCTATATGACGCAAGACGCGACGGTTTCTATCGTGTCGCCGTTCATCACGACGACGCTCGCGATTAACGGGAATGCTTCGCCCAGCGTCGTGCTGTCTCCTGGGAGCACACAAAATGTCTCGCTATCCTACGTCAACACGCTCTCGACGACCGTCACCAACGCGACCATCAGCGTCGCGGTTACGGGTTCCGCAATCGATTACAACAGCATCAAGACGGCGAACGGCTTTTATAATTCTGCGAATCACACCATCGTCTTCAGCAGCGACACGGACCCGGCGCTCGCGGCGCTCGCGCCCGGCGGGTCGGGTCTCGGGTCCTTCACGTTCTCGACGCTGCCCGCCGGAGCATCCTCGCCGACGGTGACTTTCTCAACCTCGGTCTCAGGCACGCGGGTCGGGCAAGCGAACGTGCCGGAGCAGGTGACGGCCTCCGCGACCGAAGTGGCAAAAGTCGAGACGAGCGTCCTCTTCTCCTCGCGCGCCTCGCGCGCGGCGGGAGTATTCCAAGAGAGTGGTCCGATCCCGCCCCGCGCCAACCAGGCGACGACCTATGCAGTCATCTGGAGTGTTCAAGACGCCGGAAGCGCCGTGGCGGGCGGCACGGTCACTGCGACGCTGCCGAGCTATGTCTCATATACCGGCAAGACATCCGGTTCGGGGACCTTCTCCTATGATAGCGTCTCTCGCACCGTGACCTGGCGCACCGGCGATCTCGCCCAAGGGGGGAGCGCGCGCGGTGCCTTTCAAGTCTCGCTCACGCCATCAACCTCGCAGAAAGGGGGTATCGTCGCGCTCACGAGCACGCCATCGTTCTCTGGGTATGACCGCTTCGCGGGCGTGCAGATCAGTTCTGCTGCCGATTCGGCAACGACCGAGACCAAAAGCGACCCGGGCTACGTTCCGACGGACTCGATGGTGCAATAAGCTCGTTCTTGGCGTACAGTGGCAATATGACCAACCTGGATCTCATGGAAAAGATCGTCTCGCTCGCGAAGCGGCGTGGGTTCGTATTTCCCGGCTCCGAGATCTACGGCGGGCTCGCGGGCGTCTATGACTTCGGCCCGCACGGCGTCGAGCTTTTGAATAACTTGAAGCGGCTCTGGTGGGAGGCGAGCGTCTCCGCGCGCGACAACTGGTACGGGCTTGACGCGGGCATGTTCAAGAATCCGAAGGTCTGGGAGGCCTCCGGACACACGAGCGGCTTTTCCGACCCCTTGGCCGAGTGCAAGAAGTGCAACACGCGTATCCGGGTCGACAAGGAGCTCGAAGCGCTCGGCGTCACGGCCGACGAGAAGATGAGCGAAGAGGAGATCAATGCGCTCTTCGACGCGCACCGCGCGGAGATCGCATGCCCGAAGTGCGGCGGGCACGAGTTCTCTCCCGCAAAGAAGTTTAATCTGCTCGTCAAATCAAACCTCGGCGACTTCGCTTCCGAGGGCGGCGAGCCGGTCTACCTCCCGGGCGAGGCGTGCCAGGGCATCTACCTCGACTACAAGAACGTCGTCGACTCGATGCACCCGAAGATACCGTTCGGCATCGCGCAGATAGGGAAGGCGTTCCGGAACGAGATTTCGCCGCGCAACTTCCTCTTCCGCTGCCGCGAGTTCGAGCAGGCCGACACCCAGCTTTTCGTGAAGCCCGACGAGAACAAGGAGGCGTACGAGGCGCTCAAAGAAGAGCGCATGGCGTGGTATCAGTCGATCGGCATCCGCAAGGAGAAGCTCCGCTTCAAGCAGCACGAGAATCTTGTCTTCTACGCGAAGGACGCATGGGACATCGAGTACGAATACCCGTGGGGTTTCGACGAGCTCGAGGGTATCCACGACCGGAGCGACTACGACCTCTCGCAGCACCAGAAGTTCTCCGGCACCGACCTCTCCTACGCCGACCCGGAGACGGGGGAGAAGTTCATTCCCTGGATCCTCGAGACCTCGATGGGTATGGGGCGGCTCTTCCTCGCCATCCTCGCCGACGCGTACCGCGAAGACGAGCTCGGCGGCGAGACGCGCGCATACCTCGCGCTCTCGCCGAAAGTCGCGCCGGTCAAAGCGATGGTCTCGCCGCTCCTCAAAAACAAGCCCGAGCTCGTGGAGAAGGCGAAGGAGATACGCGCGGCGCTCAGCAAAGCGCTCCCCGGCGCCGCGATCGCCTGGGACGACAACGGCAACATAGGCAAGCGCTACCGCCGCCAGGACGAGATCGGCACGCCGTTTTGCATCACGATTGATTTCGATACGCTCGGCGAAAAGCCCGAGCTCAAAGACACCGTCACCCTGCGCCACCGCGACAGCGGCGAACAAGAGCGCCTCACCGTTTCCGAAGCTGCCGAAAAAATCCGCGCGGCGATATAGCAACGAGCCGATGGAGAAATACTTTCGCGCCCGGCTTGTCGAAATCTTGCAGAAGGAGAAAGAGCAGCCGCCCGGGTGAGGGGGTTTCTTTTTGCCGCGCGGCGGCGCGCTTCGCCTTTGGCGTTTCCGTGGTACCATTTCCGTAATGAACAAGGACCTCCGCGTCACCATCACCTCCGGCACGATCGTCTCCGCGATACTCCTCGTGGCGGGGGCGTACCTCCTCTGGACGCTACGCGATCTCGCGCTGCTCGTGCTCACGGCCATCGTCATTGCCTCGGCCATTGAGCCGGGCATCGCGTTCTTTATCCGCCAGCGCATCCCGCGCTTCTTCGCTGCCATCCTCGTTTACGTGCTCACGTTCGGCTCCGTCTTCGGGCTGATCTTTCTTTTCTTCCCGCCGATCATCTCGGACGCCGCCGGATTCCTCTCCACGATGCCGCGCTACCTCGACATGATAAAAGCGTCGGGCTCCTTCTCAAACATCACGAGCGCGACCAGTCTCATCGGCAGCTCACACGATTTGCAATCGTTCGTACAGATGCTCTTCTCTCTCCAGTCGGTCTTCACGTCGGGCTCAAGCGGCGTCATGCAGCTTCTCGTGACATTCTTCGGCGGCATCTTCTCGCTCCTGCTCGTGGTCGTGCTCTCGTTCTACTTCGCGCTGCAGGATACGGGCGTCGATGATTTCCTCCGCTTGGTCATGCCGGTTGCCTACGAGGAATATTCGGTTGATCTCTGGAAGCGCGCCCAGAAGAAGATCGGGCTCTGGATGCAGGGGCAGATACTCCTCTCGGTCATCGTTGCCGTGCTCGTGTACCTCGGCCTCCTCATCATCGGCATTCCCTACGCGCTCCTGCTTGCGGTCTTTACGGCCATGGCAGAGATCATTCCCATCTTCGGCTCGCTCATGGCAGGCGCGCTTGCGGTTATCGTCGCGTACAGTAGCGGCGGCCTCGCCCTCGGCGCGATCGTGCTCGGTCTCTACGTGGTCGTGAATCAGTTCGAGTCGAACCTCATCTACCCGCTCATTGTGAAAAAGGTCGTCGGCGTTCCGCCGCTCTTGGTCATCGTCGCGCTCATCGCCGGGTACACGCTCGCCGGATTCATAGGCGTGCTGCTCTCTGTGCCGATGTCTGCGGTCGTGCTCGAGCTCATCACCGACTTTGACAAGAAGAAGCGTCGAGAACATCCGGCGGTGCGGGGCTAGTCAAGTATGAGCGCGCGCTACCTCACCACCACACTGCCGTATGTGAACGCGGACCCGCATCTCGGACACGCGCTCGAGTTCGTCGAAGCCGATGCGCTCGCACGGGCGTTGCGTTTGCGCGGCGACGAGGTGTTTCTCAACATCGGAACCGACGAGCACGGTGCCAAAGTCGCACAGAAGGCGGAAGAAGCGGGGGAGAGCCCGCAAGCCTATGCTGACCGCTTCGCGGCGCGTTTCAAGCGCTTCGCTGACAGGCTCGGTATTTCGTATGACGCGTTCACGCGCACGACCGATCCGCACCATGTCGCGGCCGCACAGGAATTCTGGAAGCGCTGCAATGCGGCAGGGGATATCTACAAGGCGACCTACGAGGTGAAGTACTGCGTCGGTTGCGAGCTCGAGAAGACCGACTCGGAGCTCGTCGGCGGGCACTGCCCGTTCCACCCCAATCTCGAGCTTGAGATACGCGAAGAAGAGAATTACTATTTCCGCTTCTCCAAATACCGACAGGCGCTCCTCGACCTCTATGCCGCGCATCCCGACTTCGTCGTGCCGGGCACGCGGCTCAATGAGGTGCGCTCGTTCGTCGAGCGCGGCCTACAGGATTTCAGCATCTCGCGCGTCAAGGAGAAAATGGCATGGGGCGTGCCGATTCCCGGCGATGAGGCGCACGTCATGTACGTATGGTTCGACGCTTTGGTGAACTATCTCTCAGCCATTGGCTGGCCCTCCGATGCGGCCGCTCTTAAGACATGGTGGCCGGTCACCCAGCTTGCCGGTAAAGACAACTTGCGTCAGCAGGCCGCCATGTGGCAGGCCATGCTGCTCTCGGCAAGCGTCTCGCCCTCCAGGCAGATTTTCATTCACGGTTTCATCACCTCGGGCGGGCAGAAGATGAGCAAGAGTCTCGGCAACGTCATCAATCCGCTCGATCTGGTCGAGGAGTACGGCACCGACGCAGTGCGCTATCTCCTGCTGCGCCACGTCTCGCCGTTTGAGGATTCCGACCTCACCCCCGAAGCTATACGCGAGCACTACACGGCAAACCTCACCAACGGTCTCGGCAACCTCGTCGCGCGGGTGATGAAGCTCGCCGAGACGCACCTGAGCGAACCCGTCGCGAGCGCCGAGCCGACCCCGCTCTCGGACGAATACTTTACTGCCATCGACGCGTTCCGCTTCAACGATGCGATGGATATGATCTGGGCGAAGATCGCCGCCGTCGACGAGCGCATCGCCGCCGAGAAGCCGTTTGCGGTCGTGAAGGACGAGCCGGAGCGGGGTAGGGCGATGATTGCCGAGCTCGTGCTTGAACTCTATGCGATCGGCCGGATGCTCCAGCCGTTTATGCCCGCCACCGCAGATGCCATCAAGGCCGCCGTCCTCGCGAATAAGAAGCCAGGCAACCTCTTCCCGCGGCTCGCCGAATAAGTGTTTTTGGTGTAAAGTTGTGCCCGGAAGCGCGAGTGGTCGCGCCCGTATTTGGGAGAATGTCATGTTCAGTTTATGGAAGCGGAGCGCTATCCTGGCGCTCGTGCAGTTGGCGGCTGTGCTCACGGGCGCTGCGTTCGGGTCGGTATGGACGGGGGCGACAATCGCGCTGCTCCTGCCACTCGCGTTTTTGGGCGGCTCGATTCTGGTAAGGCTCGAGCATCCAACGCCCCTCGACTTGGGGTACGGTGCGTCTCTCGTAGCCTCGATGGGCGTGTTTCTTCTTTGGGCGGTCTGGGCGCTTGCCGCTCCATGGGCGTTCGTGCTCGCGTTTCTCGGCCTAGCATTTATGTTCGGAGGTTCGACACGGGCTGCCGCGCATGAAGCCGTCGAAAAGGAGCACGCCCGTGCCGTCTTTAATGGAGAAGACGTCCCGGCCTACGCCCCCTGGATGGTGTGGACGGCCCTGCCGCTTGGCATCAGCGTGGTCGTCGGCGGCCCGCTGCTGCTTTGGCATCGGCTCGTCAGGAGGAGGGTCTCGGAAGCGGAATCCTCATGAATCTGGTCGCGCGCGGCGCCCTCGGGCGCCGCGTTTTTTATGCTATCGTACCGGCTATGGATCTCCGCTACATTGACGCACATGGGCACCTGCAGTTCGATGATTTTGATGCGGATCGCGAAGCGGTGCTCGCGCGCATGCAAGAGGAAAAGGCGGGCGGCCTCGTCGTAGGCGTGGATCTAGAGAGTTCGCAGATGGCTGTTGCGCTCGCTGAAAAGCACGAACGCCTCTGGACATCCGTCGGGCTCCACCCGAACGATGCAGAGGAGGGATTTGACGCGGGCGCGTATCGCGCGCTCGCCCAGAGCCCGAAGGTCGTCGCGATAGGGGAGTGCGGGCTCGATTACTACCGAGCGCAGCAAGCATCAGAAAAAGCTGCTTTTTCTGATGCGACGCAAGCGAAGGGAGCAAGCTCCGCTTATTTCAGGCCAGAAGAGGTGAACGACGAAGTGAAGGCGCGTCAAACCGAAGCGTTCAAACAGCAGGTCGCGCTCGCGGCCGAGCTCGACCTCCCGCTCATTATCCACGCGCGCCCGAGCAAAGGGACGATGGACGCGTATCATGATCTCGCCGACATTCTCGAAGAAGCGAGGGCGGCCCACCCGAACCTGAAGGGCGACATGCATTTCTTCGTCGGCGGCGTGCCCGAAGCCGAGCGCTTCATCGCGCTGGGCTTCACGCTTTCTTTCACCGCCGTGGTCACCTTTGCCCGCGACTACGATGCGGTCATCCGCGCGGCACCGCTCGCGAGCATCCTAGCCGAGACCGACGCGCCCTACGTCGCTCCGGCGAGCCGGCGCGGCCAGCGTAACGACCCGCTCGCGGTCATCGAGGTGGCGGCCAAGATCGCCGAGATACGAAACGAAGACCCCGAGACCGTCCGCCGCGCCCTTCTTGAGAACGCCCGCCGTCTTTTCAGGCTCCCGCTCTGACGCTTGTATCCGCCACGCGGGCGTGGTAGGATGCGGGAATTATGGCGAAGAACAAAGACGAAGAAGCGCTCGCAACTGAACTCGAGGACACGAGCGCCGAGCCGCGCGTGTATGAGCTCGGGTTCCATCTTGATCCGGAGCTTCCGACCGAAGAAGTGAAGAAAGCCTATCAGGCCGTCCGCGCGCTCATTGCAGGGAAGGGCGCTATCGTCGCTGAAGTCGAACCGGAGAAGATTCAACTGGCATACACCATCTCTCGCCAGGAGGTTGCCGGCCGCCGCGATTTCAACTCGGCATACTTCGCGTGGATCGTCTACGAGGCCGATGCCGCACACCATGCCGATGTGATCACCGCGGCCGGCGCCAACAAGCTCATCATCCGTTTCATCGACCTCATCACGACAAAAGATGAGGCGCGCCACGCCCTTGAGGTGCACGAGCTTCTGGCAAAAGACGCGGAGACGGTCGAGTCCGATCCGGAAGAAGTCCTGAGCAGCGAGATCGACGCCGCGCTTGAAGGCGCCGCGGTATAATAAAAACTATGTATCTCAACAAAGTCATCCTCTACGGCAACCTCACCCGTGACCCTGAATTGAAGGCGCTCCCCTCAGGCAGCCAGGTCGCGAATTTCGGCATGGCGACCAACCGCACCTTCAAAGACAAGAACGGACAGAAGCAGGAGACGACTGAGTTTCATAACGTCGTCGCGTTCGGTCGCACCGCAGAAGTCATCGCGCAGTACTGCAAGAAAGGCCGCCCGATCTACGTCGAAGGCCGCCTGCAGACCCGCTCGTGGGACGATAAGGAGGGCGGTAAGAAGAATTACCGCACCGAGATCATCGTCGACACCTTCCAGTTTGGCGCTGACGGCGGGCGCCCCGGCTCGCTCAACGGTGCGGCGGGCGCCGCTCATGACGAGCAGTCCTCGCCGAGCGATGAAGGCGAGATCAAGTACCCCGACGAGGAGATCAACCCCGAAGACATTCCTTTTTAATTATCGAACCATGGCATACCAATCCGAACGTGAAGAGATAGAGCTCAAGAAATTCATCGACTACAAGGACGTCGCGTACCTGAAGCAGTTCACCAGCCCCCACGCGAAGATCCTCGCAAAAAAGCGCACGGGCATCCCCTCTGGCAAGCAGCGCGATATCACCCAGGCTATCAAGCGCGCGCGCTACATGGCCCTCCTTCCGTACATCGCTGCGTGAGCCAAGTCGCAAAATAAAACCCCCGCCTCGTTGCGGGGGTTTTATTTTGCGATTTGGCTCACGCCTTCTCCATGCGCTCGGTGTACTCGCCGGTGTCGGTGTTGATACGGATCACGTCGCCTGCGCTGATGAAGAGCGGGACGTTCACCTTTGCGCCGGTCGAAAGGGTCGCAAGCTTGGTGCCGCCCGAGACCGTGTTGCCTTTAACCGCCGGGGGAGCTTCTTTCACTTCGAGATCGACTTTGACCGGGATCGTGATGGTCACCGGCTTCTCTTCGTAGGTGAGCACCTCGACGGCTGAGTTAGGCGCGAGCCACTGCACCTGGTCGTGTACTGCATCAGCAGGAAAAGAGAAGCGGTTTTTCGGGTTGCCCGCCTCGGCAAACCACGCCTCCTTGCCGTTCTCGTAGAGGTAAACGGCATCCATCTTCTCAGTCTCGGCTTCCTGCACGGTCTCGTTCTGATGGAAAGAGATTTCGATGACCTGTCCGGTGATGATGTTTCTGAGCTTCGTCTGATTCACCGGCTTTCTCTTCTGCATGCGAAAGACGTGCGACGAGAGCACCGCGTAGGGCGCGTCATTGTAGTCGATGATGCACTTCGGGAGGATTTCGTTGTACGAGAGTACGGCCATGTCTTTGAAACTAATGCTGAGTAAGGTTTGTTATAAAAAGTACCGCCACCGGCGGACTAAGCGTATGATACAGGTAAGCATGACTTTTTCAAATGCCGAGGATTTTGGCGCGCTTTCAGACGCTCAGGTGCTTGCCCGCGCGCGGCGAGAACCCGAGCTTTTCGCGATTCTGGTGCGGCGCCACGAGGCAGCGCTCTTGCGCCGCGCGCGGGCTATCCTGCGGAGCCCCGAAGATGCCGAAGAGGCGGTGCAAGACGCCTTCACCAAGATGTACCTCTATGCCCACAAGTACCAGGCGCAAGAGGGCGCGAGCTTCTCGTCGTGGATGTACACGATCCTCAACCGCGTCGCATACACCAAGTACGCCGCGCAGCGCAAAAAGTGGGAGAAGACGGCCGAGCTCCTGCCCGAGCACTACGAGAACCTGCCGGACGCGCGAGCGGAATTTTTGGAGGGCCTCTCTGTGCGGGATGAGGTCGTTGCGGCTTTGGCGAAGCTCCCCGAAACCGCCGCGCGTGTTTTGCGGTTACAGTTTATTGAGGGCAAGACCCAGGAAGAGATTGCCCAGAGCGAGCGGCTCTCCGTCCCGGCGGTGAAGACCCGCGTGCACCGCGCGAAGAAGCTTTTCAAGAAAGCGTATGATGAACAACACTATGAGTAGAACGCATGCGTTGACCCCACCGAGCGAGGGGATCTGTCTTCTCGAAAGACTTGAATTGGGCTTTCTTTCGAGAAGGCTGGCCCCGCGCGAAGGCGGATTTGGAGGTCGAGGCATACGTGCCGTCGAGTTGAGTGTCACTCCCTATGACTAATCCATCAAACATCGAAACCGTTATCATGAAGCGCGTGCGCCGGATGCACCTTCTGCTCCTCGTACTCTCCACGCTCACGCTCGCCGCGCTCACGGCACTGGCCGCGCTCTGGGGAATAGGGAAGGAAGTGTGGGTCGCGCGTGTCTTTGCAAACGGCCCGCAGGACTTCTTCGGGCACCTCGGCTACCTTTGGTACGCGTTCACACACACACGCTTCATCGTGCAGGTGCTCACGGTCCTTACCCTCGGCTCGCTCATCCTTCTCGCCCGCGAGCTAGTCCGCAGTCTCGCTACGCGATTCGCTCAGTCGCGTGCGTAACACGCTCTTGCGTGTGTTCCGCCCCGCTCCGGCGAGGGTGCTATGATAGCTGTATCAGCCATGAAATTCGCACGCCCGAAGAAAGTCGTATTTGCCAACAATAAAGGAGGGGTTGGCAAGACCACGCTTGCATTCCATATCGGTGTCGAATTATCAAAACAGGGCTACAAGACAGCGCTCGTTGATCTCGATCCGCAATGTAACCTGACGCTCCAGACCCTCGGGCATACGTTCTACGAAGATAATCTGTTCTCCGGCACGGCGACCACGGTGTATGACGCGCTCAGGGCAAAGATAGAGGGAAGCGGCGACATCGATACGAATATCGCGCTTACGCCAGTCCGAGAGAATCTCTATATCTTGCCGGGGGATATCAGACTCTCGCTGTTCGAGAATCTCCTCCTGAGCGGGTACAATGACGCCGCCGCGGGCAATGTGCGCGGGTATTCAGACACGAGCGCCATCGACCGCTACCTCAACGAGCGCGGCGCGGCGGAAGGCGTCGACGTGTTCATCATCGACACGTCTCCGAGTCTCGGGGTATTGAATCGGGTCATCTTTCTCGGCGCGGAGTATTTCGTAGTGCCGGTCACTCCCGATAGCTACAGCACCCAGGGCATCCAGAATCTGGGTACGGTGTTTGAGGGGTGGAAGAAGAACTGGAGGAACACGGCCCAGGCGGCAGCGGTGTCAGGGAATACGCCGGCGAGCATGGTGCTGCGTGGAGACGCGCTCTTCATCGGATATATCCTCAACTCATTCAACGTGTACAGCCAGAAGGTGGTGCGGAGGCAGCGCGACTGGACCGAAATCCTCCCCGGAAAGGTCAAGGAGTTTTTGTCGGAAAAACACGGGAGGAACGGCCTGGTCGAAAAAAGCTGGAAATCGCCGATCGGCTCGCTGCAGGATTTCGGGCAGCTCACGGCCATTTCCATGGAGAACCACCTCGCGATACAGGAATTCAAACCCGGAATCGTGCCGGAGCTGAACTTGCAGGGAACGAAGGAGTTGCAAGAGAAGGCTGTGCACGAGATCAAAGAGCTCGGCGCGAATATCGCCGCGGTATTGAGCGCCTACTAGCTTCTCGTTTTTCGGTGCCTACCCCTCCGTGAGCTTTCCGCGGTTCTGTTTGAGGAGGTTCTTGGGGGCCTCCTTGTTCTCGCAGAGGAGCAAAATCGTGTGGTATGCTGCACGCATATGAGCACAGACGTGCAAGCCATTTCAGAGAAATCTCGGCCTGTATTTGAAAAATACGGCGTGCGGTATGCTGCGCTTTTCGGGAGTCAGGCGCGGGGCGAGGCACGTCCGGAGAGCGATATTGATTTTCTCGTCCGACTCGATCCCGCTATGAGCCTTTTCGCCTTCATGGATTTGCAGGAGCAACTCGAGCACGAGCTCGGCCGTCCGGTCGACTTGGTGCCGGAGAAGAGTCTCAATAAGTTCTTCCGTCCCTACGTGCTGCCCGACATCACGCCTGTGTATGAAAGAGGATAGCCCGTACATCGCGCAGATGCTTGAGAACATCGGTAAGGTCGAGCGCTTCGTAGGCGCAGCCTCATTTGAGTCTTTTGCCGAGGATGAAGAAAAGCAGAGCGCGGTACTCATGCAGTTGCAGCAGATCGGCGAGATGGCGAAGCGTGTTTCGGACGGGACGCGGAGCGAAATTGACGTGCCCTGGAAGAAGATTGTCGGCTTCCGCAATATCATCGCACACGACTACTACGACATCGAGCTCTCGCTCGTGTGGAATACGGTCCAGTCTGATCTGCCGGCGCTTAAGGCTCCGCTTGAGGCCTACCTCGCGCTGCATCCTATTGCCGAGCGGACGTAGGCTCGCTCGGATCTCCTACCCCTCCGCCAGCTTCTCGCGGATCTGCTTGAGGAGCTCTTTTGAGGCGGCTTTGTCTTCGCGCAGGGTCGTGCGGGCAGCGTCGTAGCCGCGCCCGAGCGCCACCTCGCCAAATTTGTAGGACGCGCCGCTCTTCTCTACGAGTCCGTACTTCTCGCCGAGCGCGAGGAGCTCGCCCTCTTTGGAGATGCCCTCGTTGTAGAGGAGGTCGAACTCAGTCGTCTTGAACGGGGCCGCGACCTTGTTCTTCACCACCTTCACGCGCACGCGCCCGCCAACCACCTCCTCGCCCTTCTTGATGCTCGCGATACGGCGGATATCGAGACGCACGCTCGTGTAGAACTTAAGTGCCTTGCCGCCCGGGGTCGTCTCGGGGTTCCCAAACATGACGCCGATCTGCATGCGGATCTGGTTGATGAAAATGACGATGGTCTTGCTGCGCGCGACGATGCTCGTGAGTTTGCGCAGAGCTTGGCTCATGAGGCGCGCCTGCTTGCCCACGTGCTGCTGGCCCATCTCGCCTTCGATCTCGTCGCGGGGCGTGAGCGCCGCAACCGAGTCGACGACGATTACGTCGACGTTGCCGCTGCGTACCAGGCTCTCGACGATGTCGAGCGCCTGCTCGCCGGTGTCGGGCTGGCTGATGAGGAGCTCGGGCAGCTTCACGCCGATGCGTCGCGCATACTCGGGGTCGAGCGCGTGCTCCGCGTCGACGAAGGCTGCGATGCCGCCCTCCCGCTGCGCCTCGGCGATGGTGTGGAGCGCGAGCGTCGTCTTGCCGCTTGACTCCGGACCGAAGATCTCGATGATGCGCCCGCGGGGGAGACCGCCCACGCCCAGTGCCGCATCGAGTCCGATGGAGCCGGTCGCTATGACTGGAATCTTTTGCGGCTTTCCGGCGCCAAAGGTCGTGATCGCTTCATCACCGAACTTCGTGCGGATGTCCTTGAGGGCCTGGTCGATTGACCTCTGCCGTTCGTCCTTGTCGGAGGTTGCGGCCGTGACGGTCTTCTTTACTTTTTCTTTTGCGGGTTTCTTGAATGCCATAGGCGGGTGATTAGTCGGGTACGAAGATGGTGCGGGTGACGGTAACGTGCCGTCCGAACCGGTCGGTGGCTACAAAGGTAAGTATAGACGCTCCGCGGGGAAAGGTAAGGGTGAGCGAGAA
>JAJYQV010000011.1 GCA_021794425.1 bacterium
TTCAACACACACACAAGCAGTTCATCATTATCGCTGATGCGCAGGCGCTTACGGACAACGCTAAAAATCCAGAGAAGGTTCGCAAGAACATCCTCGAAGTAGCGTTGGACTACCTTGCCGTCGGCATCGATCCGAAGGTGACGACTATCTTTATCCAATCGCTCGTGCCGGAGCTTGCTGAACTCACGATGTACTATCTCAATCTGTTGACGGTCTCGCGTTTGCAGCGCAATCCGACCGTCAAAGACGAGATCAAGCAACGCGAGTTTGGTGCGAGTATTCCAGCTGGCTTCTTGATCTACCCAGTAAGTCAGGCGGCAGACATCACCGCTTTCAAGGCGGATACGGTGCCTGTAGGTGAAGATCAGCTGCCGATGATCGAGCAGACCAACGAGATCGTGCGCAGCTTCAATCGCACCTACCAATCTTCGGTTCTTGTCGAAGCAAAAGCGTTGCTTTCCAACGTCTCGCGCCTCCCGGGAACCGACGGTATGAGCAAGATGTCAAAGTCGCTCGGTAACGTTATCTCGCTTTCTGATAGCGCCGATGAGGTGCGTCAGAAGGTAAAGATGATGTATACCGACCCGAAGCACCTTCGCGTGGAAGACCCTGGTACGGTAGAAGGCAACCCGGTATTCGCATACTTGGATGCATTTGATCCGGACAAGGAGGCTCTCGAAGCAATGAAGGACCACTACCGCCGCGGCGGTCTTGGTGACGGCAAGGTTAAGCAGCGACTTCTGGAAGTTCTTTTGGCGGAACTCAACCCAATTCGTGCGCGTCGCGAGGAATTCGCCAAAGATCCGGCTGCAGTGATGTGTATTCTGAAAGAAGGAACCGAAGCAGCTCGCAAGGTTGCTGCGGAAACCCTCGAAGAAGTACGCAAGGCTATGCGCATCGACTACTTCGCAAACGAGTAAGGAAGTTGGTTGTGTCTGATACAGGCCTGATGGTGCCATAAGCACTTTCAGGCCTTTCCTTTTCCCCAGATTTTGGGTATTGGAACTAATCTGCCACCAAAAGTGACAGCAACCTCTCGACTCTTTGTTCCAGCGTGAGTCTCCGGTGGTTGAACCGCCAGACCTCTTCACCCAGGAAGAGCGGCAGACGCTCCTCCCGTATGCCGCCGGTCGTCTTCAACCGGCGCTTCAGGTATCCCCAGAAGCTCTCGATGCTGTTGGTGTGCACCGTGCCTTTCACATACAGTCCGCTCTGGTGATCGACGCTCTCATGCGTGAAGTGCCGCTTCACCCGTGCATAGCCGGTCCACCCGTCCGTGTACACGACCGCGTCAGGCGCGAGGTGCGCCTGCATGACCGCAAGCAGGGTCTCGCCCTTGAGGTTCGGTATCGGCCACGCGATGACCTGCCCGGTTTCCCGGGAGCGTATGCCGAATACGGCCTGTTTGCTCGTCCCATGCCCGCGCTTCGTCCCCTTGCTGCGGATGCGCCACGGCTTGTTGCGCCATTGGCCGCCGATGAAGGTCTCGTCGATCTCCACGACGCCCGAGAACGGTTCCGGCACGTCCGCAGTCATGAGACCACGCAGGTGGTGAAGCATCCGGTGGGCGGTGTGGCGCTCGATGCCGGCCGCCTCAGTCACCCGCTCGCCCGTGCGGTCGCGCAGGAAGGAGCGGATGACCGTGCGCCACGCGTCGAGCGTGGCGCGGAACCCGGACACCCGAGAGACGGGCGACCACTCGGCCCCGCATCGTTTGCATTTCCGGTGCCCGCGGCGCACGGCCCATGACCGCGAGAAGCCGCACTGCGGGCAGGTGCGACGCTCGGTTTGGTGGCAGAATTGTTCCATTCATACACTTTGCAGAAAACGCCGCGCATTTGCGCGGCGTTTTTGATGAGAGTGGTGGCAGAATTGTTCCAATACCCTTTCTTAAAAGGTCGGGTACGTCTTCAGAGACGCCACCGAGCTCCATGAAGAGCATCATCTTCTGCTGTAAGAATGACACCTCGTTACGGAAACCATCCAAGATGGTAGAAAGGACCATCCTATCCATCGCAAGAATGAGGTCCGCTTCTTCAACGTCGTTGATTGTTATCGGCGTTGCGGTCTGATCATCCGGTATGACTATCCCTAATGATTCGATTCCAGGTTGCGTTAACGCCCACTCTTCCGGGTAATCACGGATACTGGGGCGACGCGGTGGGGCAAAACCGAAAGCACCTTGCAGTCCACGCGAGCGCACGGCAATACTTCCGCCGAGACTACGTTCCTCAAGCAATTTCGTTATACTCGCCGCCGCAATGACCGAACGATGAATGTTTCCTTTACAAACAGTTAAAACGATCTTTTGGGCTTGCATACCCCTCTCCTTGTGAAGTGAATATCCATCCGAGAGCTTATCACATGTGGAGACATCCTCCAACGCCGCTATTTTTACGTGGCATTAGCGGCGCTAATGACCCGTTTGTATTCAGGAAATCCGATCTTCCAAGTAGCGCACGATCTCTATGACACCTTTAGTGTATGACTCCTTTGCGGTATATGCTGCCACTTTTTTCGCTTCAGGCACCGCATTCCCAACCGCAAAGAAATAGTCCACCGCCTTGAGCGTACGCGCGTCTGCGGCATCGTCACCAATCATAACAAACTCGTATTGCGGATAGTAAGATTTGAGTCTCAGAAAAGCTTTCTTCTTACTGGCTCCTCGCGGATGCATAATTATATTTCCAAACACGTCGGTAACTTCCACCTCCATGTTTTTATGCGTCCTACGAAACTGTGAACGCAAAAAACGTGCAAGTTGCACCGCGAGTTTGCGGTCACGGACGCCATTACGATATATGTGAACACTTCCTGTGAATAAGCGGAACTTGTTAACCATAATGACAACGCCCTTGGTGCGCGCTGAGCGAGGTATCGCGGCGACGGTATCTGCGTTGACCACAGTCATCGCAAGTTCGTGTTCGCGCGCGAACTGACGTACCGTACGCAGCAAGTCAGCGTGCACCCTAGCAGGTTTCGGAATAATGAAAAAGTTCTTCTTTTGAGGACTTTTCTTGAAATAAATTCCGTTCTCAAGAACGAGCGGGCCATTGAGACCGAATTGCGTATATATGGGCAGAACGTCTTCAATCGACCGATTCGAATTCAAGCCAAACAAAAACCCTTTGCGAGAAAGCTCTTTGATTACTCGTGGCAGACGAGTCGTGTTCGGCTTTTGGTTTTCCTGAATCAGGGTGCCATCGATATCTAAAAATATTAAAACATTCCGAGACATGGTGTTGCAGTAAAAGAAAAGAAGGCGATGTACGCTTTACACGCATCCCGCCTTCCCTAAATATAACACACTTAGCAGATGATCTTACTAAGGTATTCCTTTCCTTGGTTGAACAAGGCTATTCCCTTTTCCGGTTGATTCTGTAAACGGAACCGTGCCGATAAGAAACTCTGCAATACCCTACCAAGATAGAAGTACCGCTTACCCTCTGCCTTCGTGAGACCAAGCAGGGGGGCAGTGTCCATAGCGAGTTCCATTAAGATGCGGTATCCGTCTTCCGACCCGGGAAGCCTATACGCGTCTCGCGCGACTCCTGCGAAACACCCGAGATCAACCATAGGTATGCCAAGAACTTCGCTGTGGGGGTCGGAATATTTCAAACCCGCATCCGTCAGATATACATCATCGGGAGTAAAGTCCCAGTTTGAGAAGCAGAATGTGTGACCCTCAGCACTTGTCAGGATAGTAGCAAGCGACTCAAGTAACGATGCCATTTCGTCGCTGGGCCCCAACACCGGTACAATGTGCAAGTTATAGGTTGAATGAATGCGTCGAAACAATTCACGCAACAGATAGCCCCCATGTGTTTCCGGCAACCGACACAGACTTTCCTTGTATACCCTCACAAGTTCCTTTTTAAGCCGAAGATAGATAGATCCTGGATCCTCAGACTTCTGCGTAGCAGTCAACACATCTTCTCCGCAATACTCCATTAGAATGTACGCCTCGGTATCTGAGACGGCCGAAGCATACGTCTCTGGTATGAACTCCGCCAACCCAATGGAACGCATGTTTTCGTACCCTTCAATGTTCATGCGTATTTCCTGTATGGAGCGAGCATCCGCCCCTGACTTTAGGACTGCCTTTTGCCCCTGACGAGTACTCACCTTGAGGACGCTGCCTTCACAGACGTGACCGAGAGTAAAGACATCAAGGACCTCTAGGCCATACTGACTACACAATCGCACGTTGAGCTCCGACATACGTCGCCTCCGCTTCGTTCAATGATGAGATGTGATATCCTGGCGCTTTCATTGCATTCCCGCCGCCTACCAATACAGTAGACACGCCTAGTGCGTGTACCGCGAGGATATTGTCAAGATGGTCGTCTACATACACGACGGGTATGTCGTTTTCCTGCGCTCGTTGCACCAAACGAAACGTAGATGGGTGTGGCTTCGACAAGTAAGACAACTCCGCCATACCATATACATGGGATATGAGACCCTCTATACCAAGCGCCTTGAGAATCATCCTTGCGAAGGGTGCGGGATTGTTTGTGAGCACGACCTTCTCACCGACCAAATCAGAGAGAACTTCGTGAAGTCGTCGATCCCTCACGATACCACACGTGCGTGGATCAACCGCGAGATACGTCTCCGCGGTGAAAAGGTCGGGATCAATCCCTTCCCCCTTCAAAGCGATGAGTGTGTACTTCGTTTGGTACTGCCGAAGAAGGCACTCGCGTTTCTCGACGGCCTCCTCACGGCTAATTCGAAAATGTTGCGAGATAAAGCAAATCATTTTCTCCTCAACCGCTTTGCGAAGCGTCTCGGTACCACGATACAATGTTCCGTCATTGTCGAATACCCACAACCCGTGCGGGCTTGTTTGTAAGCCTCGAATGTCCATGATTCCACCTCGCTATTGTTTACCTAGAAGATCGAAAAAAGAGCTAACAGCCTGGCACTACTTGACCATCGGCACCTGCGTTGCAGAATACCGCACGCTGTGTCTGTATGCAAATCCTCTCGTCGAGAGGATTCAAATCTATATTGCCGCAACAAGTTGCTTGGTCTTTTCAAAGCTTATGCGCGCATCATAGGGTTTTACGTTTGCTGCATGCTCTTCAGATGTTTCTTCTTTCAGAGCTGTGCTCACGATTGCTCCGTTTGCTTGCTCGAACAGTTCGGCAACGTTGGTCGCGTCAACGCCGCTGCCACAAAGAATCGGGAAATCCTGAACCGCCTCTCTCACATCCCGCAACTCGGAGATGAGCGGAGCATCCCCCGTCCACGACCCGGTCACGATAAGCGCATCTGCACCCGCTTCGACTGCGCGATTGGCTGCAGCGATTATCGGCTCTGGTTTCAGTAGTTCAGCGTGTTTAACATGTATGTCTGTAAATAAAGCAACCCCTTCCGCCCCGATATGTCTGCGAAACGCCAACACGTCTGACGCATCACCGTGTATATCTCCATAGTTCGTTCGCACCGAATCCACAAAGACCGGCACGCGGATAAACGAAAGATCAAGTGCCTTTGCAATGCCGAGCGCGGCCTGATAGTCATTCCAAAGAACGCTCACACCTATTGGTAAACGACTGTGCCGCTTGATCTCGGCACCGATGACCGACATGGCGGCGACCACCTCCATACCGACTTTCTCCGTATGTGGCACGTCATAATTATTTTCGAAAATGATTCCGTCTACCCCGCCCTCTTCAAACGCTTTCGCGTCGCGCAGGGCATTCTCGATAGCAATGGTCATCCCTGGGAAATCGGGAAATCCCGGGAGCGGCGGAAAGTGAACGGCTCCAATTACGATATTCTTATCTTTACCGAAAATAGTCTGTAACGACATGTCGTTAAAGATACCTTCTCCGCTCGTGATTAACAAGAAAAACGGCAGCCGCTGGCCGCCGTTTTAAAAGGAACATCCATATTCACGACTGAGGCAGAGACTCCCTAACCGCCTCCGATTTTGCAAGCGCAAGACCACTGTCGTAGACTTCTTTTGCTCTGCCGAAGCACTCCTTCAGTCCTGCCGAGGGGTCGGCTAGATAAAAGAGGAGCGCCGCATTCGCGAGAACCATATCCACGGCTGGCCCTTGTACTTCACGCTTGAGGATGCCAAGGGAAAATTCCCCTTTGCTCATGCCATCCGGCGGTGAAATCGCCTGGTGCGGCACCGGAGAGAGACCGAAGTCTTCAGCCGTCAAGAAGAACTCCCGGACAACACCGTCTCGCAGCTCTGCGACCTGCGTACCGCCGGCGCATATGGACACCTCGTCCATACCTACATAGCGGTTCGCGTCTGCAAACCCACGAACGAACAGCCCATGTTCGAGACACGTCACCCCTTTCTCGTTCAAGATCACATACGCTTCCGCCACAATCCGGGGAGATACCAGGTGGTTTACCCCGAGAACACGGCGGGTGAGGACATTCTTGCTGAGCGGGTTGGTTACTGGCCCGATGATGTCGTTCATGTGCGGCAGTTGCGCGAACTCGTGCGTTTGCAAGTGAATGCGCTTATACCGTAGATCGAGCGCTTCCGTGTAGCCGAAATGATTTTGCTCAACGCTTTGTTCGACCGCCTGCTTACTAGCAAACGTATCGACACCGAGCAATGAGACAAAATCGGAACTGCCATGCCGCCCTTTATCGGCATTCGCCGGAGAACCGTGCTTGCACATCGGAATACCCCCAGCTGCTGCGATCAAGGCCGCAAGCGTGCTTACATTCGCGGTCACAGTAAGGTCGCCCCCCATTCCGCAGTTATCCATCGCATATGGCACGTTCGGTCTCAAGAAACCGAACTCCGAAGATGCGATGTCGTGGTCGAAAATCGCGGCACAAATACCCGCAATTTGTTCTGCTGCGTTTACCGGAATCCGATGTTCGTGCGAAACGCCCGATACCGGTCCTGACCATTGGTAGGTAGCCCGAGTATGCAGCGCACAAAGAACCGCAATGCTCTGTACCTGGGCTAACGAATCGCCACGGCATCCTTGTACCACATACGTCCCGAGTTCATACGCTTCTTCGTATGTAAGCGGGATATTCTGGTACGCGTGACCTTTAAGCAAGTGTTTAACGTTCATGAGTCACCTCTCGTCTGTGTGTTGAAAAGAACTGAAGGGTTTCGATAAAACAAAACCCGCCCTTAAGACACAATGAACTTGCGTCGTAAGGGCGGGTTTCCGCGGTGCCACCTCACTTTGGTCTTTCACCGTCTCAAGTGCCTTGCGGCCGACAACGGTTCGCTCATGGTTACGGGAGCTGCCGGGTTTCCACTACCGCAGAAACCACCCTGCCTTGCGGCGATTCCGGCCCAACCCCGCGCAAGCGCGAGACCGAAATCGAGGGCATTACCTGAAGAGGAGATTATCAAAGACGGGACAAAAGTCAACCGTTTGATGCGATTTTATCGCTACCCTACAAGGGCGACCGGGTGTGGTTCAATTACTAAAGACCCCGCCCACAAGTGCTAATGCAAGTGCCCTGGTGGAGTACCCCACCAGGGAGACCGAGAGAGGTCACGCAAAACGCGAACAGATACCATACGTTCGCGTTTTGCATTCACAATTACACCGGTTTCTAGGTGTGAGACCGGGTCACGCCGCGCGGAGCGGTGGTATGATTGAGGCATGCAGATTACGAGTCCGGCATTTGAGAACAGGGGACGGATTCCGGCCATCTACACGTGCGATGGCGAGCGTCTGCGCTCGCCGGAGCTTGCCGTGAGCGACATACCGGAGGCAACGCGGTCACTCGCGCTCATCATGGACGACCCGGACGCTCCCAAAGCGCTCCGGCCGAGCGGCCTTTTTGTCCACTGGGTGCTTTTCAATATTCCGCCCGAGACACGCACGATCCCTGAAGGCGCAACACTCGGCACGCCCGGAGTGAACACGCGTGGCGACGCTTCGTACACCGGCCCGTGCCCGCCAAGTGAGTACGAGCCCTCGACGCACCGCTACTTCTTCCGGCTCTACGCGCTCGACACGATGCTCGACCTCGCCGAAGGCGCGTCGAGAGAGGAAGTCGAGGCGACGATGCAGGGACATGTGCTCGCGAACGCGGAACTCATGGGCACCTACTCACGGATCTGATTGCACGAAAAAACGCCGCCCCTCCGGGGCGGCGTCTTTTCGTGTTTCCGAGCCTTACTTCTTTGCTTCCTTAAAGACGACGCGCTTACGCAGCGTGGGGTCGAACTTGGTGAGCTCGATCTTGCGCTCGGTGGTCTTCTTGTTCTTGCGCGTCCAGATGACGTGCGGCGACTTCGTCGACTTGAGCTTGATGAGACGGATTTGAGACATGCAAGAAATGTAACAGATTCGGCCCGGCGTCGCAAGCGCAGCTATGCGCCAGCGGCTGCCGCAGCCTTTCGGGTGCGGGTGGCTTTCTTCTTCACATCGAAATGCAGATCGCCGTTTTTCAGAGTGACGGTGACAGTTCCGCCTTCGAGGAGTCCTTGGTCCACCATCATCGAGGCGAGCGGCGTGAGGATGGTGTCCTGTATCGCGCGGCGGAGCGGGCGAGCGCCGTACTCCGGGTTGTAACCTTTCTCGGCGAGCCAGGTATGCACCTCAGGCGCGATCGAAAGCGCGATGCGCTTTTCTCGCAGCCGCTTCACCACCTCCTCTACCTGGTTGTCGACGATTTTGGCGAGCGCCTCTTTGGCGAGCGGGTCGAAGATGATGATGTCATCGAGGCGGTTGAGGAACTCGGGGCGGAAGTGCTCGCGCAGCGCGCCCATCACGCGCTCCTTCGTCTCTTCGTAGCGGGTGGCTTCCGTCGCGTCGGCGCTGCCGAAGCCCAGGTGCGCGAGCTTGTCGATGAATTCCCCGCCGATGTTGCTCGTGAGCACGATGATCGTATTCTTGAAATTGACCTTGCGACCCTTGCCATCGGTGAGGTGCCCCGAATCGAGCACCTGCAGGAGGATGTTGAAGACCTCGGGGTGCGCCTTCTCGACTTCGTCGAAGAGCACGACCGCATATGGACGGTGGCGGATGCGCTCGGTGAGGGTGCCCGACTCTTCGTAGCCCACATAGCCGGGCGGCGCGCCGATGAGCTTGGCCACCGAGTGCTTCTCCATGAACTCGCTCATGTCCACCCGGACGAGCGCTTCAGCGTCGTTAAACATGAACTCCGCGAGCTTCTTGGAGAGCTCGGTCTTGCCCACGCCGGTGGGGCCGAGGAAGAGGAACGAGCCGATAGGCCGAGCCGGGTCGCTGATACCCACCCTTGAGCGCTTCACCGCGTCGGTCACTTTCTTGACGGCCGCATCCTGCCCGATGACGCTGCCCTTGAGCGCCTCCTCCATGCGCGAGAGCTTGGCCGCTTCTTCCTCGAGCATCTTGGCAACCGGGATGCCGGTCCAACGGGAGACGACCGCCGCGATGTCCTGCTCGGTCACTTCCTCGTTCAGCACGCGGCGCGACTTCTGCAGCGTCTTCAGGCGCTTCAGTTTCGTCTCAAGATCCTTCTGGACGTGCGGTATCTTGCCGTAACGGATCTCGGCGACCGTGCCGAGATCCGCCGCCGCCTCGGCATTATCTGCCTGCACTGTGAGCGCTTCGAGCTCGGTCTTGGCCGCACGGATACCGTTCAATACTTCCTTTTCATTCTTCCACTTGAGCTCAAGCTCGCTGGTCTTCTCTTTCAAATCGGCGGCCTCGGCATCGATCGCCTTGATGCGCTCTTTGATCTCCTTGGCATGCTCGCTCTCGAGGTCTTTCTGCAGGGCCTGCTTCTCGATCTCAAGCCGGCGGATCTTGCGGTCGGTCTCTTCAAGAAGCGGCGGCTTGTTCTCAAGCGCGATGCGCAAGCCCGACGCCGCCTCGTCGATAAGGTCGATCGCCTTGTCGGGCAGGAACCGGTCGCTGATGTAACGGCTTGAGAGATCTACCGCGGCGACGATGGCGCCGTCGGTGATGCGCACGCCGTGGAAAAGCTCGTATTTGTCGCGCAAACCGCGTAGGATCGCGATGCCGTCCTCCACTGAAGGCTCTTGCACGAACACCGACTGGAAACGGCGCGTGAGCGCGGCGTCTTTCTCGATGTATTTTTGGTACTCCTTCAGCGTCGTCGCGCCGATGATGCGGATCTCGCCGCGGCTGAGTGCCGGCTTGAGCATGTTGGACGCGTCGAGCGAGCCCTCGGCGCCCCCTGCGCCTACGAGCGTGTGAAGCTCGTCTATGAAAAGAATGGCTTTGCCTTCCGCCCGCTCGACCTCCTTCATGACGTTCTTCATGCGCTCTTCGAACTCGCCGCGATACTTGGTGCCCGCGATCATGAGCCCGAGATCAAGCGAGAGGAGCTCCTTGCCCTTGAGCATCTCGGGTACGTCGCCGGCGGCCATGCGCGCAGCAAGCCCTTCGGCGATCGCCGTCTTGCCCACTCCCGCCTCGCCGATGAGCACCGGGTTGTTCTTGGTGCGGCGCGCGAGAATCTGAATGACCCTGTTTATCTCGCTGTCGCGGCCAATGACCGGGTCAAGCTTGTTTTCAGCGGCGAGCTTGGTGAGATTGCGCGCGTACTTCGCGAGGGCACGGAAGCGCTTCGGCTCGGCCTCGCCCGCGTCTTTCGAGCTCTTGAGCTCCTTCAGTATCGCGACTGCCGCGTCACGCTGGATCGAGAAGCGCGCAAAAATCTCGGCAGCGGGTCCTGGGTGCTCGATGAGCGCGAGAAAGAGATGCTCGGTACCGACGAACGCGTCATTCATGCGCGCCGCAATCTTCCCCGAGGTCTCGAGTGCTTTCGCGAGGTCAGGGGTGAGATAGATCTGGTACGACGGCGAAAGGACGGAAGAAGTCTCCGGCGCTTCAAGATGCTCAAGCACCGCATCGGCGAGCATGATGGTGTCGATCTCCATCCGGTCGAGTATTGAGAAGACGAGCGACTCTTCCTGCAGCACGAGCGCCGCGAGCAGGTGGAGCGGCGAGACATGGTTCTGTCCGCGCTCGATAGCGAGCTCATGCGCGCGCCGCACGGCTTCTTTGGCTTTGGTAGTGAAATTGTTAAATGGCGGCATGTGGTACGAAGAAATTACTATTGCGCGGCAGCGGTCGAGGTGGCAGCCGGCGCGCCCGCGCTCGTCGAGGTGGCGGTGAGTATGGCGGTTATCACTCCTGCGCCGATGAGAAGGCCCGGCGAGGCGCCGCCACTGATGCCGATAAGGTCGCCTGAAAGGTCGACCACGGCGCTCCCCGTGCCGATATCAGGCAGCGTGGTGTGAATGCCCTTTTCACTCACACGCGAAACGATGCCGGTTGCGGCAGAGCCGTCGGCGCCGAGCGCGAGCGCTGTCTCGCCGAGCTTCAGGTCGCTTGAAGCAACGAGTGCCGGCGACGACATCTTCGGCAGCATGGCACTATCGGCAAATCCGTAGATGGCGACACCTTTCCCTTGGCGAGCAAGAGACGCCGGAACATATGAGCCGTCGGTAAACTCAATGAGCGCTTCCTTTGGCAGCGCGTCCTGCGCCGCGGTCGCGATAGCGCGCGCCTTGGGGAGATACGTTCCGATACTGATCGCCGGCGTCGAGGTGCCCGTGTCTGCAGCATAGATAGCGACCGCGCGGGCTGCGTCCGCGCCAATCGCGGCCGTGACGAGGTCTTGATTGGAAGGAGCGGGCGCCTGAGCAGGAGCCTGCTGGATGATCGTCGCCGGCGCGGCGGCGGCAACCGTCTCGATCGTGTGCTCGACGACGCGATTTACCGTTTGCGTGACAAAGGCCGGCGCATGGTCGAGAAGCGACACCGTGAGAATGCCGGTAGCGACCGACGTAACGAAGTTCACGAGGATCGTGAGCAATATGAGTTGGGATTTGGAAAGTTCCTCAATATTCATACTCATATAATGCTACCCCTGCCCGTTGCTGTCAACAAACGCGACTGCCTGTGCAAGCGCGCGAGAAAAGCGGTCGAGATCAAGGGAGCGAACGCTCGGGCCCCATGAGACGCGCAGCGTCGCGCGTGCGCGCTCAGTGTCGCCGGTAAGCGCGAAAACCGCTCGAGAACCAGCTTCAGAATCCGTCTCGCACGCGCTCCGCGTAGAAACGGCAAATCCGGCTTCGTCGAGAAGCGCCGTGAGATAATCGGTATCGCGCCCAGGAAGAGAGAGATTGAGAATGTTGGGCGCTTGGGAGCGACCCTCATTCACGACCGCGCCCGGGACGGAAGCGAGAATCGCAGCGAGCAAACGCGCACGGTAACTCTCGGCTGACGCGCGAAAAGCATCACGCGCATTCACTGCAGCGCCAAGCGCCGCGGCGAACGCGCGCGCGTTCTCCGGGACCTCGGTTCCCGGGCGCAGCCCTCGTTCCTGTCCGCCGCCCTTGTATAAAGGCACGAGCGGGATTGTCCGGTGCGCGATGAGCGCGCCAACGCCGCGGACTGCACCGACCTTGGCCGCATCGAACGTGAGCATATCGGCACCGAAATGATGACGAACAATCTTCTCGGTAAACGGCACCTGACTCGCGTCGACGTGGAGCAAGATGCGCGCGAGGGCTCCGCCCTCGCGCGCCCTCTTGAGCACCTCGCCCACCTCGCGCGTGTTCCACACCACCCCCGTCTCGCCGCAGACCGCATCCATAGAGACAAGCACCGTCTCGGGACGAATCATGCTCGCAAGCGCTTCCGTGTCGACGCGATAGCCTTTGATCGGAAGCGGCTCGACGGCAACACCCTCGGCCGCAAGCAGCCCCGTATTCTCCACGATGGAAGCGTGGGAGCTTGGCAGATAGAGGACATGCATATTGTTCCTGCCGGCTGTGTCGGGGCCGGCGAGCAGTCGCAGAGCGCGCACATGCCCGAGGATCGCGAGCGCGTTGCTCTCGGTCGCCCCGCTCGTGAAGACGACGTCATCGCTCTGCACCTCGACCAGCCGCGCGATTTCCCGCCGCGCCTCCTCAAGCATCTCCTTCGCGCGCCTTCCCTCCTCGTGCGCTGATGACGGATTCCCCGCGATTCCTGCCGCACTATCGAGATACACCCGCCGTTTGAACCACATGCGCCTATTCTACACGAACCGCCCAAAACGCGAGGTGATTGCAGTTATGCATTTTTTGTGATGAAATAAGGACATTATGGCGCGGATTCCACGACCGCCCGTCATCGCGGTGATGGGCCACATAGACCACGGCAAGTCTTCCCTTCTGGACTACATCCGCAAGGCGGCCGTCGTGGCGGGCGAGGCGGGCGGCATCACCCAGCATGTCGCCGCCTACATCGCGACGCACGGCGATCGTCCGGTCACCTTTCTCGACACGCCCGGACATGAGGCATTCAAGGCGCTCCGCACGCGCGGCGCGGCGGCGGCCGACATTGCCATCCTCGTGGTCGCCGCAGACGAGGGCGTGATGCCGCAGACTCTCGATGCACTCGCCGCCATCAAGGAAGCTGGCATCCCGTTCATCGTCGCCATCACGAAGATCGACAAGAACAACGCCGACATCGAGCGCACGAAGCTTTCGCTCGTGGAGCACGGCATCTACCTCGAAGGCCTGGGCGGCGATGTGGCCTACGCGCCGATCTCGTCAAAGACCGGCGAGGGCATACCCGAGCTGCTCGACCTTGTGCTTCTCGCGGCGGACATCAGTGAACTCGCTGCTGACCCTCTCGCGAGCGCGACCGGCTTCGTGCTCGAATCGACCCAGGACCCCAAGCGCGGTGCCTCGGCGACCCTCATCATAAAGGACGGCTCGCTCGCCAAAGACGGTTTCGTCGTCGCGGGAGATGCCTATGCGCCTATCCGTTTTATCGAAGATTTCCGCGGAACGCGCGTCGAGCGCGCCGGGCCGTCAGAGCCGGTCCGAATTTCGGGCTTCAGCAAACTGCCCGCGGCCGGTTCGCTTTTCCGTATCACAAAAAACAGGAAGGAGGCCGAGGCGCTCGCCGCAACGAATGCCAAGGTGCTCCTTGCCGCACCGGAACACGCCGAAGCATCTGAGGGCATCGTCACGCTCCCGCTTATCGTAAAGACAGACGTTGCCGGCTCAATCGACGCCATCACCCACGAGCTCGCGAAGATCACCCACGAGCGCGCCGTCGTCCGCATTATCGCGTCAGGCGTCGGCAATGTCTCTGAAAACGACATAAAGACCGCCCACGCTTCCGGCGGCGTCATCATCGCCTTCAACGTCGGGACCGATGCCATCGCGCGCGATCTCGCCGAGCGCGACCACGTCGCCATCCTCTCTTTTTCGATCATCTATGAGCTTTCCGAAAGCGTGGCAAAACTCCTCGAGGAGCGTGCGCCCGTCGTCGCGGAGGAAAAAGAGCTTGGGCGCGCGAAAGTGCTCAAGACATTCTCCGCGACCGCAAAGAAGCAGGTGCTCGGTGCCCGCTACGCTTCCGGCACGCTCACCCGCGGCGACCGCGTGAAGCTCATGCGCGGCGGCGAGGAGCTCGCCCGCGGCAGCATCACCAACCTGCAGCAAGCGCGTGCCGAGGTAAAAGAGATAAAAGTCGAGGGCGATTTCGGCATCGAAGTCGAGATGCGCGAAAGCGCGCAGTACGGCGACGAACTCGCGGCCTTCGCGGTCACCAGCGCATGAAATCTTCCGATCGTGCCGGCCGCGGGCTCGCGATCATCGCACACGAGGCTGCGCAATTCATCAAGAAAGAAGCCGGTCCCGGCTCGCTCATCACCGTCATCCGCGCGCAATCAGCGTCGCGCGGCGACCGCGTCATGGTTTTCGTGAGCGTGTTCCCGGAAGAGAAAGCTCTCTCCGCGCTCGCCTTCCTTGAGCGGCAGCGCGAAGCGTTTTCCGACCACTTGAAGAAGCACGCCCGCCTGCGCCCCTTGCCGCGCGTCGACTTCATGCTCGACAATCGCGAGAAGACCGGCGAGGAACTGGGAGAACCCGCCAAAGTTTAGTATCATTAGGGCACCGGCCAGGTGGTGAAGTGGTAACACGACGGTCTGCAAAACCGTTATGCGCGGGTTCAATTCCCGCCCTGGCCTCAGCGTGGTAAAAATAAAAGTGCTTGCCGAGGTGGCGGAATGGTAGACGCACAGGGCTTAAAACCCTGAGATGGCCTAAAAACCTTCGTGTGGGTTCGAGCCCCACCCTCGGCACCGCAGGAACGCTTCAAAACACTCCCCCATGCGCTTTTGCGCCGGTGCTATACTACGCAAAAATGGAACCTGTCTGTTATCTAAATGGCGCCATCGTGCCGCTCAGTGAGGCGCGGCTTGGCGTGCTCGATCTCGCCACCCTGCGAGGGTTCGGCGTGTACGAGGGCCTGACCTCCTTCGCCGGAGAACCGTTCCATTTCTCGGATCATTGGGACCGATTCCTCTCTTCTGCCGCGGCCCTCGGACTTGTCGTCCCCGCGACGGCACACGAGGTGCGGGAAGCCATGCGTGCGGTCATCGCGCACAATGCGCCCGGGACCCGTGCAAATCTCCGCATGGTGCTCACTGGCGGCGAAGCGCTTTCCGGCATTGAGCACGTGCCGGGGCGCGAATCGCTCTTCATCACCGCCGAGGCGGCCACTCCCTTGCCCGCCGCGCTCTACGAGCGCGGCGGGCACCTCATCTCGCGCGAGCACCAGCGCTTCATGCCTGAGATGAAAACGATCCACTACATTACCGCCGTCATGCTCCAGAGGGAACGTGCGGCCGCACAAGCGATCGAGATCCTCTACACGGCAAACGGCCATGCCCTCGAATGCGCCACGAGCAATGTTTTCATCGTGAAGGACGGCGCCGTCATCACGCCCGACACGGGCATCCTCAAAGGCATCACCCGGCAGGTCACGCTCGCACTCGCGCGTGCGACACGCCCGACCGAGGAACGCGCCGTCCCGACGAGCGAGCTTCTCAGCGCCGACGAAGCGTTCATCACCTCTTCATTCAAAGATATCGTGCCGATCGTCTCGATCGACGAGCACCGCATCAGCTCGGGCGCGCCCGGCCCTGTCACCCGCGACCTCATGGCGCGCTTCGGCCAGTACACAGAAACGTATTGAAGTGTACGCGTTCATCGTGTAGAGTTTCTTTACCGCACCTATAGCTCAGTTGGTAGAGCAGCTCCCTCTTAAGGAGACGGTCCAAGGTTCGAGCCCTTGTAGGTGCACAGCGAAAGCGAGGCGCGCCCGAGATGGCGCGCCGTTTGTTATAGTGCTCATACCCCTGCTGGGGTGGCGAAATTGGTAGACGCAACAGCCTTAGGAGCTGTCGGGGCAACCCATGGAGGTTCAAGTCCTCTCCCCAGCACCCGGAAACACCCGTTCCGACGAGCTTGACTTTTCTATATTTTCGTGTATTCTGCACTTCAGAGTGCAGCGTTCTTTGGAAAACTGCACGACACATCTCAACTTGAAAAGGAGGGCATTATGTTACTCATTCTCGTCTCAATCGGCGCGCTCTTAGCGTTCCTTATCGGCCTCCCCTTCTTCATGCGGTGGATCGCAGAAGAGAATATCCTCTTCACCACTGTACGGGAAGGGACGGGCAAGGCAATCATGCGCGGCAAGTCGTGCGACCGGTTTGTCATGTCGTTCAAAAAGTTCCACCTAAACGATCCTAGCAAAGACTGGTATGACGCGGGAGCCTCTGACTGGGAGATCCTGCCAAACGACCCCGCGAAGTCTAGCGACTTCTATGACGATCGTCCGTGGCTCTTGAAACACCTCGGTCTGTACTGGGTCGGGTGGCCATGGGCGAACAGTGTCTATGTATACGGATTCGTCTGGAACGAGACGCGCACGAACGCTGAAGGCAAGGAGGTGCCATTCCCCCGAGCCGAGTCGACTGACTACATCCAGGTGAATGACTTCGTCTACGCCATCATCACCAACCGCGCGGAAACGAAGAAGGGCGAACTGCTTCCGGTCGACGTACTCACACTCATTACCGTGCGTATCGTCAACCTCTATTCCGCACTCTTCAACGGCGAAGACTGGATGCAGCGAATCACCGCTGCTATCAACCGGCACGCCCGGGACTTCATCGGTAAGCATTCTTATGAAGAGCTCATCTCGATGACCAACGGGGGCGGTGCCAAGGATTCGACAGAGTTCTCCGCACCGGTCATCAGGTTGAACAGTGAACTCCCAGATGACGACCTTGGTGACTCCCTCGGCCTCAAAGGCCGCTATGGCGTCGAGATACGCACCGCTGACCTGCAGACGCTGGAACTCTCCGGCGACGGCAAGAAAGAGCACGAGGAAGCGGCAACACTTCTCTTCGTCGCTGGGAAGAAGGCGGAAGCGGTACGTATCGAAGGGCGAGCGGAAGCTGATGTAATCGCGATGAAAGGCGCGAAAGAGGCGGAGTCGCTCGAAACCCGACTCAAGGTGATCCGCGAGAACGGCGATGCAGGCAAACTGCTCGTCCAGATCGATGGCATCCGGGAGTCGGCTCAAGGCAAGGGTTCGACCGTCATCTGGGCGAACGATCCATTCGTCGCTCTCGGCGGCAAACTCATGCAATCAGGCACGAAAGGAGCGCAAGAATGACTGCAATCTATGTGGCAATTGGCCTGGTAGTGGTAGTGGTAGTGATGATCTTCCTGATCATTCCTGTCGCCCTGCGTCTTTCCGCTCCTCACTCGTCGCGAATGATACAGGAGCAGATACGCCTCGACAGGCATTCAGGTAAAGTACGGAGCGAGACGGTTCCAGAACGCCGAAGCGGCGGGCGCGCTCTGGAGCGGGTACAGAAGTACCTGAAAATCGCGGCGGGATGGTCAATGACGATTGGGATTATCGCCCTGTGCATACTCCTCTGGTGGCTCTACAACACCAACGTGACCCTGGCACAGGCGAGCGACTGGGCGCGGGGGCACTGGGCCTTCGTTGTCCTGGCGGCAATCGCCCTGGGCGTAATCATCGCAAAGACGATGAAAGCCCGGGCGACCACGCTCATCTGGCTCTTGGGGGCAGCAACGTTAGCGCTCCTCCTTGCTGAGCCGGTGGGGGCGTGGGTAAGCGAGATTTCCTTGCCCCAGGTCACCTGCCAGGATCCGAGCTCACAAAAAGCGCTCACCTGCCTGCTTAACACCAAGGACTCATCTTGGATGAAGCCGGCCGAGGGGGTGGCCGATGACGGCATGCGCATCTGCTACACGCCGTCGAGCCTGATCGAGTTTGAGTACAGGCTCGTGAACGGGACGAGCTTCTATCGCTTTAGGGCGAAAGAAGGCCACGTCCTCATGACCTATCGGCTTCACAAAATTCCCCCGGGAGAAGAGTGCCGGCAGGTCTGAGTGGAGTTTAGACGCAAGCCGCGGTGGCAACACCGCGGCTTTTCTTATGACCCGGTTATTTTCTGGATCGGCGGGAGGTTGAACGTGCCGAGCGCGACATTGATGATGCCGTACGCGCCGAAGATGATGACGAGCCCGACAAGGCCCCAGAGGATGGCGTCTTTGCCTTTCTTACGCTCGGTAGCATCTCCCGCGTGCGCGATGAACTCAAACACGCCCCACAGGAAGACGACGAACGCGGCCGCTGCAAGCAGCAGGATGATCGGATTGATTATCTGCGTGACGACCTTCCCGAGGAACGTGTTGAGGACTGCCATTTATTGACCGACCTGGACGCCTGCCTTCGGTGTGCCGCCGGTCACGCCTGCGTTGTTGCCGAAGGAGACCGTACCCGTAAGGATGTTAACGAGGCCCCACACCGACACCATCACGAAGAAGCCGATGAGGCCCCAGAGCATGAGGTCTTTACCTTTCTCTTTTGCCACGTCATTGGTGGCGCCGAGGATGAACGTCTGGAATGCGCCCCAGATGAAGACGATGAACGCGATGGCGAAGAGCACCGGCACGAAGACATTGTTGATCGTGTTGATGATGAACGAACCGACGTCTGAGATGTTGTTAATCGCGGCAAATGAGACGAGCGGCAGAGCGAAAGCGGCGAGGGAGGCTGAGGTGAGGGCAAGAGCTTTTTTCATAGGATAAATAAACGGTTAATAGGGTAATTGTAGCCTGTCGGCGGGAGGGGTCAATGCACCTGGGCGCGACGTGTGGATAGTCTCGACAGGACGGCTAGAGCTTGTTCAAAAACCCCTCAAGTCCGTCCTTCGCTCGGGGAGGGTTTTGAGACATGCTCTAGAGCGTCGGGTAGCTTGGCGCCGCGCCGCCCGGCGAGAGATTAAAGGTGTCGACCACGACAGCGACGAGCCCCCACACCGAGAGGATCACGACGAAGCCGATGATGCCCCAGAGGACGAAGTTTCTCCCCTCTTCGCGCGACTTCTCTTCGGTTGCCCCGAGAATGAAATACTTGTACACGCCCCAGAGGAAGGTGAGGAACGCAATGGCGAAGAGCACCGGCACGAAGACGGCATTGATGAGCGAGAGGATGCCGGCCTTATAAGGCGCGATGGCGTTTAGGTTGATGCCCCCGCCGCTCGATGACACGGTACCCCCCGCAGACGACGGCCGACAAAAACCGGAAGCGTCACAGTAGCCGCTGACTCCCGATTGGACGCACTGATTCCCCGCGGACCCGGCATACGCGCAGCTGGCGTCAGCCGCAGAGACGGATAGCGGGAGGGAAAATGAGACGAGAATCGTAAGGAATGCTGCGAGTTGAGAGATTTTTTTCATATTTAATTAATACGATGTCGGAAGCATCGGGGCGCCCGAGCCGGAGAGCCCAAAGGTGTTGGCGACGACATTCACCAAGCCCCAGAGCGACACCATCACGACAAAAGCGATGATGCCCCAAAGGATGAGCTTATGCCCCTTCTCCACCTCGCCCGGCTCGCCATGAGAAAAGATGTACGCCTTGGTGATCCCGTAGAGGAAGACGATGAACGCGATGGCGAAGAGCACCGGAACGAAGACAGAGTTGATCAAGTACAAAATAGTGTAGGCGACGCAGCCGATGCCGCCCCCCGTGCAGGAACCAGCCGTGTTGAATCCGCCCGAAGTGGAAATGAAGCCCACCGAGTACCCGGTGTTCGTGTTCTGAATATACGCGCCGCCCGTGTAGGGCTGCGCGAAAGCGAGCACGGGTGCCGCCGACACGATGGCGAGCAAGGCGAGGCGTGCGATTGTTTTCTTCATATATCGCAAGTATGACACACTACGCGCCGGGCGTAATGCCGAGCGTGGATAAGAGGAGGTTCACGAAGCCCCAGACCGAGAAGAGCACGACCATGCCGATGATGCCCCAAAGAATGAACTGTCTTCCTTCAGCGTACCCGCCGCGCTCGCCATAGGAACCGAGACCGGTGGGGCGTATGAAAAAATACTTTGCCACGCCCCAGACGAATACCGCGAACGCGAGCGCGAAGATGATCGGTACGACGATCGTGTTGAGCGCGCCGATGAGGCCCGTCGAACCGCTCCCGACGAATTGGGCGAACGTCATGTTAGCCGCCGAGCGCCTGCACCGTCGCCTGGATGCCCGAAGCGATCGCCTGGGCGCCAAGGAGCACGAGCGCGCCGACGACCGTCCAGAGGAGCATCTTCTTTGCTTCGGTCAGTTTCGTCTCGCTCCCCTGCGCCACGACAAACTTATACCCCACAAAGACGAGCATCAGAATGACAATGATGGTGCCGATACGGACGACGAACTCCAGGATGTTCCCGAGAAAGGATTCGAGGCTCGTGCCCGAGCCGAGCGGATTGACGAGGGTAACGCTTCCCCCGCTTGAACTCGACGGGTTTGTCTGAGCTGCCGGCGTCGTGCCGACGTCAAAGCCGGTCTGGGCTTGCGGCGTCGTACCGACATCACCGGTTGAAACGCAATTGTTGGAATTTGACAAATCAACAGTCTGCCCCGGCCCGCAAGCCGCAGAGGCGAGGAGCGGCGCGGAAAGGGCGACGACAGCAACAAGCGCGATGACGAGGAATGGGCGCATATTATTTTTGCAGCAGCGAACTCAGCGAATTCTCGCTTGAGGTGAGTGCCGTGCCGGGTGCGAGACGACCGCTTATCACGCTCGTAATCATACCCGAAAAGACTGCGTCCGTGTCTGCGGGCGCTGGGGACAACCAGCCCTTCGTGTAGAGTGCCTCGGCATACGCGACTGCGGCGATAGGGTCGGCCGGGGCCGCGGCGAGCTGATTCACCGTCGCGGGCGCGAGGCCGGTCGCCGTTGCGGCGGTGGCTTGCGCGGCAGAGCCGGTGAGGAGCGCGGCGGCTTGGTACGCGCCAGAAGCGTTCTGCGCGCCGCGGGGGATCATGAACGCGTAGAGAAGGCCGTAGGCGGTCTTCGTGCTTGCCGTCGCCGGCTGCGGCAGCGGCGTCACAGCGAAATCGAGGTTAGGATTCGCCGCGGAAAGAAAGCGCACCTCAGACGCGTAGCCGAGATAGAGAGCGAGGTCGCCGGCAAGGAACGCTTGCTGCGAATCGGGGAGCGACGCGTTCCAGGTGTAGGAGACTTTGGAGGGGTCGGCGAATTGGGTGTAGAAGCTGAGCACTGCCTGCCCCGGCAGCGTCCCGCTCGACGCGACACCGCTCAGGTTTGCGACGAGCGAACCGTTTGCATAGGAAGACAGCGGAACGCCCGTCTGAAGGAAAAGCGATGAGAGTATCCCGCGCGCGTCGTGCACGTTGTCATAGGTGCCAAGCGCGATGAGCCCGCGCGTGATCTGCTTCGTGGGCGTGAGGATCGAAAGATTCGGCACGAGGCCGGTGAGCGCTTCCCACGTCGCCGGCGGCTTCGCGATGCCGTTAGACGAAAGGATGGCGCGGTTCGAGAAAAGCACGAGCGGATCGACGAGAAACGGTATGCCGTAGTAGCCGGTTCCATCTGGCGTCGCAAAAATCTTGCCGCCCTCCACGAATGTCGTGGTGAAGGTCGAGGCAGGAAGCGTCGCGAAAGGTATCGGCGTAATGAGCTTCGCGAGCGAGTGCAGTTCTTCTTGCGAGGCAAGGATGAGGTCAGGAGCGTTTCCGGTCGCTATCGCAGAGGCGAGATCGGACGGGAGCGTGTCTTGATTTTTTTGCACGTAGGAGACGGCCTTGAGAGAGGTATCGGATTGCGTGATCGTCGTAAGCGCGTTCTGCATGGCCACCTTGGGCAAGGTGCCCCAGATGACCACCGTGCCGACATCGGTCGGGTTTTTGCTGCCAGCGTTCGAACCGGTGTGCGTAGCAAACACAAAGATGCCAACAAGCGCCGCGACGCCGAAAACGCCGAAGAGTATGCCCTGGAAGAGAGAGATTTTCATAGGTCAGAGTGGTGCGGTAAAGACGATGCCATAGTGGTGCGGTCCCGCGCGAAACGACTTCACTTTGTGGAAGCCACCATTGATGAAGAACGCTTCGGCTTCGTGCTCAGAAACGACTTTCTCCGGCGCGGGACCCATGCCGCCATAACTTCCGGCCCAATCGACGACCAGGAGCTTCCCTTCCGGTTTTAGCGTGCGCTTCAGCTCGGTGAGGAGCCCGAAGCGATTCTCGATCTGAAAGAACGTGTTGGACAGGATGGCCGCATCAAGCGATGCGTCGCGCAGGTGCGTGCCGCCTGGCTTCTCGATGTCGCCCCAAACGGTCTCGATGATGTGCTGGTGCCGCTCGTGCGTGTTGAGCTTCAGGTGCCTGAGCACATCCTCCTGCACATCGATCGCGTAGACCTTTCCGCTGTCCCCGACAATCGCGGCCGCTGCTCGCGCATAGTGGCCCGAGCCCGCACCGAAATCGCCGACCTTCATCCCCTCCCGAAGTCCCATCTGGAGGACATTTTCTTGCGGTACGCTGAATGAGACGCTCATGCGTATAAAATACCACACGCTCGGCCTCCCCCCGCGCGCAATCAACATGACACCTATTCATCCCCCTCCATTGATAGACACCGGATGTCTATCATATATACTTGTTTTATAAGATATGGGATACCGAGAACCGACGGCCGAATCGATTGTGCATGTCTACAATCGCGGTCCGAAAAAGCTCAACATTTATCGCGTCCAGAACGACCTCTTTCGTCTTATGCGCGGCTTGTACTACTTCAACACGACGCAACCTATGCCGCTCAATTGGGCGCGCGATGTGGCAGAGACCGCGAGCACGGACGCGTTCGCATGGCCAGAGCGTTGGGAACCGCGCATCCCGCTCGTCGCCGTGCTTGCCTTCACGCTCATGCCAAACCATCTCCATCTGGTCTTGAAAGAGCTCATCGGCGGCGGCACGGGCAAATTCATGCATCGGGTCAGCATGAGCTACTCAAAATTCATAAACGAGAAATACGACGAGAGCGGGAGCTTGTTCCAGGGACCATACAAAGCCCGCCGTATCGATAACGATGCCGACCTGCGCAATCTGCTGGTCTACACGATGGTAAAGAATCCTTTCGAACTGTACCCGGGCGGGCTGGCATACGCCTGCAAAAACTTCGATGACGCGTATGAGCGAGCGCTCGCGTACCCATTCACCAGCCTCGCCGAATACGTCGGGGAAAAGCCGCGGGGCATCCTCGATCATGAACTCCTTCAAGAACTTGGCCTCGATTCCGACACTTTCAAGGAATTCGCTCGCGACACGATGCTCAACCGACTCGACCAGACGGACGAATTCGACTTCTAACTCGTGATAGACATCGTGATAGACATCCGGTCGTGATAGACATCCGGTGTCTATCAAACAAAGGCATTAGAGGATATGATAGACACCGGATGTCTATCATTTGTCTAACCGCACTTTTCCTTTCGTCCGCCAGTTGATCTCGAAACAAATCGAATGCTTGTTCGGGATATATCAGATAAATGGGTTTTCCATGTTAAAGACGATCTTTTTTGCCGTGTTTATCTCATTATCGGGAATGTTGTATTTCATCTGGTACAGCGTCCCCACTGCGCAGAAAAGCGCCTTACCGTAGTCGAAACCGATCTTCTCGGACACCGACCTGACCGCCTCTTCTGATTTCCCTTCTACCTCGACATACGGCTCGAGGAATGGCCACTCGTCGATAGTGATGTCGACATCGTCGAGCTGCCAGAGCTCGCGCTTGCTCTCCTGATATGACTTGGGCTCGCAGCCGATAGCCTCAAGCAGGCTTACCGCATCATCAAAACTATTTACCGTAAGGCAGGTCTCCTTCTGGTTCTCTATCTTATCGCCATCGACAACCTTCAGGCTCATCGTCACCTTGTCGCCCTCGTCGCGCACACGGAGCCACGCGTCACCCGAGCGCTTCTCCTTGGGTAGATGAAACGGGATGCGTTTTTGTAGGTATTCCGGCCGCACGAGCGTCGCACCTGCCACCTTCAGCCGCCCACGCACTTCGTCCTTGTCCACGTCCGTAAACGTCGCCTCGTATTCGATGTCCATGCGGTCATTCTAACAAATCCGCGAGCGCCCAGAAAAACTCCCGGGTGCAAGGCGCGGGAAGCGGGGTCCCTAAAGGGCGGCCACAACTTCTAAGGCGACACCTTAGAAGTTACACCTTAGAAGTTAGCTATGATGCCTAGTTTTTAACGCATGAATAATAGCTATATGTCGGACAGGAGGGGCTCTCTCCATTACCGTTGCAGTCAATATAATTAGTGGACGTCATAGCTCCTGTCATAACAATCGTCCATCCGGAAGAACACCCGCAAAAAGGGCCGTAGCCTGAAGAGTAACTATTCGGCGTACTCGTAATTATCGCCGGCGGGATAGCGACCCCAGAATAAGTATTGCAATACCCCGCCATTGCTCCGCTCGGCAAGTTGTTGTACGAGGCCACATTTCCGCTGCCCCCTGCCGTACTCAAGCATTTTCCAGATGAGGTGCAGAAATCATTCGCCTCAACAGTTCCCATTGATGATGCGCCTCCATCGGTGACATACATACGCCACTGGTTGTCTGTCGCATTATAGAACCCGGAATACCAGGGATGCATCATGAGCGTTCCCGAGTTGGAACCGCTCGCGTCTTTGAAGTTCACGCCTGACCAGCCGTTTTTGCTGCCTTGCACGGTGAAGGCGCCGTAGGTGCTGTTTGAGCCGCTGCCGTTTATGGTCGCGCCTGCGGGAAGGGCGAGCCCGCCCACCGTGAGCGTGCCGGTCTTGGTCTGCGCGGCGGAGCCGGTGTTAATCGGAGCGGCGACGTTCCCGCCA
>JAJYQV010000022.1 GCA_021794425.1 bacterium
CATCGGCGGCGGCCGCCGCCGATGCCGCCGCGCGCACGCCGCGCGGCGCGCCGCGGCTCACGCGGGGGAAACTCCAGGAGCTTACCTGGTCGCTTGATGTAAAATCAAACGATACGCCCCTCCAATCACGATCATGACTACCGCCACTGACGCTTCGCGAGCAGGGAAGACGCAACAGTTCGTCCCCATCAAAGAGATCCGGGACGGAGTCATCGTCCTGAAGGACGGCGGCTACCGCGGCATCCTCATCTGCTCGGCCATCAACTTCGGGCTCAAGTCTGAGGACGAGCAGCATGCGATCACGCTCGGCTTCCAGAATTTCCTCAACACGCTCGATTTCTCGATTCAGATCGTTATCAATTCCCGCCGGATGGACCTGCGCCCCTACCTCTCCCTTCTCGAGGAGAAGGCGGCCGAACAGAAAACCGAGCTCATGCGGATCCAGTTGCGCGAATACGTCGAGTTCATCCGCTCCTTCGCCGACCAGACGAACATCATGACCAAATCGTTCTACGTCGTCGTATCGTATGCCCCCCGCGTCAGCGCCGCGAGCGCGGTCAGCTTCTTGCGCCGCGACAGCGTCGCCACGAAGAAAACCGCAAGCGAGACCTCCTTCGAGGAAGACCGCGCGCAGCTTGAGCAGCGGCTCTCGCTCGTCGCCGCGGGACTCGCCGGCACGGGCGTCCGCGCGGTCCCGCTCGGGACCGAGGAGACCATCGAGCTGCTCTACCGCTCGTTCAACCCGGGCGAGCTTGAAAACCCTATTCGTCTTGATTCTTGAGTATGACCCTCCTCGACTTCCTCAACCGCAAACATAAAGAAGAAGCGCCGGAGATCGTGCCGGTTTTGCCGCGAGACATCTACCGCCAGAGCTCGCTCGACCTCCTCGACGTCATCGCGCCCACCGCCTTGAAAATCGGCTCGCGCGAACTCGAGCTCGGCGAGAAGTTCGTCCGCACATTCTACACCGTCTCCTACCCGCGGTTCCTCTCCGACAGCTGGTTCTCTCCGGTCATCGATCTCGACAAGGTGCTTGACGTCTCCCTCTTCATCCACCCCATTGAGACCGAACAGGCGCTGCGCAGTTTCCAGAAAAAAGTCGCCGAGGTGCAGAGCCAGATCAGCGAACGCGAGTCGAAAGGGCTCGTCCGCGACCCGCTCCTCGATACCGCGTACCAAGACCTGGAGAGCCTGCGCGACAGCCTGCAGCAAGCGCAGGAAAAGCTCTTCGACGTGGGCCTCTACCTCGCCCTCTACGGCGACACGAAGGAGGAGATCGCCAAAACCGAGGGTGACATCCGCGGCATTCTCGATGCGAAGCTCGTGTACACCAAGCCAGCGCTCTTTCAGCAAGAGCAAGGATTCCGCTCTTGCCTGCCGCTGGGCTCCGACGAACTCCTCGTCAATTCCAAGCTGAATTCGTCGCCGCTCTCCTCGATATTCCCCTTCGTCTCGTTCGACCTCACGAGCGATCGCGGCATCCTCTACGGCATCAACCGCCACAACGCCTCGCTCATCCTCTTCGACCGCTTCTCGCTTGAGAACTACAATTCCGTCGTCTTCGCCAAGTCCGGCTCCGGCAAGAGCTACGCGACCAAGCTTGAGATTCTCCGTTCGCTCATGTTCGGCACGGACGTCATCGTCATCGATCCCGAGCGCGAGTACGAGCAGCTCGCCGAGGCCACTGGCGGACGCTCGTTCAACATCTCCCTTTCGTCGGAGAATCACATCAACCCGTTCGACCTTCCGCCGGTCAAAGAAGACGAGGATCCGAAAGACATCCTGCGCTCAAACATCATCTCCCTCGTCGGGCTCTTCCGCATCATGCTCGGCGGCCTCAGCCCCGAGGAGGACGCCATCGTCGATCGCGCCATCAGCGAGACCTACGCGCTCAAAGACATCACCGGCGACTCCGACTTCACGGGCGCCGAGCCGCCGCTGCTCTCCGACTTCGAGCAGGTGCTCTCGGGGATGGAGGGGAGCGAATCCTTGATCGAGCGTCTCTCCAAATACACGCGCGGCACCTGGGCCGGCTTCATGAACCAGCCGACGAATATCGATCTGCGACAGCAATTCGCGGTCTTCTCGGTGCGCGACATGGAGGATGAGCTGAAAGCCATAGCGATGTACATCATCACGCACTACATATGGAACGAGGTGCGCCACGATATGAAAAAGCGCCTCCTCATCATCGACGAGGCGTGGTGGATGATGAAGAGCGAGGACACCGCGTCCTTCCTCTACAGCCTCGCGAAGCGCGGGCGCAAATACTATCTCGGCGTCTGCACGATCACGCAAGACGTCGAGGACTTCCTCAAGAGCCCGTATGGGCGGCCGATCCTTACGAACTCCTCGCTCCAGCTTCTGCTGAAGCAGTCGCCGACGACGATCGATGTCCTGCAGAACACCTTCAACCTCACCGACGAGGAGAAGTATCTCCTGCTTGAAGCTGGGGTGGGGGAGGGGCTCTTCTTTGCCGGCATGAAGCATGTCGCCATCAAGATCGTCGCGAGCTACACCGAAGACCAGATCATCACCTCTGACCCGTCGCAGCTTATCGCGATACAGCAGGAGAAGAGCCGCCATGCCGCAGAACAGAAATAGCCTCTCTTCAAGGGCGCGTCCCGGCCTGACGCGGCAGAAGCCGCCCGCAGCAATGACGTGGCCGCAGGCGGCGCCAGCCATCACCATCGCGGTCGTTCTCGACCTCGTGCGGATGTTTTTTGAGATGTTCTGGTTCTTCGGGCCGGCGCTCGCCGCCCTGGCCTGCACGCTCGGGGTGAACGATTATCTCGGAACGAGCGTTGCGGGGGTTGCGGGGAAAGCCGTGGCGGCGGGGTGCACGGCCGCGGCCGGAACGCTCGGGTTCTTGGGCGTCGGACCGATCGAGTCGTTCGGGCTTGTCATGTCTGACGCGATGGGCCTTGCGGCCTTCCTGGTCCTCGGGATGTTTATCCTCGTGACCAATCCACGCATCTTCAAAGTGAGCGCGACGAGCCCGCTCTGGTTTGTGGGCGCGTTCGGCGTGAGCGAGATCCCGTTCGTCGGTGCTCTTCCTGCCTTTTCGCTGGTTCTCTGGAAACTCTACGGTGCGCAGATCAAGAAAGAAGGGGCTGCCCTGCGCGCCTACGAACAATCCCAGGCCGCCGGGGAGCTCCAAAACCGCCAGCAGCAGACAGCTGCGCTCATGCAGGCGCGCTCTGCAGAGATCGCGCAGATGCAAGAGCAAGAGGCGGCGAATGACGCTCTGTACGCCGAATCTGCCGCCGAGGAAGAGGTGCGGGAGCAAGAAAATGAAGCCGCGTACGCCGAAGCGGCGAATGACGCGCAGTACGGCGCGCCCGACCCTCACGACGAAATCCCCGACCGGCTCGACAAAGCTGCCTAATCTCCGCCCACACGGTATATACTAGAGACATGCGATACGCTCTTCTCCCGATTTTCGCCCTCGCGCTCCTCGCGCCTGCGGCCGTCTCGGCTCAATCGCTTGGCGGCTCGATGGGGAACACCGACCCGTTCACGATCTCGGTGAACCCGCAGTACCCGGCACCCGCAAGCCAAGCCACCCTCTCCTTCTTGTCCTCCACGCTCGACCTCGCGAGCGCGACGATGGTCGTCTCTGTGGGCGGCAAGCGTGTGTACTCCGGCAACGTGCAGCCGGTTACCGTGCCGCTCGGCGGGGCCGGCAGCGTCGCCTCCGTGAAAGTGACGATCTCGTCCGGCGACGCCAGCTACACCCAGTCGCTCGCGATACAGCCCGAGGATGTTTCTCTCGTCGCCGAGCCGGCGTCTTCCATGCCGCCGCTCTACCCCGGGAAGCCCTTGGTGCCGCTTGCGGGTAACACGCGTGTCATTGCCGTGGCCAACCTCAAAGACGCCGGCGGAAAGACCCTCGACCCGTCAACGCTCTCCTACGCCTGGACCGTCGACGGCACGCAGATAGCGGATTCCTCCGGCATCGGGAAAAGTGTGATTCTCGTGGCTTCGCCCCTCCAATATCGTTCGCGTTCCGTCTCGGTCGTCGTCCAAAGCCCTGGAGGAAGCCTCGCCGGCGGCGACTCGCTTTCTCTTTCTCCCGCAGAGCCGACGGTGCGCCTCTATGAAAACGACCCGTTGCTCGGCATCCGCTTCGACCGCGCGCTTTCCGGAAGCTACACGATTGCCGGGACTGAGGCGAGTCTCTATGCCGCGCCATTTTCTTTCCCGCTTCTTGGCGGCACTCCCGCCATGCAGTGGTTCCTAAACGGCACGGCAGCGCAAACCGGCCCCTCGATAACCCTGCGGCCGGCGGGCAGCGGGCAAGGCAGTGCGTCGCTCTCCCTCACCGCTTCATCCGGCTCCGCTGCGACCGCCCTCGCGAGCCTCTCGCTCTCGTTCGGCGCGAAACCGAGCACCAATTTCCTCGGCCTATGAAAAAGCTCCTCATCGCCTCCGCCATCGTCTTTCTCAGTTTTGCGCCGCACGTCTTCGCGCAGGGCTTCACCGCGCTCGCGCCTATCCCGGGATTGACCGATTCGAGCGCGACGAGCGTCATCAACTCGACCACGCTCGCAAACTTCTTCAACAATCTCTACAAATACCTCGTCGGCCTCGCCGCCATTCTCGCTGTCATCGAGAACATCTGGGGCGGGCTTGAGATATCGACCAAAGATTCGGTTAGCAAGCAGAGCGACGGGAAAGAGCGCATTACGCAGGCCATCTTCGGCCTCATCCTCGTCCTCTCGCCGGTCCTTGTCTTCTCTATCATCAACCCAAGCATCCTTAACCTCTCCCTCAACCTCCCCCCGCTCATACCTGGCGCAACACAAGGAACATCTGGCGGAAGTGGCAATGGGGGAGCCGGAAACCAACCCTCTTCCTCTACTGACGCAAATGGCTGTGATGTTAGTGGCACGTCTGTGTTCACTAAGGCATCCTGCCCGACTCAAGCTGCCGCGCAATCATTTGTAGCTTCTTGTTCTGGAACCGGCACGCTGTCAGCGTGCCAGACAGAACTGCCGGATGGAAGCTGTGGTGACACCTCTTACCACGCGACCTGCGGGTCAACCGCTGGTCCTTATTTGTTCGTAGATGTAAGCTCGGCACTTATTCCATCCTTGGTCACTCCCCTTACTATTTCTAGCTACCAACCACAAGCCTCTTCCCCGACCGACGCTGATAACGGTAGCCATGTCGTTCAATTTTCTGCCGCTTGCTCACAAGGCGGCGGAACAACGTGTATCAAGCCGACGGTTTTTTCAGTGAATTGTACTTTTACAACTCCCCAGCCGAAATCGCAGAATAACAAGTGCTATTCGGATAACATCACTTGCATAGAGAATCCCTCTATACCAAAGTTAAACTGCAGCTCAAACCCAAACTGGAGCCCAATAAAATAATATGCGCCGAACACTTATCATCCTTGCGATCGCGGTACTCGTTCTCGGACTCGGGGCTGGTGCCTACTTCTTTTTTGCTGGCACCGCGCGCGTCACC
>JAJYQV010000041.1 GCA_021794425.1 bacterium
CGGCGAATCGCGCAAAGTCTTCGAAGCGTTTTCCATACCACTCTATGAAAAGGAAGGGTTCGAAGCGGACGACCTGCTCGGCACCATCGCCCACAAGCTCGCGGACGACGACGTGGACGTCATCATCGCTTCGGGCGACATGGACACGCTCCAGCTGGTGGACGACAAGCGCGTGCGCGTCTACACGCTCAAGAAAGGACTGAACGACACCATCCTCTACGATGAAACTGCGGTGAAGGAGCGGTTCGGTTTCCCGCCCGCACTCATCCCCGACTACAAGGGCCTGCGCGGCGATCCGTCCGACAACATCAAGGGCGTGCCCGGCATCGGCGAGAAGACCGCGACCGAGCTCATAGGGCTCTTCGGCGGCATCGACGACATCTATGACGCGCTCGAGAAGAAGGGCGACGACGAGTTCCTCAAGAAAGGCGTGAAGGCGCGCACGATCAAACTCCTGCGCGAGCACGAAGAGGACGCGCGGCTCAGCCACGCGCTCGCGACCATTCGGCTCGACGCGCCGATCACCTTTGCGCTCCCGGAGACGCCCTGGCGCGAGCATTCCGACGTCGTGAAGATGCTCGCGCTCTGCGATGAGCTCGGCTTCCGTTCGCTCCGCGAGCGCGTGAAGACGGCGCTCGGAAAAGACGAAGACCTCGAGCTCGTCGAGGGCGCGGCTCCCGAAGAAGAAGAGGAAGAGATAGACGAGGTACGTTTCCGGGAAGCACAGGCGATGCTCTGGCTCGTTTCATCGGAATTCACGAACCCGACCTTGGACGACCTGCTCGCGCACACGAAGAAGCGCTCCTTCGACGAGGCGTACGCCGCGCTCGAAGCGGAGCTCGGGACACTCGGCCGCGTGAAAGACGTGTACGAGGACATCGAGAAGCCGCTCGTCCCGGTCATCATGAAGATGGAAGCGCACGGCGTCCTCGTCGACACGAAGATGCTCGCCACGCTCGCGAAGGACTACCAGAAAGAGCTCGCGAAGATGGAGGAGAGCATCTACGAGCACGCGGGTCGGGAGTTCAACATTAGTTCTCCTAAACAGCTCGGGGAAGTCTTGTTCGACGAGCTCGGCATCACGCCGGAGAAGCAGAAGAGGACCGCGAGCGGCCAGCGCTCCACCCGTGAGAGCGAGCTCGAGAAGATTCGCGACGCGCACCCTATTGTGGGTGACGTGCTTGAGTACCGCGAGCTCAAGAAGCTCCTCTCTACCTACATCGAGAATCTCCCCGCGATGCTCGACGAGGCGCACCGCCTCCACGCCGAGTTCGTGCAGACGGGCACGACGACCGGCCGCATGGCGTCGCAGAATCCGAATTTGCAGAACATCCCGGTGCACTCCGAGCGCGGCCGCGCGATCCGCCACGCGTTTGTCGCGCCCGAAGGATTCGCACTCGTCGCGCTCGACTACTCGCAGATCGAGCTGCGGCTCGCGGCGATCCTCTCGGGCGACGAGAAGCTCTGTGCGATTTTCCGAAGCGGGCGCGACGTGCACCGGGAGGTCGCGTCGCAGGTGTTCCACGTCGATCCGGACGAGGTTGATCAAGAGATGCGCCGCCGGGCAAAGGTCATCAACTTCGGCATCCTCTACGGCATGGGTATCAATGCGCTCCGACAGCAGCTCGGCACCACCACCGCCGAGACTCACGCCTTCTATGACGAGTACTTCGGACAGTTCAAGCAGCTCGCGGAATATCTCGAATCGACCAAAGGCTTCGCCCGCACCCACGGCTACACCGAGACGCTCTTCGGTCGCCGCCGTCAGTTCCCGGAGATGAAGTCGTCTCTGCCGTACGTGCGTGCGCAAGCCGAGCGCATGGCGATAAACGCGCCCTTGCAGGGCACGCAAGCAGACATCATCAAGCTCGCGATGGTGCGCGTGGACGAGATGCTTGCAGCAGACGGGGCCGCGGAGGACGCGCACCTCCTCCTCCAGGTGCACGACGAGCTCGTGTACGAGATCCGCACCGAGCGCGTGGGCGAGCTATCGAAGAAGATTCAGCGCATCATGGAGTCGGTCCTCCCGAAAGAGGACGCGCGCGACGTGCCCATCATCACCTCGCTCAAGGCCGGACCGAACTGGGGCGAGCTGGAGTCGCTATGATCTATCTCTTCACCGGTACGGACACTGAGAAGGCGCGCGCGACGGCGTTTGCGTGGGTGGCGAAGGCGCGTGCCAAAGAGCCGAACCTCGCCTACGCGCGCGTCGCACGCGAAGAGCTCACGGACGCGCTGCTCGCCGACGCCGCACAGTCGGGTGGACTCTTCGCGCGGCGGCTCCTCGTGCTCCTCGACGATCCGTACCAAGCGGCGAAGGCACAAGGAGGCGACGAAGATTCTGTAGAAGTCGAACTTCTACAGAACGTCCTTGATGATCACCTCGACGCGCTTGCGGCGTCGGAGAATGCGGTGCTCATCCTCGCGCCGGGGCTCGCAGCCGCGAAGCGCAAGAAGATAGAGGGGCTCGCAAAGATGACGTATGCGTATGACGCACCCGCGCGCGCCAGCGCCGCGCGCGGGTTCAACAGCGCGCTCGTGAACGCGCTCGCGTCCCGCTCGCGCGAAAAGCTCTGGCTCGAAATCGAGCGTGCGCTCCTTGCGGGCGACGCACCCGAGATGCTCCACGGCACGCTCCACTGGAAGGCGCGCGACCTCATGGAAAAGGGGAGCCGCGCGTGGGAGCCGCACGAGGCTCGCCAGCTCTCGCTCGAGCTCATCGCGCTCCTGCAAGAGTCGCGTCGCGGCGGCCTCGCGCTCCCGCTCGCGCTCGAGCGCTGGTCGCTCTCGATATAAAAAAAGAGGCTTCGCTGGGCATAGCGAAGCCTTATAGCAACGTTTGAGTAGATCTTAGCGCCCCCTCGACCTTTCTCTCCATGTGGCCATTTCTTTCTTCAAAGACTGAACGGTGGTTTCGTATTGCCTATGAGCCGCAGCCAATTCTTCTTCGAGATAAATCTCGATGCGTCTTTTGAACCGGAGGACTTCTTCCGGTGTCGCCAGATCCAATTGGCTCGCCCACTCAAAACTCGTGATGATGCCGTGGCCTTTGAGGAGAAGGAAAACCTCCACCCTGCCTGGTGCCGTCCCATCCCTGGTATACATCTTGCCGTTGGTCCACATCACCCTACCGTCCGAAGTCTTGCAAAAACACGGCTCGGTGAGGGTGAGTTGGCCGCCAGAGACTCCGTCTATGCGTTCAAGAGCCATTTCAATCTCCTTCAAGTTGGTGAGAGCATCACAGGGCCATTTTCAATGGCCCTGCTCAGCCTCACGTGCGCGGACGGCGTCTTCGTCCATGCCGAAAGTGTGGTATCATATATGTATGACTACGGCCATGCTTGAGAAGCGTGTCAATATGCTCGAGCGTGAAGTGAAGACGCTCCGCGCGACCGTGCTGCGACTCGCGAAGCCGACCAAGCTTCCGGCGAATCTCCGCGCTGCACTCACCGACATGAAGGCGGGGCGCACCTCAGGCCCTTTCCGTTCGGCCGATGCGCTCATGAAGCATCTCGGTGCATGACCGTCGAGACGACTGCGCGGTTCGACCGATCGTTCAAGAAGTTCACACCCGAGATACAGGCCGCATTTCATAAACAGGCCGCATTCCTGCTGAGAGACATTCGGCACCCGTCGCTCCGCGCGAAGAAGTATGACGAGACATACGGTATCTGGCAGGCGCGCGTCAACGATAACGTGCGGTTCTATTTCGTCATCGCCGGGAGCCGCTATACATTGCTCGACATAGAGCGCCACGCGGGCTAGTCGGACGTGTTTTCGCGCTCAGCCTCACGTGCGCGGACGGCGTCTTCGTCCATGCCGAAGTGGTGGGCGAACTCGTGCCAGATGGTTTCGGTGACGACCTGCGCGACGGGGAGGCCGGTCTCGGCCGCCTCCGCTTCGATAGGGAATTGGAAGAGCGTGATGCGGTCGGGGAGCATCATGCTCGCGTCATAGCTACGCGCAGTGAGCGGCACGCCCTCGTAGAGGCCGAGGAGCGTCTCGTCAGGGCCGAGTTGCTCCATCTCGCGAATTTCTTCCGAGGGCTCGTCCTCGACGATGATGGCGACGTTCGCGATCTTCTCGCGCACCCACTCCGGGAGCGCATCGTACCCCTCACCAACCAATTCCTCGAATCGCGCGCGAGTCATACAGGTATGCGGCTGGTGTCGCCGTCTAGTAGTATCGGTTGCATGCCGTAAATCTCCTGCTTGTAGGAGAGAGAGGAAGAGATCGGGTTGAGTATATAGATATCTTTTTTAAGATAAAACGCCAGACCGATTTCGATAAGGGTGTTCCCGCCGATGTACCCTTCGACACCGCGTTTTTCATAATTCGCAACAACAATCGCATCGGACCACTCGATTTTCTTGAAGTGGTCGTTGAGTACGTCGTGCTTTGCTTTCCAGATCGGGTCCTGTGGCGGGAAGGAGTCGATACCTCCATGGGTGTTTATGTATTCAGCAAAGTTGATCTTCCGATCATCGCTGTACTCGGGGACGATCTCATCGAGACGCGGGATGACCACCTCATGTCCTTGCGAGCTCAACTCTTCCTGGAGCCGCTCCATTTCCGGGTAGAATGCGATACTTCCGCAAATAGTTATCTTCATGTGCGCCCGGGTGGGATTGAGCCACCGACCGTCTCCTTAAAAGGGAGCTGCTCTACCACTGAGCTACGGGCGCGTGCTTTACAACGTACCGCATTCGCGGTGCTTTTTCTAGTAGCTGAAAGCGTCGACGGTCTTGCCGTCCTTGTCGAGGAGCTTCACGACCTCGTGCTCTGTCCGCCACATCGAGTTGCTGCGTCCGAGGTAGACGTGCCAGGTGTCGCCCTCGAAATCAGGATCGTTCTGGTGGGCGGTAACGCAGCCGTTGTAGTTTAGGTACTTCACGAGGAAAGTTTGGCACGCGCCCGAGACGGTTGCTGGCGGCGTCAGGGCGACCTGGCAGCGTGAGAGCGTATTGACATAGTCAAGGCACGCCGCGTCGCGAATGTATCCCGCGCCGTAAAAAGAGGCGAGCTCATCGTTCGGGGCGGGGCAGTTTTGAGGCAGAGGGGGAGAGAAGGTCTGGAAGTTGCTGAAGTAGCCGATGCACTTGTTTTCTCGGAAGGATGCGCCGATAGGCGACTGGCCCGAGATGAGGATCGCGCGCTCGCCGGCAGAAAGGATTATATCTTGCGCAGCGTTGATGGTGCCGGATGCCGGTGTCTCGGTCCCTTTCGGGATGACGGCCGCGTTTCCGGTCGCTTCGCTCTCGAGGGTCCACCCAGAGACATCAATGGGCACGTTCGCGTCCTGAGCGACGTCAATTTCGATGGATTCATTTTGAGGATTTGCCGAACCGGCACCCGAGACATAGTGGCTCATCGACACGATACCGCGGTAAGGCGAAACGTCGCCGAAAGCGAACCCGCCAGAAAGAGAGGGGATTGACACCCCCGAAATGCCGATTGTTCCGCCGCCGGTTGATGAACCGGGGAGCGAGACGTTCCCGCTGCCGATAGCATACAGAGCTTTTGGGAGCGAGAGGTAGGTGCCGCCGCCCAGCTCCCCGGGCAGCGCGAGGGTCGGGCCGGTGAAGGCGAGGGGGTGCGTCGGGCCGCCGGTGGCGATCCAGATGAGAAATATGAAGACGAACACCCCTATGAAAAACCATGCGTCATGTTCCATAGAGGAATAGTATCAAACTTCGCCGAGAAGTCGCACCACACGGGCACTTCTCATTTCCTAACTCACCCCAAGAGTGCTTGGAATCTCTAATCGCTATGCTCAAGAGATTCTCGGCGCGCTTCGCTCCTAAGGAAATGAAGCCGGTCGAGTTCTTCGCGGACGACCGCGGAGTCGCTCCAAGGGATCTTCTGCCCGTGCGCTCCCATGATGTAGGGATCGGTGCCTTTGCCCGAGACGAGGACGGCGTCGCCCGCGCGCGCGGCCCGGAGGGCCGCGCGTATCGCCTCGCGCCGGTCCATGATGATCTGGGGCTTCTTCTCCATCGCGGCGGCCATCACCTCGACGATCGCGCGCGGGTCTTCGTCATAGGGGTCCTCGTTCGTGAGTATGACGAGCTCGCACTCGGCCTCCGCGATGCGGGCCATCTCCGGGCGCTTCCAGGTGTCGCGTCCGCCGCCGGTGTTGCCGAGGACACAGATCTTCCGGTGGTTCGGGAAAGCATCGTAGTAGAGAGCCCGGAGCGAATCGGTCGTGTGGGCGTAGTCGACGACTGCGATGAAGTCCTGGCCCGCTTCGATACGCTCGACGCGGCCTTTGACCGGCGCGAGCGTCGCGAGCGCTTTGGCGCTCGTCGCCGTTTTTACGCCAAACGCAGCGGCCATCTTCACGGCTGCGAGCGCGTTCATCGCGTTGAAGGTGCCGGGGAGGGGGAGCGAGAAATGCGTGCCGGCGTAGTCGAAGCGCACGCTCGCGTCGCCGCTCGCAAGCTCCGCGAGCTCGCGCGCGCTGAAGCTCACCGCTTCCGTCACGCCCGGGGTCGCGAGGAATGCGCGGCTCTCCTCGATGTCCTCGTTCGTGACGAGGATGCGTCGCTTCTTCGGCGAGCGCGCGAGCGCCTCGACGATCTGCCGCTTCGCCGCCACGTAGCCCTCGAACCCGCCGTGCCGCTCGAGGTGCTCTTTCTGGATGTTCGTCACGATGAGGCCGTCGAGGCTGAGGAACCAGTGGCGCTGCTGGAGGACGCTCTCGCTCGTCACCTCGATGACCAGGTGGGTGCAGTCCGCATCGAGCGCCTTCTTCATGAACTGCTGCGCGAAGCCGCGGCCCGGGAGCGACATCTTGTATGTGTTCGGCTCGGACGTCTCCTCGATCGCGAAGCGGATGGTGGAGAGGAGCGCGGTCTTGTGTCCCGCCGCACGGAGTATCGCGAAGAGCATCTCGGCGGCCGTCGACTTGCCCTTGGTGCCGGTGACGCCGATGATCGTGAGTTTCCGGGCAGGGAAGCCGTACGAAGCCGCCATCAGGAGCGCGAGCGCACGGTGATAGAGCGGGCGGAAGAGCGCGACCACCGGCTCCGGAATGACCTTCTTCAAAATGCGCACAACCGTGTTTATGAAAGCGTACATAGCTGCTCACGCGTAGAATGCCGCGTGAAGTTCATCGGGCGAGATGTAGTGGGATGCCTGGTGGTAGATTTCGCGCAGGGTGCCTTTCGATACCGGATCGCGCTTCGGTATGATGAGCGTCTCAACACCTGCGACCGACTGCCGGCGCAACTTCACATGGCTCCCGCGCTGGCTGTGGACGGAAAAACCGAACCGGCCCAGGATAGTGATTACCTCGTCGCCCGAGAGCGTCCGGAGGCCGTCTTTCATACCGAAAGCGGAATCTCGAAGTTAGTGAGCACGGAAGGCGTCGTCCCGAAACCGAGCGTTTCTGGAGATTCGCCCTCAAAGTACAGATGTACGGCTTCGCGGATGTTGTCTCGGAGGTCTTCGAATGTGCTGCCGTCGGTGACGATCGGCACATTCAGCCCGCTTGCCGTGTAGACACCATCTTCCTGTGAAATAGAGAACTGGATGATGTTTTTCATGCGTGCATAATACCACGAAACACGCCGTTACGCACGCGCGGAGAGCGCGGCTTTCAGCCGCGCATCGCGGCTGGTGATTTCCTGCGGCACTGCCTGGAGCGCTTTGCGCGCGTCGCGCTCCGTGTAGCCGAGCGCGACGAGCGTGTCGAACACCTCGCCGTCCGCGCCGTCGTGCACGGACGGCCCGACCTTTTCGGAGAGCTCGACGAGCATCTTCTCGGCGCTCTTCTTGCCGATGCCGGCGACCTTGGTGAGATAGTCGAGATCGCGTTTGCCGATGGCGCCCCGGAGCGCGTCGGGGGAAGAGCGCTTGAGTATCCCGAGCGCGGTCTTGGGCCCCACCCCCGACACGCTCGTGAGGAGCTCGAAGAAATCCCGCTCGGCGGCGCCTGCGAAGCCGTAGAGCTCGAGCCCGTCCTGCTTCACAGCGAGATGGGTGGCGAGGGTCGCCTCAGAGCCGAGCGGGAACGCTTCCGGCGTGGCGGTCTTCACTTCGATACCGAAGCCCGCCACCTCGACGATGACGCTCGTCGGGCCTGCGCCCACCACCTTCCCTCGAATCTGCCGGATCATATAATGGTATCGTACCACTCGCCGCCATCTTGCGCAGATGCGCTCTATACAGTAGAGTGGCAACACCTATGGCAATAACCAGCTCAGCCAAGAAGGCTATCCGGAACGCAGAGAAGAAGCGGGTCTTCAATCTGCGCCGCAAGAACGCGCTCCAGGATACGACCAAGGCGTTCACGAAGACGCTCGCGGCGAAGGACGCGAAGATGGCGGGGGAGCTCCTCCCGGCAGCTTACAAGGCCATCGACAAGGCCGCGAAGCGCGGCGTCCTGAAGGCCAACACCGCCGCTCGCAAGAAGAGCCGCCTCGCCGGCCTCCTCGCGAAAGCGCAGGCGTAAGCAAGACGAAGAAAGAAAGACGCGGCGCCTCCAGCGCCGCGTCTTTCTTTCTGGTGCTCTCGGACGGAATCGAACCGTCATCGGCCCCTTCGGAGGGGGCTATCCTATCCGTTGAACGACGAGAGCGTGCCTCGATACTAGCATTTTCGCTCGCGGCGCACCCGCCGGCGCGTAGTATACTTTCCGCATGAGTTATCTTGCTGACGGTTTCCGCTCGTGGTGGAGCCTCGTTCGATTTATCGCCTACTTCTTCTCGATCGGCCCGCTTACGCGGACGCTCTTTTCCGGCTGGAAGCGTGACAGCAACGAAGGCTTCGAGTGGTGGCAGCGGATCATTCTCGGTGCGGTGACGCTCGTCTTCGGGTTTGTCATGCGGCTCGTCGTCATTCTGCTTGGTCTCGTGGTGCTCCTCCTCGCGCTTCCGCTCCTGCCGGTCCTCATCGTGATTCCGATACGCTTCTCGTATGCGCAGCTCGTACGCATCGGCTCGATAGGGAAGTCGTGGGCATATGGCTACGCGCCGGCGCTCCACCGCTACGGCATCCCGCTCTATCGCGGTAAGGACGTGAAGCTCTACGGCCGCGAAGAGACCGTCGAGCTCATCACGCGCATCCTCTGCCGGGACGAGAAAGACAACGTGCTTCTGGTGGGCGGCCCGGGCACAGGGAAGGAGACGATCCTCGCCGAGCTCGCCAAGAACGTGTATCGCGGCCTCGTGCCGGAAAAGCTCCAGAACCGCGAGGTCATCGAGGTGCCGCTCGCCGACATGTCGGTCGATACACTCGCGCGCATGTTTGCGGAGGCGAAATCGGCGGGCAACATCGTGCTCGTGCTGCACGAGCCGGAGAAGTACGTCGGCGTGCTCGACGATCTCCTGCCGCTCCTCGATGCCGACGAGCTCCAGGTGGTCGCGACGACGAGCTTCGAAGGGTATGTCGGCTCGTGGAAGGGCCGCGAAGACGTGCTCCGCTACTTTGAGCGCATCGACATCCCGCCTTTGGGGGCCGACGCGACGCTCGAATTCCTGCGGGATCGCGTACGGGAGGAGTACCCAAAACTAAAGCTCGAAGAGGGCGTGCTTGAGGAGATCGTCCGCCGCACCGACGAGCTCATCCAGGGGAAGCCGCAGCCGGAGAAATCGCTCGACCTTCTCGCCGAGCTCGCGGTCGGCGCCAAGGGGATCACGGTCGCCCTCGTCGACGAAGCGCTCGCGCAGAAGACCGGCGTGCCGCTCGGCGCGATCGAGCGCGACGAGAAGCAGATCCTCCTCACGCTCGAGGACGCGCTTCGGGAGGAGGTCGTCGGGCAGGACGAGGCGATCCGCGCCGTGGCGTCGGCGTTGCGCCGCGCCCGCACGGGCGTGGGCAGCAAAGGGAAGCCCGTCGGCTCGTTCCTCTTCCTCGGGCCCACCGGCGTCGGCAAGACGCACACGGCCGAGGCGCTCGCCAAACGGTACTTCGGTGGCGAGAACGTGATGATCCGGTTCGACATGTCCGAGTTCGCGCTCCCCGAGAGCGAGGCGGCGTTCGTCGAGCGGCTTGCGCTCTCGATCGAGGAGAATCCGTTCTGTCTCCTCTTCCTCGACGAGCTTGAGAAGGCGGACCGGGCCGTCTGGCAGACCCTGCTCCAGGTGCTCGACGAGGGGCGGCTCACCACGCGTGCGGGGGAGACCGTCTCGTTCGTGAATACGATCATCATCGCCACCAGCAACGCCGGAACGGCGCTCATCGAAGCGCACCCCGAGACGACCAAGGACGAGCTCATGGACGCGCTCATCGAGGAGCATCTTTTCACACCCGAATTCCTGAACCGCTTCGATGAGGTCGTGCTTTTCCGTCCGCTCACGATGGCGGATGCGCGCGCGATCACCACGCTCCTCCTCGGCGACCTGAACGCGCGGCTCACGAGCGAGCGCGGCGTGACGGTCGCGGTGACCGACGCGCTCATCGAGCGGCTCGTCGCACAGGGGTTCGATGCGAAGAACGGCGCGCGCGCCCTCCGGCGCGCGGTGCAGGACACGGTCGAGAACGCCGTGGCCGACGCGATCCTCCGCGAGGAGGCCCCGCCCGGGAGTGTGCTCTCGGTGGGGTGAGAGGCGGCAGGGATTGCCGGTTCGCACCTCGTTCAAACAGATATCCCCGCACAGAGTGCGGGGTTCTCCCTTCGGGCGGTTAGTTAGAACTCGAATTGCAGCTGGCCCCGGTCATCCTCTCCCTGGGTGCGCACGTAGTTGAGTATCGTCTTCTCGTTCATGCCGACGGTCGAGACGCAGTACCCCACTGACCATATGCCAGGGCGCCCCCAGATGAGTCTCTGCATGAAAGGAAACTTCTGCTTCAGTCGTTTGGCGCTCTGGGTCTTGAGGTATTGGATGACCGAGGCCACTGCAATTCGAGGCGGGATGACCATGACCATATGGACGTGGTCGGGTTGGACGTTGACCGATACTGCGGCTCCAGCCCCGGGCAGAGCCCGAGGTTGTATGCCCGCCTAAAGACAAGAGCGAGAAGGTGTCGGCAAAGGAGATGGACATCTGCAAGTATGCGAAGTATCTCCTCGAGAACGGCACGCTGCCCGAGAAGCGTGAACTACTCAGCCCCCTCAAGGGGAGGATCGTGCTCAAGGAGCGGAAGATCGCACTCGAGAGCTAACGCAAAAGACGCGATCACAATCGCGTCTTTTGCGGCGAATACCCCTGACGGTACCGCACCGAAATCGAGGCCAGACGGTCTCAAATAGGGGTGCTGAGTGCTGTGCTCCCGGCAGGAATCGAACCTGCATCGCGACCTCCGCAAGGTCGTGTCCTATCCATTGAACGACGGGAGCGGTACTAGTTTCTTAGGAACGAAGTGCGCCAAAAACTAAGGAGTGCCCCCGCGCAAGATCCGTGCGCCTTCTGGCGCGGGGGCCATAGTGAATGTATATCAGAAACCGAGCCAAGCCGCCACCAGGTCTATAAAGGTGTGCTCGTGCGCGGCCTCATCGACCTGGTGCAGGAAGTAGGCGTAGACCAGATCGGCGTCCACCCCTTCAAGCGGGATTACCAAGTGCGGAGAGTGCCAGCTTTCGGTTTTTATCGAGAGGACCGGCGGGAACTCCCCCTCGATATCTTCGAGCACCGAGAACGAGGTCATGTTCTCGAACGGGTGGAGCTCGTCGCCGATGACGAGACCGTTCTCGACGAGGCGGAAACGGCGTACCGGCGGCTCTTTGGCCGCATAGAGCGCGAGCGCGATGCTGGCGATGACGATGAGAACCGCGAAAAGAATGTTGCCGAAAAGTGTTGAGGCGGCTGCGGTGGCAACGGCGACGATGCCGAGCGCCCAATACCAGTCGGCGCTCTTTGGGTTGTGCTCGTGCTCCCGCCCCTCCCACTCCATGATGGCGTTTCTCGACATGTCAAAAGTATAGCACCACACGCGGGACGGTTTGGGCGTATGCACACTAGAAAAGAGACTGCCCGCGCGCGGGCAGCTTCTCAGCCCGCGCTCGTCTCGGGAGACTACAGTGTTCCGAGCGCGGGCTGGTTGCGGCCGTCGGTGGTGACGTAACTCACGCAGTCACCCTGGTTCTTGAAGACGCCGTACTGCTCCCAGCCGCCCGCCTTGCACTGGTCGATACGGGTTGGCAGCAGAGAGGGGGGCGACACGATGATTGTTGCGACGAGTGCCGAGGTGACCAAGCTCCCAAGCAGAGTAAGCGAAAGTCCTTTCATACGAATAAGATTAAAACGGGCAATACTGAAATCATAGCACCTCCCGGTCCGCGCTATCGGTCGAGAGCTTGTGACGATTTTTTTCGTCACGGAGGCTCATTTCCAGAGGATAGTGAAAGAACGTGCCGGCTACCAGCGTATGAAATGACGTATGGGAATCGTTTCGTCGATCCTGTCGTTCGTGTTTGGGTGCGGGGGACTCTTCACCGCCGCCTGCCTTCCTCTCGCGCCTGCGGAGGCTACGTCGAGTGTCTCCATTGTTTCATCCGCGTCGGCCTCCGGCACGCCGGATGCGCGGGTTGTGGTGCGCATAAACGGGAAGACGAGCACCTCGACTCTCTCGGCCCCCTACGGCGTGCAGAGCAGTATCGTAGAGCGGATCGAAAACGGGCGCGCGGTAACGGAAGCGACTGCCACCCCTATGACCGAATCTCAAGCCCAGGGGATGCAGAAACGGATGGATGAGCTCATGGCGGAGCAGCAAAAGGTGTTCGATGATCTGCGCGACGAAATGCGCGATGAGATGCGAGAGGACCAGTACGCTGCACCCCCACCCTGACGCCCGCTTTCGCACGACGAACGCGCGCAGTCCTCAGGAGCGAGGAAGTTTCAATTTGCGGATGGTGCAGGATTCGAACCTGCGGTACCTTGCGGTACGGTTGATTTCAAGTCAACTGCCTTAGACCTCTCGGCCAACCATCCCTTGCTTACGCCCGCGCAGAGTCTGATGACTCGCTTGCGGGCGAAGGTGTGGGCGCAGCGACGGGTGCTTCTGACTTCGGGCGGAACCAGAGGAGATAGATGATTTCAAGAATGCCGAGCGTGTTGATGAGCAGGAGCGCGATGAACCACCACTTCTGGCTGCCACGCGCCGCGTACCAGAGCGCGAAGCCCTTGAGAACGAGGGTCCATATCGCCGCAATGATGAGGAAGGGGAGAAGCGCATTCAAGGCGAGGGTGATCGAGGAGTGAGCTGGCGTATAGAGCGAAAGGTCGTGCATATGCGACAATCATACCATACACTGGGAGCATGCGGTACCTCGGCATCGACTACGGAAGTTCAAAAATCGGTCTCGCACTCTCTGACGAGGCGGGCACGATGGGATTTCCGCACGCCGTCGTGACGAATACGCCACGGCTTGTCGAAGAGTTGTGCGCGCTCATCGCCGCAGAAAATGTCGGGGCGCTGGTCATCGGGGAGTCGCGAGACCTCACCGGTGCAGAGAATCCGATAGCGAAAGGCGCCCGCACGCTCGGCGGGCAGCTCGCCGAGCGTGCGGGCGTGCCGGTCTTCTACGAATCGGAGGTGTTCACGAGCGCCGAAGCGCGCCGCGCGCCGGCGAAAGAGGGGAAGACGCGCGCGGCAAAGCCGCGCGCGAATGTGGACGCCTCGGCTGCCGCGCTCATCCTTACCAGCTATCTTTCACGCATCGACCATGAATAAACCCCGCATCTCGATTGAAGAATTCAGCAAGATAGAGGTGTCGATCGGCACTGTCCGCGCCGCCGAACGTGTCCCCGAGACCGACAAGCTCATCAAGTGCACGGTCGATTTCGGCCCCAAACCCTCGCAAAACGAAGCTTCAGCCGACCAGCCGGAGGCTGGTCGGGATGGCGAAAGAGACGTGCGCACGATCGTCTCCGGCGTTGCCGCTTATACTGAGCCGGAAGCGCTCGTCGGCCGGCAACTCGCGTATGTCACGAACCTCGAGCCGCGCGTCATCAAGGGCATCGAGTCGGACGGCATGCTCTTTGCCGTCGGGTCTGACGAATCGTTCGCTTTTCTTACGCCCGACCGAGCGGTGCCGCCCGGCACCAGTGCACACTAGCGTCTGTCGCGGCGCGGCGCACACGCTATACTATCGGCATGTCCTCTGTCTTCAGTGAACGTCTGCGCGCGATGTTTGCACCGCCACAATATCTGGCGCTCCCGCTCGCCGGCATCGACCTGTCGACCAGCGGAGTAAAAGCAGTGCGCCTCGTCGAAGGCGCGCACGGCCTCACGCTCGGGAGTTACGTCGAGGCGCGCCTGCCCGCCGGAGCGTTCACGGACGGGGAGATCGTCGATGTTGGAGCGGTTGTTGAGGCACTCACGGCAGCAGCAGAGGCGACGGGCATCTTGTCGGCCAACGTCGCTCTCCCAGAGTCGAAATCATACCTGTTCGAGACGACGGTCGCCGGCACGGACAAGTCCGAGTGGCGCACGGCAATCGAACAGCAGCTCGACGAATTCGTGCCGCTGCCACCCGCGGAAACCGTTTTCGATTTCGTTGAGGCGGGGCGCGACGGTCACGGCAACGCATCGGTGGCTGGCGTCGGGTTTGCGCGGCGCATCGTCGAGAGCACGCTCGCGGCATTCGATCAAGCAGACCTCAGCGTCCGCTCCCTCGAAGAGGAGACGTTCGCTTCGTCGCGCGCGCTCCTGCCGGTCGGTGACGAATCCACCGTGCTTATCATCGATGTTGGCAAGACGACGACGAAGATTTCTATCGTCGCGCGGCGCATCCCGCGGTTTGCGGCGACTATCAACATCGGCGGCCACGCCCTCACGCTCGCGGTACAAAAATATTTCGGCGTGACCGAAGCGGAGGCTCGCAAGGTGAAAGCGGAACGCGGCATCGTCCCCATGCCCGGGAACGAAGAGTACCTCGCCGCCATGCTCTCGACCGTTTCCGCGATCCGCGACGAAATATCCCGACACCTCAATTACTGGCAGGGCCGCGCGACGCCGGGCGGGACCCATGAGCCCGTGTCGCATGCGCTTGTCGTCGGGGGCAATGCCTCGGTGCGCGGGCTGCCGGAGTATCTTGAAGGGGAGCTGAAGATCCCTGTTTCGGCAGGCGATGTGTTTGCGAACCTAGCTTCACGCGATACCTGGGTCCCGTCGCTCGATTACACCGAATCGCTCGCCTATGCGACCGCGATCGGTCTCGCGCTGCGCGACCGCGTCACCTACCATGTCTAGCGAACTCACCAACCTGCTCCCTTCCCAACGCCGGCGCGCGAGCGCGCGCGAGTACCGGTTTCGTCTCGGCGTCGTAGCGTTGATGCTCCTTGTCGCGCTCACTTCCGTTGCAGCCGTATTGCTCGTGCCAACCTACATTTTCCTCGCGGGGAGCGCGGGGGCGAAAAGCGCTCGCCTGAAGGGCCTCCAGTCGGCGCTCTCCTCCTCGGATGAGAAGGTCCTCTCGGCGCGCCTCAAAGCGCTCTCAGACGACACGGCAGCGCTCATCGCGCTCTCGGACAAGCCGACGGCGAGCTCGATCCTGCGCGCGGCCCTCGCGGTCGACCGACCGGATGTCACGCTCTCGGGCTTCACCTACGCGCCTGCTACGACAAAAGGAACCTCGGGCACGCTCTCGCTCTCGGGCACAGCAGCGACGCGCGACGCATTGCGTAGCTACCAGCTCGCGCTCCAGAGCGCGCCGTTTGTACGCTCGGCCGACCTGCCGGTGTCCGTGTATGCGAAAGATACGGACATCACCTTCACGATCACCATAACTCTCGCGCCATGAGATCTTCCTTGACCCATTTCCTCATCGCCATTCTTGTTGCCGTCGTCGCGCTAGCAGTGTACGGAGCCGGATACATTGCCGTCTCGAACAAGAGCGTAGAGGTGGCGAGCCTGCAGGGTCAAATCACGGCGGCAAGCGCGGCCATGAGCCGCACCGCCGCCGCGCGCGCGGCGCTCGCGGAGATCGCCGGGGACGAAGCAAACGTTCGGAGCTACTTCGTATCAGAAAACAATGTCGTCGCGTTCATCAACGATCTTGAGGCGCGCGGCCTCGCGCAAAAGGCAACCGTGAGCGTCCTCTCCGTCGCAACCGGCGGCACACCCACCCGCCCGACGCTCACGCTGGCGCTCACGGTGAAAGGGTCGTTCGATGCGGTTATGCGCACCATCGGCGTAATCGAGTATGCTCCGTATGACGCCGAAGTCTCGGCGCTTTCAGTCGGGCAGGATCCGAAGAACGGATGGCAAGCTACGCTCACCCTCGTCGTCGGCTCGGTGCCCGCCACCAATGACAGCACTGCGGCAACTAGCACACCATGAACTTTCCCCCTTCCCTCGGCTCTTTTCTGAACCGCGCAAAAACGCCCGCGCCGCGTGATCCGGCGCGCGACTGGATCATGCTGCTCACCGTCGCAACGATAGCGTTCGCCGGCATCGTCGTGTGGAACGTGTGGGCATTCGACACCGTCGCCAATGGCGGCACGGTCGGAGCGTCCGCCACGAGCACGCCAGCCATCTTCGACGAGTCATCGCTGGGCGCCATCCGCGCTATTTTCGCGGACCGCGCCGTCGAAGAGGCGAAGTACGTGTCGGGCGAGTATCAGTACGCTGACCCTTCGCGATAGGTTGCCGTAGGCAACGCTCGCTTGGTGGGAAGCCGTGCATGGGGTAGGGTTAAGAGCAGAGAAACGCCCCCATAGTTCAATGGATAGAACAGCGGACTTCTAAGCCGTTGATGTAGGTTCGATTCCTGCTGGGGGCACCACAACCGGAGCCATACCGTCTAGTGCTACCATAAGCGTAATGAAGCAACCTTTTCTCACTACCGGGGCAACGCTTCTTTTCTTGTTCGCGACAGGGGGCGTGCCGCTCTCGGTTCGCACGGCAGATGCCGCGACAACGGACAGTCTCCAGACACAGATAGAGGCGAACACGCAGGAAGTGTTGCAACTCAATCAGGAAATCGCAAAGTATGAAGCCGAAATAAAACAAGCCGGTGCAGACAAGAAGACGCTCCAGGACGCCATCAACGCGCTTAATTTGGAGCGCCGCAAGATCGAGGCGCAGGTTTCCGCCACCCAGCACCAGATCAACGTCACCCAGCTGCAGATTAAGCAGCTGGGAAGCAGCATTGCTGACACCCAGGAAGCCGTCGCGGCCGACCAGGCGGCGCTCGGCGAAGACGTGCGGAGCCTGCAGCAAGCAGACAATCAACCGCTCATCGTGCAACTGTTTGCCTCGGCCAGCCTCGGCCAGGTGTGGGCTGACGTCGACAATACGCTGCAAGTGCAGGACGCGATCCACGGCAAAATCGAAACACTCCAAGCGCAACAAGACAAGCTTGCCGCCTCGCAAGCCGCCTCCGAGCAGAAGCGGAGCACGCTCACCGTCCAGAAGCAAGCGCTCGGTGCTCAGCAACAATCCCTTTCCGCTGCTGAGAAGTCTAAGAGCCGGCTGCTCACCGAGACCGGCGCGAAGGAGGCGAATTACGAACGGCTGCTCGCTCAAGCGAAAGCGGAGCTCGCGAGCTTCTCGACGTTCGCCAGCAACGCTGGCGGCTCGGGGCTCCTCTCTAACCAGACCAGCTGTGACGCCTGGGGCTGTTACTACAACCAGCGCGATGCCGCGTGGGGAAATGACCCGCTTAACGGCACGCAGTACCTCCTGAAGAGCGACGGCTGTCTCGTTACCTCTATGGCGATGGTGATGACGCACTACGGCTATCGCGACGTGACGCCGGTTTCTATAAACGCGAACCCGAGCAACTTCGCAAGCTACTACCCAGCCTACCTGCTGTTTACCATCAACGTGGATGGCGTGACGGCCGCGCGCAAGGCCGCGGCAATCGACGCGACGCTCGCGACCGGCAACCCGGTCATCGCGGGCATCCACGCGTATGGCGGCACGCACTACGTCGTCCTCACGAGCGGGAGCAAGGGCGCGTACCGTATGCGCGACCCCTACCTGCCTGACGGCAAGGACATCAGTTTCGCGGCGCACTACTCATTGAAAAACATCTTCGGTATCTCCAAAGTCGAGATCGGCGGTTAGCGCACGGCACTCAGGCGAGACGGCGCATGCGGCGCGGCTCTGTCCGAACGCGAAGTTTCTCTCTGTGCCGAGGGGGGGACTTGAACCCCCATGAGGTTGCCCTCACTACGACCTGAACGTAGCGCGTCTACCAATTTCGCCACCTCGGCTTGCTCTGATTATGCTCACAGATTTCATAATCTTCAAACGCGGCGCTCCCGCTGCATCCGATAAGATAGTATACTCTCCAAACGCACCCTTAGCTCAGTTGGTAGAGCAATTCATTTACACTGAAAAGGTCGGGGGTTCGAGTCCCTCAGGGTGCACAAAATGAAGGAGCCGCGGAACACGCTTTGGCCGTACTCGCCCGGAGCAAAACGGCTGATGACTCGCGACTCCTTGCAACCAAAGACGGTAACCGGTAGGTTCATATGACTATGAACAACGCTCACGGCGTATCCTGCGTCGGCATCATCATGGATGGTAATCGCCGATGGGCGCGCGCACAGGGTCGGCCAGTGTTTGAGGGACATGCCGCAGGGTACCGAAGGCTTCAAGATGTGCTGCGTTGGACGCGTGACGAGGGCATCAAGCACGCGGCCGTATATGCATTCTCGACCGAGAATTGGCAGCGCGCAGAAGAAGAGGTCGGCTATCTGATGAAGCTCTTCCGTTCAATCCTCAAGAACGAAACGAAGAAAATGATTGAAGAGCGCGTGCGCGTGCGATTCGTGGGCGATCGTGCGCGTTTCGACGAAGACATGCAAAAGATGATGGCCGACATGGAGGCGGCGACCGCCGAGCGGTATGACCTCACGCTCCATCTGCTCATGTCGTACGGCGGACGAGCTGAGATCGTCGCGGCGGCCAACGCGCTTTTGTGCGAGGGTGCGGCACCGGTCACCGAGGACGCCTTTGCCCAGAAGCTCTGGAGCCACCCCATGCCCGACCCCGACCTCGTCATCCGGACGGGGGGAGAGCAGCGCCTCTCTAACTTCCTCCCGTGGCAATCGGCATACAGCGAGCTTTTCTTCGTTGACACGTTCTGGCCAGACTTCTCGCGCGAGGAGTTCGACACGGTGCTTGAGGAATTCGCCGCGCGCGAGCGTCGACACGGGCGATAGGGACTCGATTTCAAAGCCTCGAAATTCGTCTTCGCGCGGGGCCAGTCATTTTGAAAGAGGGCCCATGCAAGTCTTTCAAAATGACAGATCTCCTCGCTCGAGAGGCTTTGAAATCGAGTTCCAGGGACTTCGTAAGTCCGTATTTAAGAATTGGGTGGTACTGTGTGGGCATGGAACCCACGATTATTTACGAAGACGACGACGTGCTCGTCGTGAACAAGCCCGCCGGGCTCATCGTGCACAGCGACGGCCGCACAAAGGAGCCGTCGGTGGCCGACTGGGTGCTCGCTCACTACCCGCAGATGGCGGACGTGGGGGAATCGTGGACGAGTCCGCAGGGCGAAGTGGTGCCGCGCCCCGGCATCGTGCATCGGCTCGACCGCGACACCTCAGGCGTGATGATCCTCGCGAAGACGCGGGAGGCGTACGAGTTCCTGAAAGCGCAGTTCGGCGAGCGCACGACGGAGAAAGTGTACAAAGCGTTCGTCTATGGGCACCCTTCCCGCGACGAGGGGACCATCGAGGCGGAAATCGTGCGCATCCGTTCGATCCCGCCGCGGTGGGGCGTCGCGCGCGCGAGCGAGGACAAGAAACACCGCGCGGCGGTGACCGACTGGCACGTGCTCGCCCGCGAGCGCGACCCGGAGACGGGTGAGAAAGTTGCGCTCATGGAAGCCCGTCCCAAGACCGGCCGCACGCACCAGATCCGCGTGCACTTCAAGCACCTCGGCCACCCCGTGGTCGCCGACCCGCTCTATGCGAAGGGCCGCCCCGCGCTCCTCGGCTTCTCCCGTCAGGCGCTCCATGCTTTTTCGCTCGCCATCACGCTTCCCTCGGGCGACCACCGCACCTTCGAAGCTCCGCTGCCGGCGGATTTTGCTCGCGCAATCGAACGGCGTGCCGCTGGTTGACAACGAGGCCGCCTCAGCTATCATACAAGCATACCCGCTCCGGCTGGCCGCAAGGCTCGCCGGAGTTTTCGTTAGGGCGCGTGCGGTACAATACGCGTATGACGCGCATACTCCTTATCGATGGCGAGAACTTCAAAGGCAAGATGAAGTCGGTGTTCAAAGATGCGCAACGGGCGCACCCCGCATGGCACGAGTATGATTTCAAGGGCTTGCTCGGCACGGTGCTTGATGCCGAGCTTGCCGACCGGGTTGTGTTCTACTTTGCGCGCGTAAAAGAGCACCCTGATAGTCGCGAGAAATCGAAGCAGCTCATCGAGGAACAACGATTGCTCAAGAATCATCTGGAGCGTCTCGGGTTCTCAGTCGTGCTCTCTGGCCGCGTGCGCGGGCAGTGGGAAGAGGGAAAAGACGGCGCGAAAGCGCTCGTGTTTCGAGAAAAGGGCGTGGATGTGAAAATCGGCGTCGACATGGTGAGTATCGCCTACGACAAGCGCGCAGACGAGATTATTCTCGGCAGTTCGGACTCTGACCTCCAGCCGGCAATTCAGGAAGCGCAGGCGCGCGGCGTGCCCTGCGTCTATCTCGGGTTTGAGGCACAGCCCAATAAAGGCCTTGCGTATACGACCAAGCGGACGATACTCATCCGCGATGCCGAGGCGCTCCGGTTTGCTGGCTCCTAAATCCGCCCCGCACCCCTAGGCTTCTCTCGCCAAGCGCTCCATGCCTCCTCGCTCACCATCAATCTCCCCTCCGGCTCGCGCCGCACCTTCGAAGCGACGCTGCCGGAGGATTTTGTCGCGGCGCGCGCGTTTCTCAAGAGAGGGCGAGACATTTGCTCTCGCGTAAGGTGCATGCTACAGTACCGCGCATATGCAGCAGGTTATAACCCCCATCAACGCCGAAGGGCGCGCGAAGCTCGGTGTTCGCGCAGGCGACACCGTACGCGTGGTGCAGAATATCGTTGACCTCAAGAAGGGCAAGGGTGCCGACAAGAAGGAGAAGGTCATCAAGAACACCCGCAAGCAGACATTTGAGGGTCTCGTCATCGCAGTTAAGCATGGTACTGAGCCAGGGGCGTCGTTCACCGTCCGCACGACCCTCTCGGGCGTCGGTGTCGAGAAGACCTTCCCGCTCTACACCCCGATGATCGACTCGATCGAGATCGTGAAGCGCTCCAAGGTGCGCCGCGCGAAGCTTTACTTCATCCGCGAGAAGGCTGCCAAGGCGGTCCGCCGGGCACTCCGTGGTGCGCGCATGATGCACGTGAAGAGCGACGAAACGCTCGCTCCGGAGGAGCCGGAAGTTGCCGAAGCGCCGGCAGAGGAAGCAGTGTCGGCCACAGAAGCAGCCGCCGAGACCGCGGTCGAGGCAGAGGCAGCAGCCCCGGCAGTCGAGGAGGCTCCGGCCGCAGAGGAGAAAAAGGAAGAATTTCCGGCTGCGTAAGTTTCAACGCAAGAAGAAACGGCGGGTTCTCCACCTGCCTTTCTTCTTTTTAGTTTGGTAGTCGCTTACACTTGAGGTATCGCGACACCCGGGCCGAAACCGAAGAGGAGGGAAGTGGTGTGGTCGCCCGAGCTTGCCTACGCGATCGGCCTGCTCGCGACAGATGGTAGCTTGTCGAATGATGGACGACACATCAATCTCACCTCGAAAGATGAAGACCAGCTCAAGACATTCCTTTCGTGCATTGACCGGCCAGACGTGCCGATTAGCAGAAAGAGAGGCGGCTTTCACAAAGACACCGCGCAAGTGCAGTTCAGCGACGTGACGCTATATGATTTCTGCCTTGTCGTCGGCTTGACGCCGAATAAGACGAAGACCATCAGCGCCCTCGCCATCCCAGACGAGTTTTTCTTCGACTTTCTGCGGGGCCATCACGACGGTGACGGCTGTTTCTACAGCTATCTCGACCCGCGTTGGAAATCGAGCTTCATGTTCTATCTCGCGTTCATTTCTGCCAGCGGAGCGCATATTGATTGGATTCAATCAAATGTGGAACGACTCGTGGGCGCGCGAGGCCACATCACCGTCTCGTCTCGTAGTTGCGTGGTGCAGCTTAAATATGCAAAAGCCGACTCGCTTAAGCTTCTCAGACGACTATATCCCAACTCGAGTGTGCCGCATCTCGCGCGAAAAAGATTGAAAATAGTGCGCGCATTGCGTATAATAAGGGAGTCGTTGCCAGCCTGAGGCAAGACCTTGACCAATAATGCGCGGGTGCTGAAATTGGTAGACAGGCTACCTTGAGGTGGTAGTGTCCGTATGGACGTGGAGGTTCAAGTCCTCTCCCGCGCACAAAAATAAGAACACGCCCAAACGGGCGTGTTCTTATTTTTGTGCGCGGGAGGCGCGTCTGTTTGCGAAGAAAACAGGAGCACGGACTTGAAAGCCGCAGCGCGACGGCGCGAGACGGGGCCGCGCAAATTTTCAGCAGAAAATTATGCGTGACCAAGCCCTCCCGCGCACAAAAAGAAATGCCCCGATGAGTCGGGACAAGGGAAGACCGGCGTGCCGGCGGGTCAGAATAACCGGTGCAGCATCGCGCGCGGTATGTTCGCAAGGAACACGAACGGCACGACCCACTTCGGTTTTCTTCTAACAAAGATCAAACGACTTCTCATGACTCCTCCGGAGTTAGTTGGGGGCATTTCCAATATCGCATCTATGTTTGCATAAGTCAATACGCGCGCCGCGGAGCGGCGCGCGATATACTCTCCTCATGCTCTACACCGGAAAAGGAGATGGCGGCACGACGACCGCATTCGGCTGCGACCAGCAGCGCATCTCGAAATCGTCCGAGCTGCCCGAAGCGCTCGGCGCCATCGACGAGCTGAATGCCTTTCTGGGCTTCGTGAAAGTGCGTGCAGCGGGGGAGGAGCGCGTGGCCCGCGCCCTTGGCGAGGCGCAAGAGACGCTGTTCGTGGCGCAGGCGGAAATCGCCGGGGCAGATAAAAAAGTGGATGAGGGCGCCGTGCAGCGCATCGAAACGCTCATAAACAGCATCGAGAAAGAACTGCCGCCGCTCAAGGGATTCTCCATTGCGGGGGGAACGGAGCTCTCCGCCCTCCTCGACGTGGCACGCACGGTCGCGCGCCGCGCCGAGCGCCGGCTGATTGCGGCGAGCGAGGCCGGTGTCTGCCCGCTCTCGTTGGGGACGAAAGCATACATGAACCGCCTCTCGTCGCTCCTCTTTGCGCTCGCGCGCCTTGCCAATCATCTCGCAGGCGTTGCGGAAGAAAATCCGCGGTATTGATGCACGCTGCGGAGGCGGCGCGCATTTCTCGATTCCATGGTATAAAAATCCAGTGCCTGCTTGTCCGCGGGCGCGCCATGGCGGCTATGGTGTAACGGTTAACACTGGAGCTTGTGGAGCTCTCGATCAGGGTTCGATTCCCTGTAGTCGCCCTCGAAGGATGCACAACAAAAGCCTGCGTTCGCATCTTTATTCCCGCAAAGGGCAGTATACTTAACCCGGTGAGATTGTCCGCATAACGACACGCACCATGTCTTTCGAAGCAATACTGTTTTATCTCTTGGTTATCGACAGCGTAAGCTGTAACCTGCTCGTGCTGTTTGGCAGCAAGTGGTACACGCAACACCTCCGCATCTTTTCGCGCTGGTTCCCGCCGGCGGAAGGGTGGGCCTTGTATTACCTCGTTCTCGTCTTGTGGATCGGCACACTGCTTCTCCGCTTGAATCTGATATAAGCGCACGGACATTTCTTTTGCTATTATGTCGGCATGAAGGGTCTTTTGTGGGGCGTTTTGCTCATCATTCTCGCCGGTATTGGCGGGCTCGTGTACCGCAATGCGGCTGAGCACCCGAACCAACCTATCGCTTGTCCGCTCGACGCCGAGTTGTGCCCTGATGGCACCTCCGTCTCCCGCACGGGAGAGTCCTGCACGTTCCCGGTTTGTCCGCCGCCAAACGTCTCGCTCGCGAGCGCGGGTATCGCTTTTGCCGTGCCGGCGGGATTTGTGTCCGCCGTACTTCCAGATGCGGCAAGCGTTGCTGCGTATGAGGAACCGGCAACAGCCTCGACGAGCGCGCCACTCATCGTCATCCGTCAGTTTGCCGTCGGCGCATCCTCGACGCCGCTTGAGGCCATACAGCAAACGGCAATCGACGCCGT
>JAJYQV010000024.1 GCA_021794425.1 bacterium
GAAACGATAAGACCTGCGGCAGGAGTCGCGACGATCGACTGCTCCTGCCCGTCGCGCTTCACTTCAAGCGTAATCGTGGCTCCTCTACTCGCGGCGACGAAGGCCGAGAAGCTCTTCGGGTCGGTAATGCCGGTTCCGGGGGAACCTGAGGGGCTCCATACGCCTGTGGCGTCTTTCGCGCTCATGATTGAATCGGCTGGAAGGAGCCCGGCGTGCGCGGCAGGTGAACCCGGGAGCACGTTCGCGACCGCAAGCTCGACACTCTTGGCCGTCGCAAGGTCGCTCGGCGCGAGTGCCCGCGGCGTCCCTGCGACGAGCGCACCGGTGATGAGCACGTAGGCAAAAAGCAGATTCATCGCGACGCCAGCGACCAGCACGATAGCCTGCAGGATGCGCGGGCGCGCGGCGAAAGAGCGCGGATCATCCTTCCCCTCGCCGTCTTCGCCATGAATCTTCACGAAACCGCCAAAGGGCAGCCAGTTGAGCGTATAGCGCGTCTCCCCTATCTTCCCGAGCGTAAGCGCCCGCGGCGGGTAGCCGAGCCCGAACTCGTCCACCCGCATCCCTGAGAGCTTTGCTGCGACGAAGTGCCCGAACTCATGCACCACGATGAGCGCAACGATGACGGCGATGAAAATGAGGATGTGCATCTGGGTATTCTACTACACCGTTCTGCGCTTGGCGGTTGAACCGCCAAGCGGCTACTGCGCGATTTCGGCCTCCTTCCGGTCAAGCAGGGCCGCGAGCGACTCGTTGCCCGTGTCGATGAGCTTCTGCACTTCGGCCTTGAGCCGTGCGACTTCGTCTTTGCCCATGCCGCCTTCTTTTTCAAGAGCGTCGAGCGCCTTGAGCGCGTCGGTGCGGTGTCCGCGCAAGGTGACGCGCGCCGTTTCCGTCCGGTCGCCAGCGATTTTCGAAAGCTGCGTGCGACGCTCGCTCGTGAGCTCGGGGAACGAGACGCGGATGCCCTGATCATCGGTCGAGACGCCCACGCCCAGGTCGGCCTCGGTGATTCCTTTCTCGATGACCTTGAGGAGCTCTTTGTCCCAGGGAATGATGCGGAGCGTCCGCGCGTCCTCGACTGAAACGTTCGCAAGCTCGCGGATCGGGGTGCGGGTCCCATATGCTTCTGGCTTTATGCCATCAAGCAGTGCCGGCGTCGCGCGGCCGGTGCGCACCCCCGAAAGTTCGCGCGCGAGCCATTCTTCGGTTTCTTTTATCTGTTCCTTTAGTTTTGAAAAATCGTATGTCATATTTTCAGTATATCAAACCTGCTTGTCGGCAGACAGGCCTTTCGGCACAACGAGCGCGAGATGCTCGAGAATCCTTTTGACCGGCGCGCTGCGATCATAGAGGTAGGCGCGGAGCGTCGCGATGTCGCTCAGAAGCGCCCGCGTAGTTTTAAATGTTAAACATTTAACATCAGCATAGACGGCTGCTTCGATGCCATCCACGAGCGCGATAGCCTCGTCGCGTAGCGCGCGCTTCTTCTCTTCGTCCTTGCCGCTCGTGAGGCGCTTCACGAGCGCGCTCCGCTTCTCGCGCGAGGCAGCGATAAACTCCCGCGCGATCTCGGGAATCTCCGCGCGCCGCTTTGCGGCGCGCGTCTCGAGCTCGACCGCGCGCGAGAGCAGGGTCGGCAGGAGCCCGCCCAAGGTCGGCACGATGAGGAAGAGGTGCGTGCCGGCAGGCGGCTCCTCGAAGAGCTTGAGGAGCGCGTTCTGCGCCTCGTGGTACGCGCGGCTCGCGCTGATGATGACGGCCTTATGCTCACCGAAAAACGGAGCCCCCGCGGCGAGCTCGGAAGATCGCCGCGCGTCCTCGACCGAGAAAAGCCCGTACCGGAGCACGACGACATCCGGATTCCCCTCCGCCTTCATCCCAAGCTCGCGCTCAGCCCACGCAAGCGCGGTCGCGATCCCCTCCTCTGCCTCTGCTTCTATTACGAATGCGTGATGCATGTGCGGATTATACCTTGCCTTCCCGCGCTTGCGTGGTACTTGACAGCGAACGCGAAATGCAGAACGGCACTTTCCGCTGGTATGTCTTGGGTACCGGAGCAGTTTTTGCTTTCATCGGCACTCTTTGGGGCGTATTTCGCCTTGTGGAGTGGCTGGTATCCTTTCTATAACCATCACCGCCCGGAAGCCGCTCGCGCTTCCCTGGCGGCTTCTTGTTTTTATAGATACGAAAGACAATCATAGTGAACGCAACGGGGCGTTCCGAGAAAAGGCTCTGCGCAGGAGCGAAGGCGACGAGCAGGAGGAAAATTTTCAGCAGAAAATCATTCCGTACTTTTCGAGGGGCGCCCCGTTGCGTTCACTACATCTCGACACATACGAAACAGCCCGCTGAGGCCGCTTCTGCTGTCCGATTTCGCAAACCGCGACGACGCAGATGCCGCCTTTTTGCGAGACCTACTGCTTCGCCAGAATGCTTTTCTGATATGTATTCAGATGCTTGAGCGCGATGCCGGTGCCGCGCGCGACGCAGTAATAGGGGTCGCTCGCGAGCTTTGCGATCACTCCCGTGCGGCGATACATAAGTTCGGACATCTGGCGCAGCTGGCTTGAGCCGCCGGTAAGGATGATGCCGTTGTCGATGATGTCAGCCGCGAGCTCGGGCGGCGTGTCTTGCAGGACCTTGCGCACGGCCTGCGTCATCTCGCGCAGTTCCCGACTCATCGCCTGAACGATGTCGTTGGTCGCGATATCGACCGTGCGCGGGAGCCCTGAGACCATATCACTCCCCTTCACCGGCATCGTGAGCTCTTCCTGCATCGGCACGGCCGACCCGATTCGTATCTTCACCTCTTCAGCGGTTTTATCACCGATAGCCAGATTGTGACGCTTTTTCACATGGTCAATAATCGCCCGGTCAAGGCGATTTCCCGCACACTTCACGCTGGTCGATGCGACGATACCTCCAAGCGAAATCACCGCAACGTCGATCGTGCCCCCGCCGATGTCGGCCACCATGCGCCCCATCGGCTCGTGAATAGGGATGCCCGCGCCGATAGCGGCGAGAATCGGTTCTTTCACCACGTACGCGTTCTTCGCGCCCGCTTTCATCGCCGCCTCGATAACCGCGCGCTTCTCGGTCGAGGTGACGCCGGCGGGTACCGAGACGAGCACGATCGGCTTGAACGGGTTCCACCTGAGCGCCTTCCGCATGAAATAGCGGAGCATCGCTTCGGTCACGCGGTAGTCGGCGATGACCCCATCTTTCATCGGGCGATACGCGATGATGTCGTCGGGCGTCCGGCCGACCATTTTCTTGGCCTCGGCACCGATCGCGAGAATCTTGTTCTTCCCCATCTTGCCGCGTTCCTTCGATACGGCAACCACCGACGGTTCATTGATGACGACGCCCTTCCCGGGCACGAAAACAAGGACATTCGTCGTGCCGAGGTCAATGCCGATCTTTGGGGAAAACAATGACATGCCCGTAATGGTACACTACCTCGCATGCAAGGAGAAATGAATTTCAGCATCGAGGGCGGGAAAGTACTCGCGGGGTCGGTTGAAACCAGCCGGTCCAAGAATGGTGCGGTGGCGCTCCTCGCCGCCTCCCTCCTCAACCGGGGCACGACGACCCTCCGAAATGTCCCGAAGATCGAGGAAGTGAATCGTCTCATCGAGGTGTTGCGGTCGCTCGGCGTCGCGGTCGAGTGGCAAGGCACAGATGTCGTCATCACTCCGCCCGAGACGATTGCGCTTGCCACAATCGACCGCGAAGCCGCGATGCGCACGCGAAGCATCATCATGTTCATCGGGTCGCTCGTCCACCGCTTCCCCGCGTTCGATATCCCGCAGTCGGGCGGTTGCACGCTCGGCCTCAGGAGTGTGCGTCAGCACCTCTGGGCGCTTGAGAAGTTCGGCGTATCGATCGACGCTTTGACCGACCATTTCCATATCGAGCACGGCATGCTCGCTCCGGCCGAAGTCATCCTCTACGAGGCGAGCGACACTGCGACCATTAACGCGCTCCTCGCCGCCGCGCGCATTCCCGGCACCTCGGTCATCAAGTACGCCTCGGCCAACTACCAGGTGCAAGAGGTGTGCGGCTTCTTGCGGGCCATCGGTGTCGGCGTCGAGGGTATCGGCACGCCGACCCTCACCGTTACGGGCATCGCCGACATCAACCAGGACATTTCATATAGCATTGCGCAGGACCCCACCGACGCCATGTTCTTTATCGCCGCAGCAGTCGTCACCAAATCCGCCATCACGATACTCTCTGCGCCGGTCGAATTCCTCGAAGTCGAGCTCTTCGTGCTCGGGAAGATGGGGCTCAGATACTCCGTCGATAATCCGCACATAAGCGACAATGGGATAACGAAGCTCGTCAACCTGCACCTTGAGCCGTCAGAGCTGACGGCGTTCCCCGAAAAGATCCACGCCCGCCCCTACCCCGCGCTCAATATCGACAATCTCCCCTTCTTTGCCGTCATCGCCACCGTCACGAGCGGCACGACGCTCATCCACGACTGGTCGTATGAGAAGCGCGCCATTTATTACACCGAGCTCGACCGCCTCGGCGCGCGCACCAGCCTTCATGACCCGCACCGCATCTCGATTGAGGGACCGACCCGCCTCAAGGCGGCCGAAGTCATCTGCCCACCCGCGCTCCGCCCCGCAACCATCATTCTCGTAGGCATGCTCGGCGCTAAAGGCCACTCACTCTTGCGCAACGTCTACTCAATCAACCGCGGCTACGAGGATATCGTCCGCCGGCTCCAATCCCTCGGTGCCGACATCAACACGCATGGCGGCTAATTGACAATATTCATACCTGTAGTAGTTTGTGCTGAGGAGTTCACCCCCAACGCGCCTCTTGGCGCAAGAGATAAAGGAGAGACAAATGGCAGACAAAAAGGAAATCCCCTACGGCCTGTATCAGGCCGATGAGTTTCTGAGCGCGCTAGGCGTTGAGACGCCGCAAGTTTTGGAACAGGGCGGGAAACCCATTGACTACGTCGTCATCGGGTCATGCTCGCAGATCCCCCCGCGAACATCGCCAAAAACGTTCGCGACTTGGTGCACCCACTACCCGGCAGCATCGTGCTGCTCATCGCCGGGTGTTGCGGCGGATACTCTGATGAATTTCAAGCCAGGATGCACGGAGCATTTCCCGGTGTCACGCATGTCACTCCTCCTCTGCGCGACTATCTCGGTCACGTGTATACGACATATGTCGCCGAGGACCTGAGGAGGGTCGGCCTCCTTCACGAGGCCTGAATATAGAAAATCTGAACGGGCAGCCCTCACGGGTTGCCCGGTTTGTTTTATAAATCCGAGAGAAAGGTACAACGCCCGTGTGAA
>JAJYQV010000013.1 GCA_021794425.1 bacterium
GAGTCGACCTCCGCGCCGGTAAAGTGCGCGTAAGCGGCATAGAAGCCGGTCGGGACGATGATGTCGATGGCAAGCATCGCGACGACGGTGAGCCCGTAGGCCCAGCCCGGCACCGGACGCGACACCTTGCGGAACGCGAAGGCGACGTAGAGCACGATGACGAGCACGACCGCGAAAATGGCCCAGAGCGCCTTGTTGGTAAACTGGCTGCCGAGCGCGGGGCCGACCGAGGTATAGGAAAGCTCGGTTACAGTCGCCTTCGGCGACTCGCCCGACGGCGCGCTTTGCGCGCCGTTTAGGGTCGTGCTCGCGTTTGAGGAAAGCGCGGTGAGTATCGCGTCGTGCTCCGCCTGCGAGAGTGTGCGCGAACGGAGCGCTATAGCCGTGTCGCCGACGACACGGAGGGAAACGCTGCCAATCGAGATCGGCGCGATTTCCTTCTGGACGGTATCGAGCGCGGGGCGGCCATTCGGATAGTTCACCTGCATCATCGTGCCGCCAGTGAAGTCAATGCCGAGCGGGAGACCCCAGAAGAGGATCGCGCCGACCGCTGCCGCGAGAATGAGTCCCGTGAGCCAGAAGAAGAACTTGCGATGAGTGATGATAAACATAGATTAGTGCTTACGGAAACCTGAGCTGAGCAAGAATTTCCACGCGCCGCGCTCTTTCTCTGGCACGATGGCGAGCAAGAAAACGCGCGAGAGTGAGACCGCCGAGATGAAGGACGCAAGCACGCCGAGCACGAAGACGAGCGCGAAGCCCTGCACGATTGAGGTGCCGAGCCAGAAGAGGATGACGCCCGAAATGATCATCGTGAGGTGGCCGTCGCGAATGGCAGTCCACGCGCGTGCGAAACCGATGTGCACGGCTTCGCGCGGCTCCTTTCCTTCGCGGAGCTCCTCTTTAGTGCGCTCGAAAATGAGCACGTTGGCGTCGACCGCCATACCGACCGAAATGATGAGGCCGGCGATACCTGAGGCGGTAAGGGTAACCGGAATGACCTTGATGACGGCGAGCATAAACACGAGATACTCGGCGAGCGCGACGGCTGCGACGACGCCCGGGAGACGGTACCATCCGATCATGAAGAGTGCGATGATGGCGAAGCCGATGAGGCCGGCGATGACGCCCGCAGAGATGGCCGCGGCCCCGAGAGTCGGCCCGACCGCCGAGCTGCTCTCAAGCATGATGGGCACCGGCAGCGCCCCGAAATTGAGGTTCCTCACCAGGTCGCGCGCCTCGGTCGCCGTGAAGTGGCCGGTGATAGTCGCCTGCCCGCCCGGAATCGCCTCCTGGATGACCGGCTCGGAGATGGGCTGCCCGTCGAGGAAGATGGCGAGCGTCTGGCCGACGTTCTCGCTCGTGATTTTTTCAAAAAGCTTCGCGCCGTCGCTATTGAAATTGAGAATCACCTGCGGAGCGGAAAGGCCCGAGGTCGCGCCGCTGCCGAAGCCGAGCGTAGCGCTTGAGAGGTAGCGGCCCGTGAGGCCGGTCGGGAGATAGGCGACTTCGGTCGTCGTGCCTACGCTTGTCGTGGTCGCGAGCCGGAATTCAAGTGTCGGCGTCTGCCCGAGCGCGGCGACGGCTGCCTTGATATCGGTCACGCCAGGAAGATCGACGATGAGGCGGTCCTCGGTGGTACCCGAGAGCGCGCTCGCTTGCTCAGTCTGCACCAGGGGCTCGGCGACGCCAAAGAGGTTCACGCGGCGCTCGATGACGCCCTGGAGCGCTGAGAGGGCGTCAGCGCGATCGCTTGCGGGTGTTTGGCTCATGTCGGCCTTGTAGACGAGCTCGGTACCGCCCGCCAGATCAAGGCCAAGCTTAAAGCGATACGGGCTCGTCGGATTTGCCTGGGTTGTCCAGACGAAATAGGCAAGCAAAACCCCCGCGACGAGGGCAATAATGGCAAACACCCGGTAACGAGTCATGCGTCGATTATAGACTATTTGGGGAAAAAGCGAATCTTGCGCGACGCGAACATCTGTTGTCCTTTAGTGCTCTCCTTAGAGCGTGTCTCAAAACCCTCCCCGAGAAGGGCGGATTTGAGGGGTTTTTGAGCAAGCTCTAGGTGCCGGAAAATGACAGGAGCGCACGGATGGTTTTTATCGCGATAGCAAGGTCGAGTCCGAAGGAGCGGTGCTTCAGATAATACAGATCGAACGACACTTTCTTTTGCGTACGTGCGACATCCGCTGATCCGCGCGGCGCATCATAGTCGTGGATCTGCGCCCACCCGGAGAGGCCCGGCGCGATCAGGTGGCGCAACCGGTATTGCGGTATCTCGCGCTCGTACACCTCGGCGATTTTCGGAAGCTCCGGACGCGGGCCGATGAACGAGAGGTCGCCCGCGAGCACGTTCCAGAGCTGTGGCAGCTCGTCAATGCGCGATTTCCGGAGTACGCGGCCGAGCGCGGTCACGCGATTCTTCTTTTGCAACTCCGGGTCGCCATGGTCATTGAACAGCATGGTACGTAATTTCACGATGCGAAAGATGCGGCCGTTCTTGCCGATACGGTCGTGCCGGATGAACGGCGCACCGCCCTCAAGGGAGAGGAGCGCCGCCGCAACCGCGATGAACGGAATGGCGACGACGGCACCGATGAGCGCAAGCACGCTGTCGAACGCGCGTTTGGCGATGTCGTAGAGCGCGCGATGCTTCGGCAGAGAGTCAAACAGCCGGCCCGCATCAAGGTGCGCGAGCGGCACGCGATCGAAGATCTCTTCATAGAGCGAGGCAAATTCCAAAAACGTGACTCCCTCCGCCATGAGCTCGTAAAGCTCCGGCAGATCGCGAGAGACGACCGGACTGGATGAATCGATGACGACGATGCGTGCGCCCGCCTCGATGCCATTCTCAACCGCCTTGAAGAGCGCGCGTTGCGAAAGTCCTTTCGGATCCACGCGGTTGGCAAACCGAATGAGGTATCGTCCGTTCCCGTTCACTTCGTCGTGAAGTTCCGAAACTGCTGGACCAGACCCGACCAGGAGCGTCGGCTCACGCGCCCCGTCATCCATCTCGCGGTTCATGCGGTAGAAGCGCCACGCGCTCTCAGCCAGAACCGATACGATGAGGTAGAGGACAAGGATGGTCTTCGGCGCGATGGAAAGCGGGAGCACGAAGAAGAGGATGGCTGCGATAGCCACCGTCGCGGCTTGCGCCCCGAGGATGCGCGTGCCCATGACGCGTCGAATCGGGCGCGTCTGTTTCTCGTATAGGCCGGCGATATAGAATATGGCCAGGGAGAGAAAGAACAGGGGCAGGAACGGCACGAAATTCGCCTCAAAGTAACCTGGGGACGGGAACGAGAGGTTTCGTAGAGAAAGAGCCGCCCACAAGGACCCGACGAGCATGAGGAAATCCCCCACGAGGAGAAGGATGGTTTCGCGGCGATCAAAGGCCATAGATATAGATACTATAACGCTGAAATATATTGTACAGTTGCACCATGACCGACCTTGCCGGAAAAAAGATCCTCTACGTCATCACCAAGAGCAATTGGGGCGGCGCTCTCTGGAAACCCTCGGTTTTCCAGCGCTCCCTGCTTACGCAGGTCGCTGCCTTCCTCCACGGGGAACTCCCGTTCCCCGACCCCCTCCCACGCGCCGCCAAATCATTTCAAAACTTATGCAAAGCAATATAGTGAACAAGAAAATATTGTACGTCATCACCAAGTCCAACTGGGGCGGCGCGCAGCTGTATGTCTATACGCTCGCGACCGCGGCGGCGCAGGCAGGAGCCACTGTGGCCGTCGCACTCGGCGGCACCGGGACTGCAGACGCGGCTCCCGGGCTCCTCGCCGAGCGCCTCAAAGCGGCCGGCATTCGTACCGTGCTCATCCCTTCATTCATGCGTGACCTCTCGCTCGCGCGAGAGTTCCGCGCGCTTCTCGAACTCTTCCGGCTCATGCGCGATGAGCGCCCGGACATCGTGCATGTAAACTCGTCGAAAGCAGCGGGTCTCGGCGCGCTCGCTGCGCGCCTCGCCGGCGTGAAGCGCATCGTCTTTACGGCACACGGCTGGCCGTTCTGGGAGCCGCGCGCGCGCTACGCGCGCGCGCTTATGTATTTCTTCTCCTGGCTCACGGCACTCCTCGCGACTCGCGTCATCGTGGTCTCGGACTATGACTACCGTATCGCCACGCGCATGCCGGGCGTCACGCGTAAGCTCGTGCGCATCTATAACGGCATCGACTTCACGGCAAGGCTTGGCACCGGCGAACGCATCCGGAGCGCGTTTCCGAAAGGCGCGTTCATCACCGGCACCATCGGCGAAACCAATCGCAACAAGAACCAGATCGTGCTCGTCGAAGAAGCCCGCACAAATCCCGACCGGTACGTCGCGATCGTCGGCGTCGACGGAGACGAGCGGCCGCACCTCGAGGAGCGCATCCGTGCCTATGGACTCTCCGACCGCGTGAAGCTCTTCGGGTATGTACCCTGGCACGAAGCGCTCCCCGGGTTCGACGAGTTCACCCTCCCCTCCCTGAAAGAAGGCCTCCCGACCGTGCTCATCGAGGCGCGCTTCGCCGGACTCCCGATCCGCGCCAACCGTGCGATCGGCGGGGTCGCAGAGATTCTCGACGCACCCGACCTCTCCGTATTCTCGCAAGAGCACATGATCGACGCGACCTTTGCACTCTACGCCGCCTAGCGGCCCAGGTATTCGTGCGCAGCCACGTCGCGCGTCGCCGCGCGACCATGCCGCGCAAGCGAAGTGACGATGCCGAGCGCAGCGAATTCGAGCATCAGGTGCGAACCGCCCGAGCTCATGAACGGGATGGTCGTGCCGGTTACGGGCAAGAGCCCGAGACTGATGCTCGCGTGTATAGCCGTGTGCGCGGCAAAGAGAATAAGCACGCCGAGCGTGAAAAACGCATCGAAATTGGTCGCCGCCACGCGCGCCACCTGCGCGAGCCGGATGAACAGAAGCGCATACACCGCAAGCAGGAGCGCCACGCCGACGAAACCCCACTCTTCCGCGTATGCCGCAAAGATGAAGTCGGTCTGGTACTCGGGAAGGAACCGCAGCTTGGACTGCGTGCCGTAGCCGATACCCTTGCCGAGTAATTCTCCCGACCCGACCGCGATCTTCGCCTGGTATGCGTTGTAGCCGGCGCCGTGGATGTCGCTCGCGGGGTTCACGAACGAGACGATGCGCGCGCGCTGGTACGGCTTAAGTCCGCCGAACCACAAGACCGATGCCGCGATGAGCGCCGCAATGCCCAAGAGCGCGAGATGCTTCTTTGATATGCCAGAAACGAGCATCATGCCGAGCCAGATCGCGCTAAAGATAATGGTGTTGCCCATATCCGGCTCAATAAGGATGAGCGCGGCAAGCGCGAACGTGTACGCGCCCGAGACGATGATGTGGCGGAAATCGCCTATCTCCACATGTCTTCGCGAGAGATATTTCGCGAGAAGCGCGATGACGGCGAGTTTCGCGAGGTCCGCAGGCTGGAACGAGATCGGCCCGAGCGAGAACCACGCGTGCGCGCCCATCACCGGGCGGGCGACGAGCACGAGCGCAAGCAGCACGAGCGCGACCCCGTAGAGCGTCATGACAACCGAGGTTCGGCGAATAAACCGCATGTCGATAAACGAGAGTCCGAAATATGCACCGAGCGCGATAGTGAGCCAGAGGATCTGCCGCGGCGCAAGCGAAACACCTTGCCCGAAGGTGCTCATCGTGAGAATGCCCAGAAGCGAGAGCGTGAGCGCCGGAAGAAGGAGCGTCCAGTCGAAAAAGAGGCGTCGCACGGAAAGCATGTTACGGGAGCGGGATGACCGGTATGACCTCTATCGCCGCGGGCACGCTCGAGAAAGCACCATTCCAGGTGAACGTCGCCGTCGCCTGCCCTTGAGGCGGGATGAGGGGCACGACGGTTTGCGACGCGGCAATCACGTCCCCTTGAGCGTTGTGTACGAAGACGACCATCGGCACGTTGGCGAGCGCCGTGACGCTTGCGTTTGAAAGAGTCGCGTCGATGCGCGGCGATTCGTCAGACCCGGAAAGCGTCGTGTTTGAGACCACCGGCTGTACGCGCGGATCGCTCGTCAACGTAAACCACCTCGGCGCCGCAGGGTCGATGGTGAGAAACGCATGAACGGCTTGCTGGTTGCCCGAGGCTATGCCGGGAATGAAGACCGGAACGGTCGAAGAGGGCGGCAGATCAACCGTACCCGTCACCTGCTGCACGAGCACCTGGTCGGCGCCATAGAGTGTCACCGTGTACGGCACGTCTTTTGCGGCGGCCGCCGCGTTCACATTCTCGACCGACGCGGCGATATCAACGCGGCCCGCGCCGTTGGGGATCGCCTTGGTGAAAAGCACCGTCGGCGGGTACACCTGCGTCGTGCAGAGATACGGACACGGGCCGCCGCAATCAATACCGAGTTCACCCTGATTTTGTTTGCCGTCGCTGCACGAAGGTGTCTTGTAGAACGTGGCGATTGTGAGTATCGCCACGAACCCGACGCCAACGGCGCCCAAAATAAACATGATGATAAACCTCCTCCGTGCTGCCCAAGACATGCGGACAGTATAGCAAAATGCGGCGCAGGGTACCTGCGCCGCAGACAAACCAGAAATATACCAAAAAACGCCGGACGTATGCACGTCCGGCGTTTCGTTGTCTCGAGTGCTTGGTTCTGGCGGCTAGCTACTCTCCCCACCTGTGACGGTGAGTACCATCGCCGCTAGGAGGCTTGACTGCCGAGTTCGGAATGAGATCGGGTATAACCCTCCCGCCAAACCACCAGAACCGAACACTCGAGGTGTTCAGTATACGAAATATGCAAAAGGCTGCAAACAAATGACTGTGCTACACAGAGTTCCGCACGAGAGACTGGACATATTAGTACTCCTCGACTAGAACACATTGCTGTGCTTCCATCTAGAGCCTATCGACGTGGTCATCTCCCACGAGTCTCATAACGATTCCTAATCTTGGAGCACGTTTCCCGCTTATATGCTTTCAGCGGTTATCGCAACCCGACATAGCTACCCAGCGATGCTCTTGGCAGAACAGCTGGTAGACCAGAGGTCAGTTCATCCCGGTCCTCTCGTCGCTTCTTCCCCTGTTTCCAGGAGCGCAGACTATATCTTCATCCTTTCCCGTCTGACGGGATTAGGATGGTGGCATCTTAGCCATAGGAGCTGTCATTTTCAGAGAAATGATTCCTCTACCTATGACTCCGCGCATCTTTCAGCGCAAGTCGTTACGGGGTCAAACCAAGCACCTGATACAGTTCTTCTTTCGTCTTCCGTTTCTTGCTCATATAGTTTTCCTTCTGTATGAGCAGAAGCAAGTCGACAATCTTGCGCATATCGTCTTGCGTCATCGTGCGGAGCGTCTCTCGCTCAAGCATGGCACATGCCTGAATGAGCAGTTTCGCCTGTTTCTTCTTGAAGCGAAGGTATGGCAGGAGCGTCTCGACGGTCTCTCGCACTTGCGAGAGACCATTGATGCGCAATTCAGTCATGCCATCGTTCCGTTTAGAAACATACCCGCACGCGAGTCGCGTTCGAATCCACGAGAGTGGCTCATCGTGGCGACTGTCTTGGTAGAGACATATCGTCGCCATGAAGCGTACCCCTTTCGTAGAATCAGCGCGTTTCTTCAGTTGGAGCATGAGACTTCCGTCTCCATCCAAGAAGCCCGCGATATATGCACAATCTGTATCGGTGATGCTTGATCGACTTCCCACGGTATTATCATAGCGTCATTCTGGTCCTCCGCTGAGATTTTCTTATCGGTAATCCGATTTAGAAAATCCAAGTGTGGTCGCACTTTGTGCGAGCCACAAGCGAGTTCAATATCCACTGGACCGTCGGATATCAAACTCTCGGAGCCAGAAGCGCCGTAGACTTCACCGTTATAAGCCACGTTGTCATCAGAGATCTCTCTCTGAAGTAGCAATTTCTTACTAGGGACAACCCTCCTCAAGAATCAACGCCTGTAGTAGATAGGAGACCAACCTGTCTCACGCACTTCGTTACGCCATAGCACATTCTCATGTGCGACGGCGAATCCATGGTCATGGATTCCGCAATTACTCGCGGGATCGGACTGTAACACGACCCGTCATCTTCCGATGGATAGGGCCATCAACATTCAGTCTCTAAGGGCGCCGAGATTTTCTTAGCGGTACTCCGCTTTAGAAAATCCAAGTGCCGTCGCTTTCTTAAGCGAGCGGCCGTTTTTTAACAGCTTCCCTCGGTGTTGCCCACTGCATTTGTGGGTTCCACCGATATCAGTTGATTTGCTAACGCGTGTATTCCTACGCCGAGATTTTCTTAGCGGTACTCCGCTTTAGAAAATCCAAGTGTGGTCTCGCTTTAGCGAGAGCCACTACGCGACCGCCGTGAGTATGTCGATTCGCACACTACGTCTCCACGTAGCTAACATTTCCTCGTGGGTTCAAACCGTCGAGCACCCTTTACACGTTAATCGACCATTTGCGATCAAATTAACCGGTGAGTGTTTTAAGCATCTTTATACGCTACATGTGCGTACAAAGGTGCTCGACGGTTTGAACCCAGCTCGCGTACCTTTTTAATTGGCGAACAGCCAAACGCTTGGGACCTCATTTCTTTGTTCTCTCGCGTTCCCGCGAGTATCAGACTATTCCATCATCATAGTCGTACTGTCACCAGTACGACCGTAGATGCAAGCCGTGTGATACCCCGCCGCTTACTGCGGGCATATCTCATGCAACTCCCAAAAGAATCGCAATCAGTCGTTAGGGGAGAGGTGTTCTTGGATCTTTGAAACAAAGTTCTTCCGTCGGTTCTTGGACCGGACGTTGAACCGAGACAAAGCATCTGCCAAACGGGCAACGCGGATTAAATCTCGTTCGGATCTGATATCGCTATCAAGTATCTCGAGAGCTGTGCGCGCCTGCGCGATTTTCACGCGCAAATGCGGCATCAGCATTTCAAGAACTTCGCGCACCTCGCCGCGATCGCGGATGTGCAAGTCGAATGTCTGGCGCGTGTCGCCAAGACGGTTCGCCCGCACGATCCCCGCGTGCATGGTGCGCTGTATCCAATCAAGAATCTTGCGGTCGCGCTGCGTCACTTTGAGCGCAACACGAACGCGAAATCCGAACCGTTTCTCCTGATGCTTCTCGATGACTGCCATGACGGCGCCATCGGCATCAAGAAATCCGGCAATATATGCCCGCTCGACTTCAGAACACCTCTTTCCCACGGCGTTAGCTCTCATACATCAAGTCTACCAGACCTGGGACCTCCGAAACATGAGGTCGCGGTGCATGAGTCAGCCTTCACCGTTTTGAGCTTGTTTGTTACCCTACCGTTTCCGGTAGGGAGAGAAGGTGTGTTTTCTCCAGCCCCGCGCTAAGGTGAGCCGACATCGAGGTGCCGAACTCCGCCGTCGCTATGGACGCTTGGGCGGAACTAGCCTGTTCAATTCTTTGCGCGCGACGCTTCGCGTCGCGCGTTTTGGGATTGGCTAGATTTAGACTATATCTTCATCCCGCCTGTTTTCTGAAACGGGCGGGAGACGGCGTGTTAGCGATAGGATTCTTGTTCGGCAGGGACACGCTTCCGCGTATCCCGAATCCTATGCTCTGCTCTCAACAAGAGAGCAAGTCGTTACGGGGTCAATGAGTGTCGCCTAGTTTGTAGGCGAACAAGGGCAGCAGCATATGCGGCCGCACCAGGTCATGCAGTTTCTTCGTTTCTTCGACGCCGAAGTACAGGGCAAAGCCCTTGCGCTTCTTGTCGTAGATGCGCACGTTGAGCTTGAAATTGCTCTCAAGCGCTACGCGCGCCGTCTCCGCTTCTTCGCGTGAGACCGTTCCGAGATACAGATAGCTGTTATGGTCCTTCGGGTAATAGTACCCATCGTCCATATACCAGACCGCGAGCGAGAGCGGCTCTACGAGGAGCGCGCTCAGGTCCGCAGGAATCCGCTTCTGCCCTTTCGGGTAGAAGACGGCTCGCCAGCGCCCGAGCTCGGGCGACGCATCTGACTGCGCGCGCCAGTACTCGTATACGCTGCCCGTCTTCGGGTGCACACGGGAGAGATGGTTCGGCTTCCCTTGGAAGAGGCGCGGAAAAATCTGCGCCTTCCAGAGAAGGTAGTCCTTCTGCTTCCCGCCGTGCTCGAAGCGCAGGCGCGCGTTCACGCTGCCGGTCTTCTGGAGGAACGCGTCGCCAAGGATGCTCCCGACCAGAACCGCTTTCTGTATTTTCGTTAAACGCATTGACCAATAATAACACTCACGACTTCCCACGGTATTCCGAAAACTCTAAACCCGCCACGCGTCACCGCGCATCGGGAAGACCGGTTCCCGGTTCACCGTTATAAGCCGTTCACACGGAATGTAGTGGCACTCCGTGCATCCGCAGATTACTCCGCGGGAGGACAACAAACCCTTTTTTCAGGGTCCATCCCCAGGGTAACTTATATCCGTTAATCTCTGGCCGCATCTAAGGCGGACCATCGGTTCACTATGCTCTGCTTTCGCATCTGCTCGGGATGTCCCCCTCGCAGTTAAGCTCTCTTTTGCCATTACACTATCGGCACGGTTTCCATTCGCGCCTAGAGAACCTTAATAGACTCCTCCGTTACTCTTTAGGCTTTATGTTTCCCACTTTGTAAGCAAGCACCGGCACATCCTTCAATATCGGCTGTACGAAGTCGGCGATAATTCGCGCGCCTTCATAGGGCACATATATCCGAAGCGAGTCGTTGCGTTGCTTGTGCAGAGCTGTTTCGATACCGAAGTTTCGAAACGCTTCCTGCATGAGTTCAAGATCTTTACGATTGTATCCGAGCGAATGAATCACGAGCGACCGGTGTTTCGATGATTTGGCAGAGCCATCATCAAGAAACCATATCGCGAGTGAGAGTGACGTCATCAACTTCTTGATAAGCGGCGGGATTCGCTTCTTTCCGTTCTGGTAGAACTGAGCGCCGTAGAATCGAAATGCTGGGTGGCTCACGGTTGTGAATCCATACACCAACTTATCTCCTTTGCGCTTTTCATACCGGCCCGATAAAAGCCATTCTTGAAACTCTTTCGCGAGCCATTCGAGGTATTCGCGCTGAGCGGAGCCGTGTTCGACCTTAAGTCGATACGTGCGACCGCCGTTTTGCGTTTCAAGATGTCCATCGCCAAGAAGAAGTCCTACGATGAGCTCTCGCTGTCGTTTGGATAACTTCAGATCTTTCTTCTTCTCACGAATTTCTTTCGTGTTCATGGATGTGTACTGATTACCACCAGTAACACCTGCATGTCGCCATGCAGATCGGACTATATCTTCACCCCATGAGATGGCGACTTCGCCTATCTCACGGGGGTCTGGCGTGTAGTCTCTGAGGGTTCTCTTTCGAGCCTTCCCTGCTGATTGTCCGCACCGAACGGATTTTCACTGCCTTGCGGCGAGTACCGTCGGATTCTCGGATATTCCAGCATTTAGCCAGATTGCTTGCGCGGATTTCTCCGCGCAGTCCCCCTTTCTTATATTCTCCTGTTTTTGGATATTAGTCGGACGGGCGCTGCTGTCGAGGATAGCGCCCCACTAAAACTACCTGCCACGCACGGTCCCCCGCGAGTTACGCTCGCGAGGTTAGGCACTGCAAAATTCAAGAGTGGTATTTCACTGACGGATCCACACCGGCCGAAACCGATGCTTCAAATCCTCCCACCTATGCTACGCATGAATCCCGCAGGGCCAATACGAAGCTATAGTAAAGCTCCTGGGGTCTTTTCGTCTAACTACAGGTATCCGGCATCTTCACCGGAATTGCATTTTCACCGAGCGAGTCCTCGAGACAGTTTCCCTCTCATTACACCATTCGTGCACGTCGGAACTTACCCGACAAGGAATTACGCTACCTTAGGACGATTTGTCAATGTTATGCTGTTGAGCATCGGTAGCACTCAACAATTCTCATGGTCGCCCATGAGGCCGGACTATATCATCACGAGAGCGTCTCGTGTTCAGCGTATAGTCTCTGAGGATTCCCATTATCACCATCCGCCATGATGTCGTCGATGGTGTATTTTCGCCTTCGTCCGCGGCCTTCGTTCAGAAGCTCGCGGATGCGTGCGATCTCTTCAAGTCCTTCGCGCGTCAGATGCTTCCTTTGGGACACCATCTGCGCGATCTTCTTGAAAAGCGTGAAGTTTCTTTTCGATTTAGCGGACAAGAAACCGAACCGCTCAAAGAACGGAATGATCCGCTCTTCTATCGACTGCGGATTCGCTACGACGTAGTACCAGACGCCGTCGCGTCGCGCTTGCAGTCGGCCGCATCCGAGATGCTGCTTCATGAGCGCGAGCACGGTCTTGTCGCGTTGCGCGACATTAAGCGTCAGTACGGTCTGCCACCCGATCGTATGATCGGGTCGCTTGCGGAAGGAGACATTAAAGCTTCCTTCCCCGTCTACGAATCCCGCGATATACCAGCCGATGTGGTCTGGTATGTCTTTGATGTTTTTCATGTTTTTGGGTCTTTCCTGCGGATTGTCTGGTGGTTCGACCGCATGTCGAACCGCACTCGTGCATTGTTACAGAGAGTCTTTCATCTCGAGTAGCACGGAGTCCACCAGAGTTTCCCGCATTTGGCTGAATTTTATAACTACGATCTTCCATAGTTATCGCCGACATTCACCGGGGCTTACATAGTCCAGCACTACACCGAAGTATAGTACCCACCATGGTTAACCTTCCGGCATTGGTCAGGTGTCACCCCCTATACGTCCTCTTACGAGTTTGCAGGGAGCTGTGTTTTTGGTAAACAGTTGAAGGGAAAACTTTCACTGCGGCCGAGCACCTTCACACGACATTCAACCACTATCCAGACCGAGACGCGTGGCGCGCTCGATTCTTCTGTCGGTTAAACACCCTGTGAAGGTGCTCGGCAGGCCTTATCGCTAACTTACGGCCGCTTTTTTGCCGAGTTCCTTGAGGACCTCTTACTCGTTCGTCTTGGTCTGCTCGACCTGACCACCTGTGTCGGTTTGCGGTACGGTCGTCTCTAGAGTTGATGCGTAGAAGATTTTCTTGGAACCGTGCTTTGTGCTCTCTCTCCCTCCGTAGAAGGAAATTGCGCCGATGCTCGGGATAGTGCGCGCCGGATTTGCCTAACGCGCGCCCTCACATCAGCGACCGGAATCCAATAACCGGCAGCACATACAACGATCCGTCCCTCCCTAGCCTCTAGAAACGGTCACGGAATATTAACCGTGTGTCCATCGGGTGCGGCTTTCGCCATCCCCTTAGGCCCGACTAACCCTCAGATGATCACCATAGCTGAGGAAACCTTGGTCTTTCGACGTGCGGGGTTCTCACCCGCATTGTGGTTACTTGTACCGGCATTCTTACTTCTGTACGCTCCACCACGGGTTACCCCTTAAGCTTCATCGCGAACAGAACACTCTCCTACCGCTGCGGAGCAACACTTTATGCGCAGAAGTTTGACTTCTTGGAATTCTTGAAGTCAGACTTCAGAATTCGCGCACAAAGTGTTGCTCCGCAACCCGCAATTTCGGCACGACACTTAACCCCGATCATCTTCGGCGCAAGGACTCTCGATGAGTGAGCTGTTACGCTTTCTTTGAATGATGGCTGCTTCTAAGCCAACATCCTCACTGTCAATGAGTCCTCACTTCCTTGTAAAGTACTGAGTGTCGATTTAGGGGCCTTAATTGGCGATCAGGGCTCTTCCCCTCTCGTTCGATGGAGCTTCGCCCCCACCTACTAACTGCCGCCCGGGCACGTGGTATTCGGAGTTTGATAGGGGCCGCGAGATTTCTCCCTGTCGGTCCCTTCCAGTGCTCTACCCCCACGCGCACATATATGGCGACGCCAGCCCAAAAGCTGTTTCGGAGAGAACCAGCTATTCCCAGATTCGATTAGCTTTTCACTCCTTGCCACAAGTCATCCCAAGGCGTTGTACGACCAACGGGTTCGGGCCTCCACGAGTCTTTCGACACGCTTCACCCTGCTCATGGCAAGCTCATCTGGCTTCGGGTCGTATATATCCTACAATCGCGCTATTCACACTCGGTTTCCCTTAAGCTCCATCCCGTAAGGATTTAGCTACGCAAGATATACACACTCGCCGGCTCATTCTTCAATAGGCATGCCGTCACCGAGCACCTTTCTAAGCACTATCAGGTTTGATGCGCGAACGAAGCGACTGCCACACCTTGCCTCGTTTCTTTAGCACACGTTCGCGTTCTCGCGCGAGCGACTCGTCCTGGTAAGCCTCATAATATAAGACTTCCCACGGTCGTCCGAGTTTGGTCGAGACGTTCGACCCGCTATTGTGCTGGACGAGCCGCTTGCGCAGATCGCTCGTCCAACCGACATATAGTTGTCGCTTCGTCTCGCTCCACAGAACGTACACGTAGTACATACATCAATGATAACGCTCAAAAAGGTGCTCGGCTCCGACCCCTTGTAAGTACACGGTTTCAGGTCTATTTCACTCCCCTCTCGGGGTTCTTTTCACCTTTCCCTCACGGTACTGGTTCACTATCGGTCATAGGACGTATTTAGCCTTACCGGTTAGTTCCGGCAGATTCACTCGAGCTATTCGTGTCTCGAGCTACTCAAGAATACAGACAAGAGTCGTTGTGTATTTCGCGTACGGGGCCATTACCCTCTGGGGCGCTGCTTCCCAACAGCTTCCGCTATACAAACGTTTTGTAACTCTTCTCATACAAGTATGATGTCCGCATCTTACAACCCCCCGCTCCGAAGAGTGAGGTTTGGGCTTTTCCCTTTTCGCTCGCCGCTACTCGGGGTATCACGAGAGTCGCATTCCATTCGCACAAACATAATGCGCGAACGGAATGCAACTCATATTGTTCTCTTTTCCTCCTGGTACTGAGATGTTTCACTTCCCAGGGTTCGCTTCTCGCAGACGTTACTCTGCGGATTATCTGTTCAAGACAGATAGGGTTTCCCCATTCGGAGATCTCCGGATCACAGGCTACAAACCGCCTCCCCGAAGCTTTTCGCAGGTTAGTCGCGTCCTTCATAGCCGTCCTAGGCCAAGGCATCCACCGTGCACTCTTATGTCTCTCGTACGGAGACCTATATACCACAATCATTGCTTGCAATCCTCTCACCGTACGGGGTGAGAGGTTATTTACCTTTTGCCCCGCTAGAGACGCTCGCTCACGCGAGCCAGGACTCGAGAGTCCCTGTCTCTAGCGGGGTTTGCATATTCGTATGTCAAAGACTCCCGTGTCCCGCGAAATAGACGAACCGCCCCTCACGGGGCGGTTCGTAAACGAACGCGCGGCCTAGTGGCCTTCCCCCATGAAGTTCAGGTTTTTCGTATTCGTAGACACGTAGGGGGAGTATAGACGAGGACGCTTTTGAAGTCAACCTTTCGGACAGAGAAACCGCCCGCGCAGAGCGCGGGCGGTTTCTCGCACCAGAACCCTGGTGGTTCCCTACTCTTTGATCTCTGACTCGAGACGATCGATGTAACGTTCTGCGGCCTTCTGTCCGCCGAGACCGAACGCGAGGCCAATCGCGAGCGAGACGGCGATAACGATGCCGGTGAAGAGCGTCTGGACGAATGCCGTCGCGACGTTCAGCTGCGCAAGCGCGGCAAGCAGCGCGAAGGCCCAGATCGCATACTGCGCGATCTTGCCGAGAAAACCGGCCGCGTGAAGCGATGCGGCTTTCGCCGAACCGGAAACCACGCGACGCGCCGCGTCCGCGACAACTGCGGCCACGAGCAGAATCAGCACGGCGACGATCACCTGCGGCAAGTAGCCGAGGACGACATCCTTAATGAAGAGGTCGACGGTCACCAGGTTGAGCACCTCAAGAGAGGCCATCAAGAAGACGATGATGAAGAACCACTTCACGAGGAAGCCGAGGAACCTGCCCGAGGAGAGCTCGAAGCCTGCGCGCGAGAGCACCTTCTCAAGGCCGGTCGCCTTAAGCGCCTGATCGACGCGGAGTGCGTTCACGAACTGAGTGACAACGCGACCGAGGCCGACACCGACGAGCCAGCCGACAATGAAGATAATGATCGCTATAACAAGATTCGGTATGAATGCCACCAATCCGTAGAAGAGATTCTGAAAGGATTGGCTCAGCACATCTGCCCAGGTAGTGAAAACCATATTAGATAATACGTTGGTTATGTGACTAATGACTCGCGCCTTGACTTATGCGAGCGTCTGCTGAAAGTATAGCATTTTTAGAGTCCTATCTTGTCGATAAGAACGCGGTGTGGATAATCGAACACATCACGCAAAAGGCGATCATAGACGCCCAGCCGGTAGCGGAAGTCGGGAGTCGCGAACGAGGCGTAGCGGATCTCGCGCCCGAGCTCAGCCTCGAGCGTGTGCACCGCCGTCGCGAGTACGCGCTCGTCGAGGTGGTCGCCAACGACGAGGAGATCCACCTGCGCCTCAAGGACGCCGGCGAAGAACCCAGAGAGCACCACGAGGCGCGCGATGCCGGCGCGGCGCAGCGCAGCAAGAATGTCTTGCGGACGCACATTCGTCGTCTCGCGAATAAACGTATCGAGTGCGGCCAGGTGTTCGAAGCGCGCATTCACTTGGTAGCGCGCGGCCGCACGCACGCCCTTCTTGCGCAGGAGACCGGCAGCAAGAAGATCGGCGAGCTCGCGCCGTACCGCATCTGCGGTAAGTTTCGTCCTCCCGGCAATCTCCGCGAGCGCCAGACTGGCACTTTGATTGAAGAGGAAAAGCCGAAGCACCTTGAGGCGTGCCGGAGAGCCGAAAATCTTTGCGAGGGGTTCCATAGGTGCAATGTCGCCAGTGTACGGGCAGGCGGCAGAAAATGCAAAAAGCGCGCGCCGGCTCTGCCGGCGCGCGCTTTTTGCCTAATTGCCCGTCTTGAGGAAGGGTGGCCCCTCCTCAAGCGGCTCCTTCACACCCCCTGAGGATTACTTCAGCGTGACTTTCGCGCCAGCGTCGGTGAGCTTCTTGGCGAGCTCCTCGGCATCCTCCTTCTTCATGCCCGTCTTGAGCACCGACGGAGCGGCGTCGACGAGATCCTTCGCCTCTTTGAGACCGAGACCGAGCGCCTCCTTGACCACCTTGATGACGGCGATCTTGGTGGCACCTGAGTCGGTGAGCTCGACATCCGCGGTCGACTTCCCTTCCTCCTCGGCGGCACCTGCGGCTGCCGGGCCGGCGACGGCGACGGCTGCCGCGGACACGCCGAACTTCTTCTCAAACACCTTTACGAGCTCTGAGAGCTCGAGGACGGTCATCGCCTCGACTTCCTCGACGAGCTTCTTGAACTTTGCCGGGACCTCGACGGCCTCCTCGGCCGGTGCCTCAGGGGCTGCTGCGGCCGGCGCTGCGGATACTGCCGCTTCCGTTGCCGGGGCTTCCGCCTCGACTGCAGGCTCTGCAGCAACTTCCGGATTCATTTCATCTGCCATACTGTATTTCGTTATCTCGCTGAATAAACTTACGATTTCTTCTCACGGATTTGGTCGAGCGCGATCACCAAGCCCTGGATCGGACTGTTGATCACGTTCACGAACATGCCGCGCAGGACCGGCACCGGCGGAATCGTCGCGATTGCGGTCATCTGTGGCGCATCGACGAACGCATTCTCAAATACGCCGCCCAAAAGCGACAGCACGCCCTTGAGCTTCTTGCCGTATTCGTACACGCCGCGCGAAGGCGCCGTGACATCTTCGGTCGTCCATGCGACCGCGACCTCGCCCGGAAGCTCCGGGACGCTGCCGGCATAGCCTCCCTTCTCGAGCGCTTTCTTGATAAGCGTCTTCTTCGCGACGAAGAAGCGCACACCCGCATCTGCAAGCTCCTTGCGCATCTTCGACGAATCGGCGACGGTGAGCTTGGTAAAGCCCACGAACGCGACCGACGACGCCTCCGCAAACGCGTCTTCGAGCTTCGCGATGATCTCGCGCTTCTTGTCTTTTGATATTGCCATACGATTTTGTTTCGTACGAACGAAATGAAGGAGATTCGACCTGGTCGCCTCGGCAGGACTTATTCTTATTTTGCCCTACGTCGGAGTTCGGAAACCCTGACGCGCTCGCTTTTGTTTCCAATCGCTTCGCTCTCGGACAAAACCGGCGCCCGCTGTCTTCGGTTCGTACACCACCACCCTACCAGAGTGGCGCGAAAATGTACATCAAGGCATCGCGGCGCTTGCCGCGTGCAGCGCGACGAGGGCGACCGCGATAATGACGGCGAAACCGGTGGAAAACTTCACGAACTCGACGGCAAATGGCAGCATCCGCCTTTCGGCGCGGCGGCGCGCCTCTTTATTTTTTAGATTGTTCATAGGATTGTATTTTCGCGAGATCGCTCGCGGCGGCAGTATTCGCCGGGTCGAGCCGGACGATCTCCGCGAGGAAGAAGGCGGCATCAGGCAAGTCGCGCACGTTCTCATAGTACGCTGCCGCGCGCTCTGCCGTCTCAAGGTCACCCGTATAGTACCTCTTCCCTTCTGCCGCAGAAGCGGCGGCAGCCGTCGGGTCGCCAGTAGCATACTCGAGCTGCGCGAGCACGAAATACGGTTCGGAGAGGGCCGGCACGAGCGCAATATACCGCGTGAGAAGATCGTGCGCGGCGGCGTAACCGGAAACGCGCTCTTCGGACCCGACTGGGTATTCATTCGCCTTGCTGATCGCGATGTTTATGAGGATATACCACGGCTGCGCACGATCGGGCGAGAGACGGATGGCACGTTCAAGCGCCGAGGAGAGGAGCCCTTTGTCGACGGTGACGCCTGGGGGCGCAAGCGAGAGCACATTCGCGAGATCAAGTGCCGTGCGCGCATCATACGGGAACTGGTCGAAATCTTTCGTGAGGATGGAGAGCGTCGCCTGGTAGGCCGCCGCACGCGCATCTCCGGTGAGCGCGGCCGCCTGATGGTTCGCATACATGTCATACGCTTCGTAACCGTATTCGAGATTCCCATACGTCCCGAGCGCGACGCCGTGAGAAAGGTAGGAAACTTCCTTGGGGACGTCCGCGAGCTGATATACGTAAGCGTGCGCGAGGTCATACGCGGCGAGCGCGGGCTTCACCGACGCCGGGTAGATGAAGCACGTAAGAACGAGCGCGAATGCCCACGAGGCGCTCCGCATCCACGAAGGGAGCGGCAGCGTTTCTCGCGACGACTCGTCAGATGACACCGCGAGGAAGGCCGCGAGGAGCGCGAGCAGGAGCCAGAATGACGAGATGGTATCGAAAACAAAGAAGTTCTGCACGGCATACGTTATCGCGAGGAGCACGAAGAGGCCGGCCGTGCCTCGGGAGCCGCGGCGCGCGAAACGTGCCGCGGCAGTGAAGAACGACCCGATGAGCGCGAGGTAGAACAAGAGCCCACCAATGCCATACTGCGCCGCGTAGTCCAAAAATGCGTTGTGCGAGCGATCGAACCATTGCTCGGAAATCTGCGTCGGATCGTAGAAGCGATTGAAGAGCACGTCGATGTGCTCGGCCCCGACGCCCAGCCACGGGCTCTTTTCTATCTCGGTCACCATATGCTTCCAGATGAAGAGGCGGCTCGCAACATCGGGGTCATTGACCCCGATCGAGGCGACGCGTGCAACAGGCGCAAAAGAGACTTTTGCCAGATCACTGCGAAAGGCGAAAAAGAGCCCGCCGAGCGCGAGGAGCGCGAAGAGCGTCCCGGCTGCTGCCACACGCTGCTTCCCTTCCCCCTTGAGAGCGAAGTACCCGAGCGCGACGACTGCGGCGACCCCGAGCGCGAGCATCGTGCCGCGCGTCGCCGAGAGGATGATGGCGACCACCTGCAGCACCGCGCCGCCGTAGGCGGCGCGGCGCCACCCTGGCGAGAGCGGCCCCGCCGCTGCGAGCGTCGCGAACACGGCGATGCCCAGATACCCGGCAAAGAAAGCCGCATTGCCAAGCAATCCGCCAATGCGCCCCCCGCCCATGAGCCACTCGCCGATACCGTACACCGCGACGAAACTCGCGACCAGCGCCACCCCGCGCAGGAGCCGCTCAAAGAACCGCTGGTCCGCGTAGAGCAAGATGAGGTAGAAGCTCGCCACGGCGCACGTGAGCATCAAGAGCCCGTCGCCGCGCACGAAGATACTCCAGAAGCTTCGGTAAAAATCAATCCCGAACGCGCTCGCGACATACGCGAGCGCGAGGAGCGCGGCAGGAATCCACGTTTCCCACCGGGACAAGCGCGACCAGAAAAACGCCCGACCGTGCGCAACGAGCACCGCGAATACGCCCATACCGACAAAACTTATCGCGTAAAAAGAGAGTGTCTTCGGGACGAGGTACGGGTAGATGAGGCCGCCCCAGATGACGACCGGGAGAACGACCGGAGCGAGCAAGAGCCAAGGGAATGCGCGCTCGAGGTATTTCATTGCTTCGCCTGGTCGCGCGCGATGGCCGCGTCAATCGCCGTCGTATCCTTTCCTGGCGAGAGCATCTTGGCCGTCTGCCACGCTTTGATCGCGTCTGCGTAGCGGCCCTGTCCTTCGAGCCACTCAGCCTCTATCGCGAGGATGGACGCGTTATCGCCGAACTGCTTCGACGCATCGGTGAACGCTGCCGTGATGAGCGCGGTATCTTTCGGGAACTGCCGCGTAAGATACGTCAGTCGTTCGAGATGGTACTCGAGCATTCCCGGCTCAACCGCGACTGCTTTCGCATACGCGTCCGCGGCAGTGTGGTAGGCGCCAAGCTGATCCAGCAAGTGCGCAAGGTTCGCATACGCAAGGCCCTTGTTAGGGTGAACTTCGATTGAACGATTGTAATACCGGTATGCGGTCGTGCCGTCGCCGAGCGACGAATAATCATTTGCGATACCGTTGTAGAGGTCATACTCATCGTACTTCCCTCCCCCGACAAGGCTCGTGAGATGCGCGATGTCGGCGTTCGCTTGCGCGATGAGCGTGTCGTTGCCCGCATACGGACCTTTGAAATTCCACGAGACGATGGTGTCGGCTTTATTTATAGGAAACGGCCCCTCGTAGGCCGTCTGCGGCGCGGCGCTCGGCGCGGTAGAAGTCGCGGTCGTCGGGGTTGAGGTCGCGACGGCAGGCGTCGAGGTCGCTGCCCCCTCAAGCAGGTTCGGCGCCTTCGCCTGGCGCGCCACCCCCAGGATGACGAGCGCCAGAATGACGAGTCCGCCCGCCCCTATCGCCCACTGCCGCCCCGTAACCTGCTTCAATAACTCCATATGCCCATAGGATACCATAATGCCCGGTGCACGGAACGTAGATAGTGATGAAGTTGTCGGTGGGTGTTCTGACGAAAGAAGTAAACAGAGCGTACTTCCCCTCTCGGTCGATGTTCCAGAAGTAGCGGATGGTAGCCGCTCGCGTCGGCGGTGGTGCCGGTCGAATAGCTCAAGGAGTAGAGCGTGAACGTGGCGGAGCCGGGGCCGAAGGGTTGTGGAGCAAATCAGATATGCGCCAGACTCCGACTGCATCTAGCCGTTCGGTAGCAATGTATACCGTGTGAGAGTTAAGCCTTCACAGAATTCGCCCGATGGGAGACGTAGTACTTCCACGCGATGAGGATGAGGCTGAGGATGGTGAAGATTTCTCCTGCTAGACGCGCCGTATCGTCGCGGTTGGTCGACAGGAGTGAGCCCACGACCGGTTGTGTCGCAACAAATATGAATAGGAGTGGCAGCATCCACGCAGCGAGCTTGAGCCATGACTTGAAGACGGTCTTGGAGACGAAGACGAGCGCGATGGCAATCGGGAGAGTGTAGAGGGCGAAGAAGTAGAGGGGTTGGGTGAAATAGAAATATATATGATCCATCCAAGAACCATAACAAGAAGGGATTGTTTCTGTACACCAGCGACTCAAATAAAGAAATCCAACTGCCAGAAGTGCAAATACCGCCGGAACACTTTGAATAAGTTTTGTTTTCATTTTGGAATCTAATAGCCAATAATTATGGTGCCCTTCTCTGTTGTCATATATGGTATCACCATCCCGGGAACGACTTCGCGCGTGTTGTGAACCATGTGTTCTTTTTCGTCATTATGCTCGTCCTCCTTCCCTGCTTCTTTGCGAGGCTTTTCACCTTGTGTACTCGTCATGATGACTGTCCGGTCCGACTTTGACTGATAGCGGGCGGTGACGGTTGTCGTTGCGGCGTGCAAGACCGACTCGAAGGTTTTATAGTCGCCAGCATGTGCCCTCCCCCACGTAAATGAGAGTGTTGTCTCGGGCAGTGTGGTCACTGCGCTATTGTACGCGAGCGAAAGCACGTCTATGGAGAGTTTGCTTTCGTGCGAGGGTGCGGTCGTAGTGTAGGAGAGAGTTGTTGTGTTTCCCGCCGCATCACGCGCGGTAACGGTTGTGATTGCTTCGTGCGGATTCTGCCGTCGCTCTCGATTGTCTTCTGTTCGTCCATGCAGTTTCTTCACAGAACGTTCTGGCTGTGTAGTGGTAGAGGTGAGCGTCACAGGGCCTTGGTCGTCGGTGCCGGTAATAGCGAGTGATTGCGTGGTCGTGCTAAATGTCAGATGCAGCTCTGGCGGCACTCTGTCGAAGATCACAGTAGCACCGAGCTTGGGTGTGATGACGCTATCAATCGTCCCGTCGCCATTTTCATCAACATTCATAGGTGACAGCGTTGAGACGTCAGCGGATACTACCATGGTGACCGTGGTGCTCGCAGTTGTGGGGACATCTGCGATGGTGCTCGAAGCCGTGACCGTGTTGCCACTTCTCTCTTGTATGTCGAGCGAGAACACGCCGCTTGAGAGCCCGTGCATGGTGAGCTGGTATGCATTCCCCTCGGGGACAGTGACGTACTTCACCTCGCCAAACTCACTATAGGTTGAGCCGGGAATGTCTTCGGTGACCGAGCCGTCGGTGTTGATACCTGTGACATTGCCCGAGGCGTCGGTGAGCTCTAGCGTGAGTGGTGAGTGGAGGAAGTAGGTGAGTTTTTTTGTTGTGTCAATTGTCGCTGGTCGTGTGTCTTTGATATATGACGGGAGCGCGCTCGTGCTGTTCTCAATGAGGTTTCTAACGAAGTTTAATAGAGGTGGCACCTCAAACAAATTCTCGTGTTTCTCTTGAAGCGAATAGTCTTTATTGAATTTGTTAAGATCCACCCAATAATCCTTCACTCTCGTGCTTGTAGCCGTCATAAACGCGCTTGGCACGGGGACAGTGCCGTCTCCGTCTTCTACAGGAATCGGCCTATAAAAACGTTGAGGGCCAAACAGCGACCATTGCGAGTAAAAGTCGATGCCTGCGACTGTGTCAACGCCCCAGCCTGCTATCTGATCGACCGTAACGCCGGTGGGGGGCGTCCAGGAGTCTAGTGCGGCATGAGTGCTTGTAGCGTAGCTCATGAGTATCGGATTTAAGATCTTTGCTGCAGAAAGATCGCTGTCGGCGGCCTGTGTACGCCCGCCATCCTTGGCAAGGAGAAAATCATCCAATTCGGCCTCGGTCCCGATGACGTCGCCATAAGCGGCACGCTCAGTCGCGTATCCGTCGCCCTCGAAACGCGCGACCGGATGAGCTGGGTCGTACATGACGCTGTCGAAATACGCCTGGGATGGAAGTAGGTGATACGCCATCGGCGAGTTCTGTG
>JAJYQV010000007.1 GCA_021794425.1 bacterium
GTGGGGGGTGGGGGGAGCCGCAAATAAAAATGATAGGAAATTTTTGGGTTTTGCCCCGCGCGAGCTTGTCGAGCGCGGCCGAGGCGCAAGTGTCATTCGTCAAAATCCTGCGGATTTTGTCCGAAATACATTCGAACTTCGTCCAATACACACCGCCAAAATTGAAAATCGGAATTGGAAGCCGAAATGGGGTCGCGCCGCAGGCGCGACACAAACGCATTCCCGCCAAAAATTCCCGAATCCAAAAGGTTTTTCCACGCTCCGCGTGGCTCCTCGTTTGCCAATACAATTATGAATAATCAAACCAAAAAGTTTTTCATTTATACTCGCAAGTCTACGGACGACAAAGACAGACAAGTCCGCAGTATTTCTGACCAGTTAGCTGAACTGAAAGAGTTGGCATTGAAAGAGCAACTGGAAGTGGTAGATGTCTTTGTCGAAAAGCAGACCGCCAAAATACCAGGTCGCCCCGTGTTTAACGAAATGATGTTGAGAATGGAAGCGGGCGAAGCATCTGGTATTTTGGCGTGGCATCCCGATAGACTTGCTCGTAACTCGGTAGATGGAGGAAAAATCATCTACCTCGTTGATACTGGCGTAATTGTAGAAATGAAATTTCCAACTTTTTGGTTTGATCCGACACCGCAAGGCAAGTTCATGCTTTCAATCGCTTTTTCGCAATCCAAGTATTATGTGGATAATTTGAGTGAGAATATTAAGCGCGGACATAGAAACAAAGTGAAGGAAGGAATATGGCCTCAAATGTCGCCTCTTGGTTATGTAAACAAAAATAAGCGAATTGTGCCCGACGAAAATATTGCTCCGCTTATCAAAAAGACATTTGAGGCATATTCGTCTGGGTCTTTCACTTTGCGAGAACTCCGTGACAAATTTAACGGACTTGGATTGAAGCGAAAAAGCGGAAAGGAACTTGCGGTGTCGAATTATCAAAAACTTCTCAAAAATCCTATTTACACTGGTTTAATGCGATATAACGGAGAGATTTTTGAGGGCAAGCACGAACCGATTATCACAAAGAAACTTTTTGATTCCGTTCAGGAAGTGATGATGAGAAAATCTAAGCCGAAATCTCGCGGATTGAAACCATATTTGTATCGAGGATTTTTCCGTTGCGGAGAATGTGGATGTTTCATTACCACCGAAACACAAAAAGGTCATAACTATTTACGATGTACCAAACGGAAAAATCCTTGTACTCAAAAGTATGTCCGCGAGGAGCTCATCACTTCCCAAATAAAGGAAGAAATCAAAAAAGTTTCTTTGCCAGACGATTGGGCTTCTTGGATGTTAGCTGAAAACGAAAAGGACAAATTGGTGGAAGCCCAATCGTCTACGCTTTTTGCTGACAAAACAAAAGCCGATATTTCTCTTTTGGATTCCAAAATTGAGAAGCTGATGAATGCTTACCTGGAGAACGCACTTTCGCTTGAAGAATATCGGGACGCTAAAAGTGCGTTAGTAAACCAAAAACAGCTTCTCAAAGAGAAATTATCGGCTTTTGAGCAAAAAGCGAATAATCGGTTCGAACTTACCGAAAAGTTTTTGAGATACAATATGGAATTGGCAAACGAGGGAACAAATGAAGCAAAACTTCATTTGTACAAAAAAGTCGGTTCGAACTTTCAAATTAAGGATCGAACCGTCTTTTTTGAGCCACGCGGAGCGTGGAAAAACCTTTTGGATTCGGGAATTTTTGGCGGGAATGCGTTTGTGTCGCGCCTGCGGCGCGACCCCATTTCGGCTTCCAATTCCGATTTTCAATTTTGGCGGATGGGGAGGGATTCGAACCCTCGATACGGTTTAACCCGTATAGCGAGTTAGCAACCCGCCGCACTAGGCCTCTATGCGACCCATCCCTATACCATCATCCTACTGTACTTTCGTATCTTCTCAAGTGTTTCGGATTGTGGCTGCCAACGACTGAAAAATAACGCCTCATGTCCGTGACGCTTTCTAAACGGACGTCTTGCTTGCTCAGTCTCGAATGAAATCCGAGTTCCTGCAAAATAGTGTGTACTGATTCGCGCAGTGGTGCGGAAGCACTCGTGAATGAGAGCTTTTTGTATGCGTATTGAATCCCTTTCACTCGGTACGTATGTGTAAAAACACTCCCGTCAGTGTCGATAAGTCCGCGTAAGCAGGCGCGCGCAAATCTCCTATCGCCTTTAATCCAATCCGGAATATCGAATTGTTGTCTTACCTTGTTGCCAATGGGCAAACCCAATTTCTGTAGATAATCGACCAGTTCTTTTCTTGAGACAACTATATTGTTTACGGATTTCTCGGGCGAGTGATACACGCTCGGGTTTACTTTGAATAGTCGCTGGATCATTTTTATGACAAAAGAGGTGTATTCCAGGTCATCAGTGTGATGAAGGATTACGGCAATCTGGTAGTTGCTGATGCCGCCGTCGCCCATCATAATGCCGATAAACTCAGCAAGTGAGGAGCTCTTTCTTGGTGTATGAATGACCTTTGGGGCGAGGATGGGATTCTTCATGAACTTTCCTGTTGATTCCCACCAAGCACGCCATCGCTTCTGTCGGTAGGCTTCGTTGTTTGGGATGCGACCGTATGTCTTTATGACAGTGGCGAAGCCGATTTTACCGGCTCTTGAAGTATGGGCGTACGGATCTCGAATCTCTATATTCTTTGGTGCTGAGATACACGCGCGTTCGGTGAGTGTGCGTACGGAAGTGAGTGGCATTGAGAACTTTTCGCGTCGCCAGTCTCGCACAGCTCGTTCAGAACATTTGCAGAGACGAGCAATGTCAGAGGTATCGAACTTTCGGGAGACTTGTTCCAAGAATGCTCGCTGTTCTCCAGAAGGGAATAGGGCCCTCTTTCCTTTAATCTGTTCAGTCATACCTCCATTTTATCATACAGAACAACTGGTTTGTTTAGTGCGCCAGCGCGAGAGGAATGATGTGCTCGGCTCCGGCCGCTCGCAGGGCGTCGACGGCCGCTTGGAGCGTGGCGCCGGTGGTGAGCACGTCGTCGATGAGCAAATATAAGGTGTCCGGGTCGGCAGGATGCGCGGCGCCGCTTGCACCGCGTAGCTTTTGCGAAGCGGTGAAGGCGCCGCGCATGTTCTCTTCGCGCTCGTGGCGGGGGAGGGAGACCTGGGAGGCCGTCTCGCGCGTGCGGGTGAGCAGGTCGGGCTCAAGAATGAAACTCCTTTCCCCCTCTCCGCCCAGACTGCCAATGGCACGTCGCGCAGTCTCTTCTATCTGGTTGAATCCTCGCTCGCGGCGCCGGGCACTCCCGAGCGGTACCGGCACGACGACCGTCTTCTGCGCGCGAGGTCCGTCGCCGGCACGCAGATATTCGGCGAGCGCGCGAGCGAGGAGCTGGAACGCGCGCTCGTTGCCGTGGTACTTCGCCTCGTGGATGGCGGCGCGCACTGAGGATTGAGGAAAGGGGAGGAGCACGACGGTTGCCGGTCGCGTCGAGGGCGCGAGCCGCGGGGAGACGAAGGAGAGGAACATCTCGGCGGACGTGTCTCGGAGAATGCGCTCATCCCCGCGCGGCGGAAAAAGGATATCGAAAAGACGCCGCATGGTATTATTTTCGCATGTCATTCTTAGATTCTCTATTCACGAAAAAGGAAAAGAGCGTTCTTGGCGTCGACATCGGCTCGTCGTCCTTAAAGGTCGTGCAGCTGCGCAAGGCAGGCGGGCAGGCGATACTTGAGACCTATGGCGAGCTTGCGCTCGGGCCCTACGGCGGCGGCGAAGTCGGACAGGCGATGAACCTTTCCGCAGAGCAGATCACCGAGACGCTGAAAGATCTCCTGCGCGAAGCAAAGGTGACGACGACCAGCTGCGGCGTCTCGATACCGTTCGCGCGTTCGCTCCTTTCGCTCGTCGAGTTGCCGTATCGCAAAAATCGCCAAGAGCAGAAAACCGTCATCGAGCTTGAAGCACGGAAGTATATCCCCGTGCCGATGACCGAAGTGCAGCTCGACTGGTTTGTCGTACCCCGTACCGATCCGTCAGAGAAGGGGCTTGAGCAGAAAAATGTCGAAGTGCTCATCGTGGCCGTCCACAATGACGAGCTTGCGCTGCTTCAGCAGGTCACCAAAGGCGCCGGACTTTCGGCGAGCTTCTTCGAGATCGAGATCTTCAGCACGATCCGCGCGGTGGTCGATGATCCGGTGAAGTCGGTGATGGTGCTCGACATCGGCGCAGCCTCGACGAAAGCCTACGTCGTCGAGCACGGCGTCGTGGCGCTCTCGCACTCCATCAGTGCGGGGAGCCAAGACATCACGCGCGCCATCGCGGTCTCAACCGGTATTTCCCTCACGAGAGCAGAAGCGCTGAAGAAGGAAGAAGGACTGGGTGGCGGCACCCCGGGCGGGCCCGAGCTCGTTTTCTCGCGCATCTTCTCTGAGGCGCGACGCGTGCTCACGCAGTACGAAACGTCGCACAAGAAGTCGATCGCGGCGATCGTGCTCACCGGCGGCGGCGGCGTCACGAAAGACCTCGGCACCTATGCGAAGAACATCTTTTCTATAGACGTGCGGGTGGCGGATCCTTTTGCCAAGACGGAAGCGCCCGCGTTCATGCGCCCGGTTCTCGAAGAAATCGGTCCAGAGTTCGCTGTGGCCGTCGGTCTTGCCTTGCGCAAGCTTGACGAAGCATAGGTGCGGGAGGTTTTGCACAGCCGTCGCCGCCACAGCTTGCGTGGGTAGCGTATACTGATAACGAAATGGCGCTTCCTCCAACCATACCCACTTCGTTTGCGCCGCGCACGGCGCCGTCCGCGGGCCGGCGGGCTTATACGGATCTTGCCGGAGCATTCGGTTTCTTTGCGTATGCGGTTCTCGGTATCGTTTTCATAATCGCGATCGGCGTGTTCTTTTACGGGCGTGTCCTCGCTTCGAGCGCCGCTGCCAAAGACGCCGAGCTCGCGAAAGCCGAAGCTTCCATCGACCCCACGACGATCGAGAGCTTCGTCCGGTTGCGCGATCGCCTCAACTCAAGCCAGACGCTCCTCGCAAGCCATATCGCGCTCACGGGTTTCTTTTCTGCGCTTGAAACGCTGCTTCCGGTGAACGTGCGCTTCACCGCGCTGCACGTCTCTCTCGGCACGACGGGTGCGAACGCCGGTGCGGTGACGGTGGACGGACTGGGTGTCGCCAAGAGCTTTAATGCGCTCGCGGCGGCCTCGAATGCTTTTGCCACCGATGGCCGCATCAAAGATGCTATTTTCTCAAAAATGACCATCAATAAAGACAATTCCGTCTCTTTCGGATTCTCGGCCACGCTTGACCCGAAACTTGTCGCCTTCTCGCCGAGCGCGCCCGTAGCTTTGCCGGCGACAACCTCGCCAGCGTCAACCACGCCACCGCTATGATAAGCAGCCGCATACTCCCCGCGTTCGCGCTTTTGGTTGCCATCGGCATCTTCTTCCTCTATGTAAACCCGGCGTGGACTGGCTCGATCGCCGCCGCGCGCGCTGCTATCGCCGCTGATGATCAGGCGCTGGTGGCGGCACAGCAGTATACGGCCCAGCAGAACCAGCTCGCCGCCGCGCGCGATGCTGTCGATCCGGCCAACCTTACGAAGCTCACCGCGTTCTTGCCCGATTCAATCGATAACGTCGGCCTCATCCTTGATTTGAACGCACTTGCCGCGCGCTCGGGGCTCGCTGTCGCGAACGTTGACGTGGCATCAAGTGATGCGCAAAAGACGGGAGCATCACCGGCGGACGCTCCGGACCCGGTCGGCTCTCTCGACCTCTCGCTTTCCGCAAGCGGCAGTTTCACCGCCCTGCAGGCATTCTTGAGCGGGGTGGAGAGGAGCGAGCGCCTCCTTGATGTTCACGATCTCTCGGTGAAGGGTTCCGACACCGGCATCTACACGTACCAGATGACGATCCGCCTCTACTGGCTCCGCTAACTCGATTGCCATGAAAACGAACCCCGCCACATTCATCATCGTCTCGCTCGTCATCGCGGGTGCCGCTTACTGGTATTTCTTTACCGGAACGGGGAACCAGCCGCCCTTGACGGCCTCTTCCTCCGAGACGAGTGCCCAAACGAAGTTTCAGGCGCTCGTGAGCCAGTTACAGCCGCTCACCTTCGATACGGCGATCTTCTCTGATCCCAAATTCACCGCGCTCGTCGATCTTGCAACGCCGGTTGCACCTGAAGCGTCGGGGCGCCCAGATCCGTTCGCTCCTGTTCCTGGCGTGACCGGGAAATAATCAAAGGGATGAATTTTCTCAAACTGCTCGTTGACAAAGGCACCCTCTCTGCAAAAGATCGTGCAGAAGTCGAAGCAGAGCTTGCCGAAAAGCATTCCCTCGCCGAAGCGCTCGACAAGCGCGGCGTCTCGCTCCCCGAGGCCCTCACGGAGGTCGGTGCCTCTTACGGCCTCCCGACCCGCGTGCTTGGCGACCCGCCCGCCAATGATGAAGTCTTTGAATATATCCCGGTCGAGTCGGCGCGCCACTACGGTTTCGTGCCGCTCGACGAAGTCAACGGCGTGCTTGAGGTCGGTATCACGGACCCGGACAATATCGAGGCGGCTGACGCGCTGCGTTTCATCTCGGGCAAGATCGGCCTTCCCTACAAGATATTCCTCATTACGCAACAGGATTTTGAACGCGTGGTAGAAGCCTATCAGAATCTCTCGGGGGAGGTGGGGCGCGCGCTTTCCGAATACGAGACGATAGGCAAACCGGCGCCCACCGATAAGAGTGCCTCGGCAGAGGCCCCCTCGGCTGATGAGGTCTCGATGCTGGAAGACGAGCTGAACCTGACGAATAAAAACCAGCCCCTCAAGGAGGACGCTCCGGTGACAAAGATCGTCTCGACCATATTGCGGCACGCTATCGAAGGGCATTCCTCCGATATTCACATCGAACCTTCTCCGAAGAAAACGCGCGTGCGATTCCGTATGGACGGCAACCTGCACACGTCGCTCGAGTTGCCGGTAAAAGTGCACGAGGCGGTCGTCGCGCGCATCAAGATTCTCGCGAAACTTCGCCTTGACGAGAAACGCAAGCCCCAGGATGGTCGCTTCTCGGCTACGATCGACAAACGCCGCATCGACTTCCGCGTTTCCACGTTCCCGACCGAGTACGGCGAGAAGGTTGTGATGCGTATTCTCGATCAGTCGGACGCGACCGCGACGCTTGATTCGGTCGGATTCGACGAAAAAGCGCTCGCTGAGATCCGCGACATGATGAAGGTGCCCTACGGCATCATTCTCATCGCGGGTCCGACCGGCTCGGGGAAGTCCACGACGCTCTTCGCCATGCTTTCCGAGCTTGATCGGGAGACGAACAACGTCGTTTCGCTCGAAGACCCGGTCGAATATGAAATCCCTGGGGTCGCGCAGAGCCAGGTGCGGCCGGAGATCGGATACACGTTTGCGAGCGGACTGCGCTCTATCCTTCGCCAGGACCCGGATATCATCATGGTCGGCGAGATCCGCGACAAGGAGACCGCAGTGCTCGCGGTGCAGGCAGCGCTTACGGGCCACCTCGTATTCTCGACCATTCACACGAACACGGCTGCCGGCGCGATTCCTCGCCTTGTCGATATGGGGGTGGATCCGTTCCTTATCGCGCCGACGCTGGTCGCGGTCATCGGCCAGCGCCTGGTCCGCAAGCTCTGCAAGAACGCGGGGACGCCGTTCCCGGTCACGGACAGCCTGCAAGGATTCCTGGACCGAGAATTCGCCGATCTTCCGGAGAAGTACCGCGCCGAGCTGCCGCACTTCAAAGAATTTTACCGCGCCACGCCGACGCAGGAGTGTCCCAACGGGACGCGCGGCCGCACCGGTGTCTTCGAGATCCTGCGCATGAACAAGAACCTCGAACAGATCGTGCTCCAGGAGCCGGTCGAAGAAAAGATCTATGCTGCGGCGCGTGAGGGCGGCATGCTTACGATGCGTGAGGACGCTATTTTGAAAGCGCTCGCCGGACAGACGCCCTTCGAAGACGTAAACACGCTCGGCGGGGAGCTTTTCCCCGAAGACGAACAACGTTGACGCCCCGGACGGTGTATACTAGAGCAATGGCCTATCGCGTATACCTTGTTGACGATGACAAATTCCTGCTCGATCTTTATGCGGTGAAGTTCAAGAATGCCGGCCACGACGTGAGCGTGTTTGGCGGCGGGGAAGACTTGCTTGCCGCCCTTCGGAAAGAGGGAGCCGCCACGCCGGACGTCATCCTCCTCGACATCATCATGCCGGGCATGACCGGCTTCGAGACGCTTGAGGCGATGCGAAAGGACGGACTCGCGAAGGACGCCAAGATCATCTTTCTCTCGAATCAGGGGCAAGAAACCGACATCGAGAAAGCGCGGCAGCTTGCGGCCGACGGGTACATCATAAAAGCCTCAGCCATCCCGTCCGAGGTCTTTGCCGAGACGCTGCGCATTGTCGGAGCGGAGGCCGCCCAATAACATGAACATGGCCGCCGACAAACGCCTCCAAGAGCTTCTCGACCTCGTCATAAGTCAGGGTGGCTCAGACCTGCACATCGCTTCGGGAGCGTCGCCGATGGTGCGGGTCTCGGGCGCACTCATTCCGCTCACGAATTACCCGGCATTTGCTCCCGAAGACACTGAGGCGATGCTGCAAAGCATCGTGCCGCCGGATCGCTGGGATTCCTTTAAAAAGAACCAAGCCATCGACCTCTCGTACGCGCACGGGGCTGAGGCGCGCTTCCGCGTGAACGGCTACACGGTGCAGGGGGCAGTCTCGCTCGCGCTGCGCCTCATCCCGCACGCGACACGCACCTTTGCCGAACTGAATCTCCCCTCGATCCTTGAGGTTTTCACCCAGCACAAGCAAGGGTTCTTCCTCGTGGTGGGTCCGGTGGGGCAGGGCAAGTCAACGACGCTCGCGACGATGATCGAGCGCATCAATGAATCGCGCGCTGAGCACATCCTCACCATCGAGGACCCGGTCGAGTATATCTTCACGCCGAAGCAATCGCTCATCCACCAGCGTGAGGTGTACATCGACGTTCCCGATTTTCACTCGGCGCTCCAGAATTCTTTCCGCGAAGACGTCGATGTCATCATGGTCGGCGAGATGCGCGACTACGAGACCATCTCATCGGCCGTTACGGCCGCCGAGACCGGCCACCTCGTGTTCTCAACCCTGCACACCAACAACGCCGCTCAGACGATTGACCGCATTATCGACATGTTCCCCGCCGAGCAGCAGGGCCAAGTGCGCGTGCAGCTCTCAGGGAGCTTAACCGGTATCTTCTCGCAGCGCCTCATCCCGCGCATCTCGGGCGGACTCATTCCGGCCATCGAACTGCTCGTCAACAACAACGCGGTGAGCACGCTCATCCGCGACGCGCGAACCCATGAACTCAATTCCGTCATCCAGACCTCTTCGCAGGAGGGCATGATTGACATGGACCGCTCGCTCGCCGAGCTCGTCCGGCGCGGCGAAGTGACGGTGGAGCATGCCTACGAGCACGCGATGGACCCGAAGACGTTTGAGTCATACCTGTAACCTCTCGCACCATGCTTTTTGCCTATCACGCAATCGATCAGGACGGCCGCGAGCGCGACGGGACGATCGAGGCTCCCTCGCAAGATATCGCCATCTCAGCGCTCCAACGCCGCAACCTCATCATTTCTTCGATCAAGTCGGCCGAGAAGCGTTCGCTCCTCGAGATGGAGCTGCCGTTCTTCAATCGGATCTCAAACAAGGATATCGTCATCCTCTCGCGCCAGATAGCGACCCTCTTCGAGGCGCAAGTCTCCGCACTCCGCGTCTTCCGGCTTCTCGCCGCCGAGGTCGAGAACAAGCATCTCGCGACGGTTCTTTCCACGGTCGGGGACGATCTCCAGGGCGGCATGCCCATCAGCAAGGCGCTTGCCCGCCACCCCAAAGTCTTCACCATGTTCTACGTGAACATGGTCCGGGCCGGAGAAGAGTCGGGCAAACTCTCGGAGACCTTTCTCTATCTCGCCGACTACCTCGACCGCACATATGACGTCGTGAGCAAGGCCGAGAATGCGCTCATTTATCCCGCGTTCGTGATCGTGGTCTTCTTTGCCGTGATGGCGCTCATGCTCACGCTCGTCATCCCGAAGATAAGCGCGGTGTTGGTCGATTCCGGCCAAAAGGTCCCCCTGTATACGGCTATCATTATCAATTTCTCGAATTTCCTCGTCCAGTACGGCATCTTCATCCTCATCGCGCTCATCGCCGCCGGCTTCTACGTTTGGCAGCTTAGGAAGACCGAGCGGGGCAAGCTCGTTTTCGACCGGCTGAAGCTCTCGGTTCCGTTTGTCGGCGACCTCTATACCAAACTCTATCTCGCGCGCATCGCGGACAATCTCTCCACCATGCTCCTCTCGGGCATCTCGGTCGTCGAAGCCATCGAGATTACCGACTCGGTCGTGGGGAACGCCGCCTATGAAGTGATCCTTGCCCAAGTAGCCGCAGACGTGAAGGGGGGCTCCTCCATATCCGACGCGCTCAACAAGCATCCGGAGATCCCCGGTATCATGGTCGCGATGACCAAGGTCGGCGAGGAGACCGGCGAGCTCGGCAAGATTCTCACCACGCTTGCCAAATTCTACAATCGTGAAGTGTCAAACGCCGTCGATACGCTCGTCGGCCTCATCGAGCCGATCATGATCGTGATGCTTGGCCTCGGCGTCGGGACCCTGCTCGCGGCGGTGCTCATGCCGATATACAATCTCGCGGGCGCCATCTAGAGCTTGCTCACAAACCCCTCAAATCCGCCCTTCGCTCGGACTGTTCCGCGGGGACAGACCCGAGTGAGGGGGTTCCGGGGTTCGTGAACACGCTCTGGCCGCCCTTCGCGAGGGCGTTATCCACACCCCTGTTCCCTTTGCCCTCCGCATAGCGTACAATTCAGCTATTAACCGCATACAAAATATTATGTACAACAATCGTTCACAAGGCTTCACCCTTATCGAATTGCTCGTCGTCATCGCTATCATCGGCATCCTCTCGGCGGTCGTGCTCGCATCGCTCAACACCGCCCGCTCTAAGGGTAACGATGCCGCTATCCAGTCCGACCTCTCGACCGTCCAGACGGAAGCGGAGATTTTCTACGGTGGTGGTGGTGGTAACACCTCGACAAATACCTACGGCACACTCGCGCTTACTTCTGGCAGTGCTTGCACCACTGCTGCTGCAGGAACGAGCATGTTTGGGGATCCGGTTATCGTAAAAGCAATGGGCGGTGCTTACACGGCCGGCGGTTCGCAAGGCCTCTTGTGCCAGGCTACAGCCACTGGTTATGCAGCCGCAGCTATACTCACCGCAAAAGCGGGCACCTATTGGTGCGTTGACGCCTCGGGCACAGCAAAGCAAGAAACGGGCACATTCCCGACCGCTTTCTCGGCTGATGCCAGTGGCAACCCAGTTTGCCCATAATCTCTCCAAATAAGATATTAGGAGATTATGGGAAAACAGCGCGGCTTCACCCTCATAGAGCTCCTCGTCGTCATCGCGATCATCGGTATCCTCTCGGCAGTCGTGCTCGCATCGCTCAACACTGCCCGCAGCAAGGGTAACGATGCCGCCATCCAGTCCGACCTCTCGACCGTCCGGACTCAGGCGGAACTCTATTACGACGGTCCCGGGAACAACAGTTATGGAGCGCAGGGTACGGGGTGCGCCAACAGCAATAACATGTTCAGCAGTACGCTTAGCGACTCGAACATAAACAGAGCGGTCGCAGCCGCAAACAGCATCGATGGGAACAATGTTACTTGCAACGTGAGCGCTGGCGGAACCGCGTATGCTGTTTCCGCGCAGCTGGTAAGTGACCCGACGTACTACTGGTGCGTCGACAGCTCAAGCGTTGGCATGAAGACGAAAACCGCGCTTGGGAGCGATACCGTCTGTAAGCCGTAAGCGTTTCCGGAAGTTCGCGTGAACGTGAAGAAGAAGCGCAGAAGCCGCGGCGCAGCCGCGGCTTCTGCTATGATGGAGGCATGACGCTCGTCACCCCTCTTGCGATCTTCATGCTCGGCGCGACCATCGCGAGCTTCGTCGGCGTCGTCGCGGCGCGCCTCAACACGGGGCAGGGTTTCCTCACCGGACGCTCTCAGTGCGATGCGTGCGGTGCGGCGCTTGCGCCGCGTTCTCTCGTGCCCGTCTTCTCCTACTTTGCCTCGCGCGCTCGGGCGCGCTGTTGCGGCGTGCGCCTCTCGCCCGTGTCGCCGCTTTCCGAGGTGCTTCTGGGCGGGCTGTTCGTGCTCGCCTACGCTTCTCTCGGGTTCTCAGCCGCTCTTCCGTTCTTCTTACTTTCGCTCGCGCTCTTGCTTCTCCTCGTGCTCTACGACTTTACACATCAAATTCTGCCGCCGCGCCCGCTTGCTGCTTTTGTCGCGGCGAGCGCGCTCGCTGGATTCCTCGCCGCGCCTGCGCTCTCTGATTTTTTTGTGACCCTCCTCGTCGCTTCGCTCGTCGCGGCGAGCCTTGCCGCCATTCATTTCCTTTCGCGCGGCCGCGCCATGGGCCTTGCCGACGCGCCGCTCGTCTTCGGTCTTGCGCTTTTGGTTGGCTCGGCCGCGTTCCCCGGATTTATCTTCTCGTTCTGGATCGGTGCGGTTATTGGGATAGCGCTGTTGGCGCGGAGGCCGGTCGGCTCTAGAATGGGAGTAGAGGTGCCGTTCGCGCCGTTTCTGGCCGCCGGCTTCCTCCTCGCGTATTTCACCCAATGGAACCCCTTCACTTTCGCCGCAACGCTCTTCCGGTAGGATCTCGCCCGTACAGAATGTCAGGCGCGAAACGCGCCCGGCCTGCAGCGGGATTCACGCTCATAGAGCTCTTGGTCGTGCTTGCCATCATCGTCGTCATCACGTCGATCGTGTTGACGAATCAAAGCTCGTTCAACAAGACGCTCGTGCTCGCGAACACCGCGTACGATATCGCGCTTACCCTGCGTTCGGCTGAGACGTATGGCCTCGGCAGCCGCGCGGTGGCGGGCGCGTCAAATGTTGGGTATGGCGTCGACTTTCAGAGGGCGACACCCGGCGTACCGTATGCGTTTACCTTTTTTGTGGACAGCTACCCCCCGCTTGGAGGCTCGGGGCCATTCTGCCACCCCGTTACCGGCACCCCGTCAGATCGTCCGGGGAATTGCGCGTATGACGCGAATCAGCAGGAGCGGGTGGTGGATTACACCATGAACAATGGGATTACGGTAAATGATTTTTGCGCCTACAATACCGACACCTCGTCGTGGTCGTGCGCCGTCGCCCACGGGGGAGGACTGTCTTCGCTCGATATCGTGTTTGCGCGGCCGAACCCGGACGAGCCATTCATAAGCGTCGATGGCGCGTACTCATCGTCGCTCACGTCAGTGTGCCTTTCTATCACCTCGTCGCAGGGCGGCACACGCTCCGTGATGGTCACAGCGTCGGGGGACATCACCACGAGCGCCGCCGCTTGCCCATGACAAACGCCGAAAACAAAAAACTCTCGGCAAGAGGCTACACGCTCATCGAGCTTGTTGTCGCCGTGGGCCTCTTCGCACTCGTGATGCTGCTCGCCTCGGGTGCTTATCTGGTGATCATTGGTGCCAACCGACAGGCGCAGGCGGTCGCAACCGGCATCGACAACCTCTCTTTTGCGCTTGAGACCATGACACGCGATATCCGCACCGGCTCGCAGTATTGCGGTTCCGGCTTGCCCGCTTGCACGGCAAACAGCTTCTCTTTCGAGAATCAGGACAAGGTGCCAACGACGTATGAGTTTGATCAAGTGCACGACAGCATCACGAAGAACGGCGCGGCACTCACCGATTCGTCGATAGAAGTCACCTCGCTGGCGTTCTATCCGGTCGGGACAGCGGCCACCTCGGCGGGCGACTATGAGCAGGCGCGCGTGACCATCGTCGTCTCAGGCAGTGTCCTTGTCGGCCCCGGAAAGCCACCGCAGCAATTCACGATTGAGACGGGCGCGACGATGCGCGGCTCCGATATATGACTATGAAAAATTCCACCGGATTCACGCTCGTCGAGACCATGGTTGCCGTGGCCATTCTTGCCCTCGCGGTCTCGGGACCTCTGTTTGCGGCAAGTCGCGCGCTCGTGGCGGCGGATATTTCTCAAGGTCAGCTCACGGCGTCGTACCTTGCGCAAGAGGGTATCGAGTACGTGCGCGCGATGCGTGATGACGCGTACCTGCATGCGTATCAGGCAAATGGAAGCAATGTCTCGCAGGATGCGTGGACTGATTTCACGACCGGCTCGAATTCCTGGTCCATTACGCCCTGCACCGCGTCGGCCTGCACGCTTGATCCGTTACGGAGCTCGTCGCAGGTCGCCGCCTGCTCGGGTGCCGCGTGTGACGCGCCGCTCTATATCCTCTCCACCGGCGTCTACAGCATGCAGAATCTTTCTGGGGCGGAGGTGACGCCGTTTTCGCGCACCATCCAAGCGTTCGCTGTCGCCGGGTATCCCGATGACGAGCGCATCGTCTCGACGGTGAAGTGGAAATTCCACGGCGTCCCATACGTGGTTACGGTCACCGATAATCTCACCTCATGGCAATAAAAACCACACACTGGAAGAACGGGCGCCACGAAGGTGTTTCGCGCCAACGCGGTTTCGCGCTCCTCATCGCGCTCATTTTCATGTCGGTCATGCTCTCGTTCGGTCTCGCGCTCAGTTCGCTCGCATACAAGCAGCAGACGCTTGCCGCCTCTTCGGTTGAGTCGCAGTACGCATTCTATGCCGCCGACGCGGCGCTTGAGTGCGCGCTCTATGCCGATCAGCAGAATGGCGGGCAGCCGAGCCTCTTTACCTACCCGCAAGCCAATCCTGGCGTTGCGCCGATCATGTCATGCGACGGGAACTCTGCGGTCTCTTCTTCTGAAGCGTGGAGTTCGACAAAATGGATTGTTTCCTCACGCCTCTCGCTCGATGCCGGGACGCATTGCGCGGATGTGACGGTATATAAATACAAAGATCCTCAGCTGCCAAATAACGACACTACCTACATCTTCTCGCAGGGGTACGATGTTTCGTGCGGCACGGTGGCGAGCCCGGGTGCCGCGCGCTTCGCTTCTCGCGGTCTTCAAGCGTCCTACTAGTGAATGGAAGAGTTCGGTATACTGAAAGGCATGAAGGCTCCCGAAGAGGCTCGTGAACGTGCGCGACAGCTGCGTGCCGCGATCACCAAGTATCGCGCGCTCTACCACGAGAAAGACGAGGAGCCGATCTCGAGCGAGGCGCTCGATAGCCTCAAGTACGAGCTCGCCCAGCTCGAAGCACGCTACCCCGAGCTCGTCACGAGCGACTCGCCGACCCAGGTGGTCGCAGGGAAACCGGTACCGTTTCTCGCCAAGGTCCGGCACCGGGTGCCGCAGTGGTCATTCAACGATGCTTTCACCGAAGAAGACATACGAGATTTTGATACGCGCGTGCGGAAGCTTTCCGGCGCGGTGCCGACGTATGACCTTGAGCTCAAGATCGACGGGCTCAAGATCGTGCTCACCTACGAGAAGGGGAGGCTCGCAACCGCCGCGACACGCGGCGATGGGGTGGTGGGTGAAGACGTGACGCACAACATCCGCACAATCCGCTCCGTGCCCGAAACGCTCCCGCGACCGATTGATCTCGTAGCCGAGGGCGAGGTGTACCTGACGCGCTCGGGTTTCGCGCGGCTGAACACCGCCCGCGCGGCTTCCGGCGAGCCCTTGTTTGCCAACCCGCGGAACGCGGCAGCGGGTTCGATTCGCCAACTCGATCCCGCTGTCGCCGCCGCACGCCCGCTCGGTGTTTTCATCTACGATCTCGCTGCGACGAGCGAAGCGTTCCCCGAAACCCAGGGTGGTGAGCTCGACTACCTGCGCGCGCTCGGCTTGCCCGTCAATCCCGAGCGCCGTCATGCCGATTCGCTCGAGGACGTCTTTGCGTATTGGAAGGAGTGGCAGGGTCCTGCGCGCGCGCGCGCGGACTACCAGATCGACGGCGTGGTGCTCAAGGTCGAATCACGCGCTGTGCAGGAGGCGCTCGGCTACACCGGCAAGGCGCCGCGCTGGGGTATCGCGTACAAGTTCCCCCCCGAACAGGTCGAGACGATCATCGAAGACATTACGCTCCAGGTGGGACGCACAGGGAAGCTCACACCGGTTGCGCACCTGCGTGCCGTTGCCGTGGCAGGTACGACCGTCGCGCGGGCCACGCTGCACAACGAGGATTTCATAAAAGAAAAAGACATTCGTATCGGCGATACGGTCATATTGCAGAAAGCTGGCGATATCATTCCCGAGATTGTCTCGGTCATCAAAGAACTACGGCCCAAGAGCGCGAAGTCCTGGCACTTCCCAACACATTCACCGCTGTGCGGCGGCGATGGCGCGATCGAGCGCGTGCCGGGCGAAGCGGCGCACCGCTGTGTCGTGGCCGGCTCGTTTGAGCAGCAGGCTCGGAAGCTCATCCACTTTGCCGGCAAGAGCGCGTTCGACATCGACGGCTGCGGCAGGGAGACGATTCGCACGCTCATGGAACACGATCTCGTCGCCGATTTCGACGACCTCTTCGAGCTCACCAAAGACGAGCTCCTCGCGCTTGAAGGATTTGAAGAGCTCAAGGCAACCAACCTTCTCGCTGGCATCGACGCTGCGCGCATGGTGCCGCTCGACCGGCTCCTCATCGGGCTCTCGATTCCACACATCGGTGAAGAGAATGCGTACTTGCTCGCGACCAAGCTTGGCACGCTCGCGAAATTACGCCACGCAAGCGCCACCGCGCTTTCAAAAATAGAAGGCATCGGCCCCATCATCGGTGAAGCGGTTGCAGCGTGGTTTGCGGCGCAAGAAAATAAGGAGCTTCTTGAACGCCTGCAAAAGCATATAAAGGTGCAGAAGGTCGAAGCGCCCGAGGCGGGGCCACTTGAAGGGCGGTCGGTGGTGGTGACTGGCACGCTCCCGACCCTCTCGCGTGAGGGGGCCGAGGCGCTCGTACGGCGTGCCGGCGGCAAGCCCGCCGGAAGCGTCTCGAAGAAGACCTCTTTTATCGTTGCGGGCGAAGCCGCCGGCACAAAGCTCGCTAAGGCCCGCGAACTCGACATCCCGGTCCTTGACGAAGCGGCATTCCTCAAAAAGCTCGGCGCATGATACAGTAGCGAAATATGGTGACGACCGAAGACGTGAAGAAGCTCGCGGCACTCTCGCGCATCACGATTGATGATGGCGAGCTCGGCGCGTTCACGAGCGAGTTCGACGCGATTGTCGCCTATGTTGGGCAGCTCGAGGCGCTAGACGTTCCGGCCGACCTCGCGACGAAGAAACCGTCCTTGCGGAACGTGATGCGCGAGGATGGCGAGCCGTATGCGCCCGGCGCCTTCACCGAAAAGGTCGCCGCGCAGTTCTCCGCGCGTGAGGGCGACGCTTTGGCCGTGAAGCAGATCATCACCCATGAGTAAGAAACCGAATGAATTGACGATAATCGAGGCAGCGCGCGCGCTTCGCGCGGGCGAACTCACCGTCCGCGCGCTCTGGGATGCCTGCGTCGCGGCAGCAGAAGCGAAGAACCCCGCGCTTTTTGCCTACCTGGAAATCTTCCCCGCAGACGAGGCGGCCATCGCTGAGGCGCAGAAGCGTATCGACGAGGAAGGAGAACGCGCGCCCTTGCTCTGCGGCATTCCACTCGCGATAAAGGACAACATCCTCATCGAGGGGAAGATCGCGAGCGCCGCATCGAGGATGCTTGAGAACTACACAGCCACCTACGACGCGACCGTCATTTCAAAACTGAAAGAAGCCGGCGCGCTCTTTGTCGGTCGGACCAACATGGATGAGTTCGCAATGGGCAGCTCGACCGAGCACTCCGCATTTGGCGCGACCAAGAACCCGCACGACACAAAGCGCGTGCCGGGCGGCTCTTCCGGCGGCTCGGCTGCGGCTGTCGCGGCACACCTCTGTATCGCCGCCTTGGGCACCGACACCGGCGGTTCCATCCGCCAGCCCGCCGCGCTCTGCGGCCTCGTCGGCATGAAGCCCACCTATGGCGCGGTCTCCCGGAGCGGTGCCATCGCCATGGGTTCCTCGCTCGATCAGATCGGCCCGCTTGCCAAGACCGCCCAAGACGCACAGATTCTTTTTGATGCCATACGCGGCAAGGACCCGCTCGACTCGACGACGATCCCCGACGGCCTGTATCCTGCGCACGAAGTACCGAAAACGCTCCGTATCGGGGTGCCGCGCCACCTGCTCGGCGAAAGCCTGACCGCCGAGGTCCGCGCGGCATTCGATACGACACTTGAGAAGCTTTCTGCCGCAGGCCACGCGCTTCTCGACGTCGAGCTGCCGACGAGCGGCCACGCGCTCGCCGCTTATTACGTCATCATGCCGGCCGAAGTCTCCACCAACCTTGCGCGTCTCGACGGCATCCGCTACGGACGCTTCGCAGAGGGCGATACGCTCCTCGACGATTATTTGCACTCGCGCACCGAGGGCTTCGGCCCCGAGACGCGCCGCCGCATACTGCTCGGCACCTTTGTACTGTCCTCCGGCTACATCGACGCGTACTATCGCAAAGCTGATGCCGCGCGCGGCGTTTTGCGCGATGAGTACGCAAAGGCGTTTGAAAAGGTCGATGTCATCGCGTTCCCGACGACGCTCGCGCCCGCTTTCACCTTTGGCGAGAAGAGCGACCCTATTTCCATGTATCTCGAAGATATTTTCACCGTGACCGCAAATCTCACCGGCATGCCCGCGCTTTCCGTGCCGATGGGTACCGCCGCGCGCGGCGGGAAAGAACTCCCGCTCGGTATCCACTTCACCGCTCCGCACCAAGCCGAAGCCGTGCTCTTCGCTGCCGCTCGCGCAGTGCTGCCCGCATAGCTTCGCGCCCAAGGAGGGTAGAGTCGGGGAGAACACAGCACAACCTGTTGCGTCGAGGCGGTATACTAAATGAACATGCCCGCCGATCAGCTCAACATCGAATACGCCTTCCGTCTTCTCTACGAATGCATCCACGGCTCGTGCTACGGGTCGATAGACACGACGACATTCTCCGCGTGGCTCGCGCACCTCTGGCTCTGGATTATCGTCATTGGTTACCTGCTCTCAGCCATCGGGCTCGTCGTCATCGTGTATGCGACCATGCGGCTTTTCGAATTACGCAAGCGCGAGGATGAATACTATGGGACGCTCCTGCTCGCGCCCGAGGAGGCAGGGGGCATGAATCCGCGCTGGCTACACATTGAGACGCTTGCTGCCAGTACGAATGCGAGCGACTGGCGCCAGGCAATTATCGAAGCAGATATACTGCTCGACGACATGCTGACCAAGCAAGGCTACGTGGGCGAAAGTATCGGCGAGAAGCTTCGAGCCGTCGAGCCGTCCGACTTCAACACGCTCAAAGATGCGTGGGAGGCGCATAAAGTGCGCAACCAGATCGCGCATGACGGCTCCGCGTTCGACCTTTCCGAGACGCTCGCGCGCCGCACCCTCGCGCGCTATGAGGCCGTCTTCCGCGAGTTCGAGATGCTCTGAGTCCTACGTTCTTCTGAAAAAGTTCGTTTACGATGACAGTTCGCGCATACCAACTCGCATTTCTTCATTTCTCGTTCGATCGCTTCAATGCTTAACACCGTGTGGGACCAACTTCCGATATTGAATTTCTTACCTTTAGCAGCGTCAATGTGGTCAAAATCCAAGACATAAGGGAATTCCTTTCCTGGGAAACCACAGTCAACGCATGAATGTGCCTTCTTGTATTCTTCTATAAACTCCGCGACGCGGTCCTTGTTCCTACGCACGTATGAAATGTGCTTCTCTTTATTTTTCGGATACCAGACTTCTCTCATATACTTTGCGTGGTACGCCTTTCTTTGTTCAGGGTCTTTATGCGCCATACTCTGGAGTATAGCATCAGTACCTAATGCTAGTTTATGAATCCGCAACCCTTGAGTGAATTTCCTGCATCCTAAATCTGTTGTATTTCGATTCTGTAAGTGGTACTCTGGTACCACGCTTCATTCGTGAGGCGCGATATAGCGGGGTAGAGGAGAGGTACCTCGGGAGGCTCATGGTAAAACGTGACCCTATCCGGTAACGGGTAGTGGAAAAACTCTCTAAATTGCTGGAATACCGTTAGAGCTTCTTGTGCTACAGCGTGATCCGAAAGGGTGAGCGCGAACGCTTGAAAAACAAGAGGATTCGGCAATCAGCAGCCAAGTCTTCCGCCTTAGGTTGAGGAAAGGTTCAGAGACTATAATGGGAGAGTCCCTATGGGATTGTGGTATAGTCCATTCCGACTGGAAACAGTAGGTGTAAAAGAACCTCCAGACGCCGGTTCGATTCCGGCCCCCGCAACACGGTTGTGACGCCAGGAACCAGTACCGACAGGCATCAAAATCAGTACTGTACCGCTCAGGGTGTTCACCAGAAAAAGCGCCTAAATACTAGAGGCGCTTTTTCTGTTATGTAGCATTTTCAACATATATCCAGTTCGATTCCTTTTCTCGTGGTCGGTCACATTTTGTGTCGCAATCACACCAAAATTGATCCGATATTGAGCACGGGCACCGGAATCGAACTTATAAATTAATGACGCCGGGAGAACATCCTTCATGGTAGAATGCGACCATTCATATGGATTCCGCCGATAAGATTAGAAACCAAGTCAAAATCTT
>JAJYQV010000045.1 GCA_021794425.1 bacterium
TCCTTCTCTGCGCTCAAGAAGAAACTGTCCGTCCACCACGGCCTCCGCAAGGATCGCCGCTTCAAAGTCATATCCAAATTGTTGAGGGATGGCGCTTAGTTCAGCCTCCCATTTGTTTCTTTAAACCGAAAATCACTTCCGTTTCAGCTCAGCAGATACTTGATACGCGCGACAGTCCGAACGGGTAACCTCGGAAACACACGGGCAGCCTTTCAGGCTGCCCGTGTGTTTCCCCTTCAAGTGAATCTATCTACCCGCGCAGGACGTGCAGCTGGTCTGCCTGCGCGCCGCGCAGCGCCTCCTCATACACCGTCTTCTTATCAGTGCTGCTGCCAGCAAAGAAGTCATGCACCGAATCTCCCCTCACCTGATGAGAGTCCTGAGATTTAGCGAAAAAGCGAAGTAAGTTCATAAACGCTTTGTAAGTTCTTCTCTAGTATACCCGAGCGAAAGACTCTCGGCAATCGTAGGGACATTGAAATGTACATCGTACATCCCAGTTTCGATATTCCGCTGGATAACATCCACCGTCACGGTGGTACCGAATGATTCTTTTACCCGGCATACGTTCTCATACGCCGCAAAAAACTGTGTGAGGAATGCTTCTTTGGGGATATTCCTGCTCTCAAGCGCTTCTCGCTTTTGCGTGAATTCCCACGCGACCAGCGGATCTTGGTACACGTACTCAACAATTGCCTGTCTATTCTTATCGAGCGATCGTCGAATGTTGCTTTCAAACTTAGGCAGATTGGCCGACGTCCCATCAAGCAAGAAGTGTTGTCCGCGTCTGAGCACCGCATCATGCACTTTCTCAACCGCAATGCCGACAGCCGCCTGGAAGAGCTCTGCTCTCCCGGGGATATAAGACGGGATGAGAGCTCGGATATCATCTGGATCAATACGAACTATCTTCCGTTCACCGACTTCAAACGGAGCGAGAAGTCGCTTCGAGAATTCTGTCTTCCCCGCACCAGGCGACCCTGCTATAAATATAGAGACTGCGCTGTCGTGCGCGCTTGGCACGCTACCAACGACTTGCGCGACTATCTCACGCGCATGCGCTTTTACCCACAGGACCGCTCCTTCGGATAGGTTCTGTTCTTCAGCGCTCCATATTGTCCTCGTCACTGATACTATTGTACCCTACACGCCTTCCCGACTCGGTCGTGAAGACCGTCGAAGCCATCGCCGAGATTGAAGGGAAGCTTGCAGCTGGAAAATAATCCCCTCCTTCCCGAACAAAACCCCAGCGGCGCCTCCGGCGCCGCTTGGGTTTGCGTTGTATACTGGAAATCATATGAAAATCGATTCCGTTTCAGCTCAGCAGATACTTGATACGCGCGACAGGCCGACCATAGAAGTAACCCTCATTTCGGGCGAGACGATCGTGCACGCGAGCGTCCCCTCCGGCAAGTCGACCGGCAGCCACGAGGCCGTCGAGCTCCGGGACGCGGACGGCGGCGTCTCGACCGCCATCGGAAACGTCGAGTGCGAAATCGCCGCGCTCGTCACGGGTCGGCAGTGGGAGACGCCTGATGAGCTCGACGCCGCCATGATCGCGCTCGACGGGACGCCAAACAAATCCCGCCTCGGTGCAAACGCCATCCTCGGCGTCTCCATCGCCGCACAGCGCCTCGCTGCCGAGCTCGCGGGCGTGCCGCTCTGGAGAGCGATCGCCCTTCGCGCGGGCACCACGCCCGCCGCGCCGCGCCTCTACCTCAACTTCATGAACGGCGGCGAGCATGCCGACTACCGGCTCCCCTTCCAGGAGTACCTCTTCGTCGTGGGCGGGAAAACAAGCGAAGCAATGCCGATTGCCGAGCGCGTCTTCAAGAAGCTCGGCGAACGCCTCGAGCGCGAGAGTAGAAGTTCGACTTCTACAGAATCTGTAGAAGTCGAACTTCTACAGAAAGTGCCTATGGGCGACGAGGGCGGCTACTCGCCAAAGTTTGAAGAGCTCGACAAGCCGTTCGAGCTTCTCGCGGCGCTCGTGGCCGAGCACCCGGGCGCGTCGATTGCTATCGACGCCGCTGCAAACGCACTTCGGAACGACCACGGCGGCTATACGCTCATCGGCCGGGACTATACGCCCGACGAGCTCCGCGCGCTCTACCTGGAGCTCATCAGCAAGTTCCCCTTCCACTCGATCGAGGACCCGTTTGCCGAGACGGCGACGGAAGACTTCACCAAGCTCACCGCCGAGGCGGGCGAGGTCATCATCGTGGGCGACGACCTCACCGTGACCAACCCTGCGCGCATCGAGATGGCCCGCGAGGCAGGTGCCATCACCGCGGTTCTGATCAAGCCCAACCAGATCGGCTCGGTAAAGGAAGCTATCGAGGCCGTACAGATGACCCACGCAAACGGCTGGGCCGCCGTCTGCTCCCACCGCTCAGGCGAGACGGACGACACCTTCATCGCGGACTTCGCCTATGCCGTGGGCGCCCACGGCATCAAGGCCGGCGGCCTCGGCCAGAAGGAGCGGCGCGAAAAGTACGAGCGTCTGCTGGAGATAGAAAAAGAGGCCGAGACGGTGTAACATATCTGTATATGCATATACATTATTTTGCGAATGAGCCGTGGGAGGAAGAATACGTAAAGACGAAACTGAGTGGCGACGAGATCACGTTCCACGAGGGACCACTCTCGAACTTCCCCGATTTGAAAGACGACCAGACCGAAGCGCTCTGCATCTTTATCGACTCAAAGATAGGCGAAGAGGAGATGAACCGCTTCCCTGCCCTGAAACTCATCGCCACGCGCTCGACCGGCTTCGACCATATCGACCTCGCGGCGGCCAAAGCGAAAGGCATCACGATCGTCACAGTCCCGTTCTATGGCGAGAATACGGTCGCCGAATTCGCCTTCGCGCTCATACTCACACTCGCCCACCGCATCCCCGAGGCGGAGGCTTCCGTGAAGGCGGGTGCGTTCTCGCCGCAAGGTTTCCGCGGTTTCGACCTTGCCGGCAAGACCATCGGCATCGTCGGGTGCGGCCACATCGGCATGCACGCGATCCGCATGGCAAACGGCTTCGGCATGAAGGTGCTCGGCTTTGACGTGCACCCCGACCCCGAAATAGCTCGCGCAAACAATTTCACCTACGCGTCGCTCCCTGAGCTGCTCGCGCAATCCGACATCATCTCGCTCCACGTCCCCTACAATGCCCACACGCACCACCTCATCAATAAAGAGAATGTCGGCACCATCAAGAAGGGCGCCTACCTCATCAACACCTCGCGCGGCGCAGTCGTCGAGACCGACGCGCTCGTCGAGGCGCTCAAGAGCGGCATCCTCGCCGGCGCCGGACTCGATGTGCTCGAAGAGGAGGGCGACATGGCCGACGAAACGATGCTTCTCACGCAAACGCATCCGAACGAGGAGTCGCTCAAGACTGCGCTTGCCAACCACTACATCATCGAGCACCCGCGCGTCATCGTGACGCCGCACACCGCCTTCAACACTACCGAGGCCGTCGAGCGCATCCTCGATACCACTATCGAGAACATTCGGCATTTCGAGGCTGGAACGCCTGCCAACGTTCTCGCGTAATCGAATGCCGCTTCGATCACGAGCGCCTGCCTTACAACGCCTCTTGAGTGCAGGGTGGGTTGAAGGGTTTTGGGAACAGGCTCTAGCGGGCGTCCCTTGCGCCGGATGAAACAATCAGTGCGTTCGATGGGTATGTATACGTATGGATATCTCGCACTCATCAGCGCCGCGTCCGTCCGTAGCTAGGAAATTCGCCCTCTCTTTCGGCTTCATCGCCGTTTCGGTCGCGTACGCTTTCTGGCAGTCTGTAAGCGGCCCTCGAGCCGCCACACTTGCGCCCGTGGCGATGCCTGCGTCCGCCCCCTCCCGTCCCATGTCGAACGCTCTCGGCACTGGTCGCTACGCTGACGGCTCGTACACCGGCGCCGCCACCGACGCCTACTACGGCACCGTGCAGGTGAAAGTCTCGATCCAAGACGGGAAACTTGCCGAGGTGGCCTTCCTGCAGCACCCGGACACCCAGCAGAACTCCCGCTACGTAAACGGCCAGGCGATGCCGCTCCTCATCCAGGAAGCCATCCAGGCTCAGAGCGCAAAGGTCGACGGCGTCTCGGGCGCAACCTTCACGAGCCAGGCATTTAAGCAGTCGCTTGCCTCGGCGCTTGCGCAAGCAGCCAGCTGATCATGAGATTCGTCGATAGTTTCCTCAACCGCATCACGATGTACCGCCTCGTGCTGTATTACCTCGCTACGCTTCTGGGCGTGGCGGCGCTTTTCGGTTTCTTCCACATCCTTCCCTACCGCCCCGCGGATCTCGCGTTCTCCGCTCTGGTCATCCTCGCGGTCGGCTGGGTCGTCAACGCAGCGTTCGCGAAGGTGTTCGGCGCGGCGCCTAATAGCGAATCGGTCTACATCACCGGCCTCATCCTCGCGCTCATCATCTCGCCGGTCGCCCCCACCGATTACGCCGGCATCGGGTTCCTTGTCTTCGCATCAGCCTGGGCGATGGCGTCGAAATTCATTTTCGCCCTCGGCAAGAAGCACCTCTTTAACCCCGCCGCATTCGGCGTCGCGCTCGGCGCGCTTGTGCTCGGTCAGGGCGCCACGTGGTGGGTGGGCGGGAACCTCCCGCTCCTCCCGCTCGTGTTCCTTGGCGGCCTGCTCATCGTGCGCAAGATCCACCGATTCGATCTCGTCATCGCCTTCGGCGTCGCGGCGTCCCTCTCCATCCTCGCGACGACCGTGAGCATCAGTTTTTTCGCCCCCCTTACTCAGACCATCCTCCATTCGACCATTTTCTTCCTCGCCTTCGTGATGCTCACCGAGCCGCTCACCATGCCGCCCACTCGCGGACTGCGCATTGCGTACGGCGCTCTCGTCGGCGTGCTTTTCGCGCCGAACGTGCATCTCGGCTCGTTCTACTTCACGCCGGAACTCGCGCTCCTCGCCGGCAACAGCTTCGTGTATGCGGTGAGTCCGAAAGGCCGGCGCATTCTCACCTTGCGCGAAAAGAAAAGACTCGCGCACGACACCTACGAATTCGCCTTCGCGAGCGACCGTCCGCTCGCTTTCAAGGCGGGACAATACCTTGAATGGACGCTCGGCCACCGCTCCGCCGACAATCGCGGCAACCGCCGCTACTTCACCATCGCCTCCTCCCCCACCGAAGACGCGCTGCGCCTCGGGGTGAAGTTCTACCGGCCGGCGAGCAGCTTCAAGCGCGCGCTCGCCGCCATGCGAGCGGGCGACACGCTCTCCGTTTCGCATGTGGCTGGAGACTTCGTCCTCCCTCGCGACCCGAAGAAAAAGCTAGCCTTTATCGCCGGCGGCATCGGCATTACGCCCTTCCGCAGCATGGTGCAGTACCTGGTCGACACGAAGGACTCGCGCCCAGTCGTGCTCCTGTACTCGAACCGAACCGCCGCCGAAATCGCATACAAAGAGACGTTCGACGTGGCCGAGCGCGCCATCGGCATGAAGACCGTGTACGCGCTCACCGCGGAGCCCTCTCCCGTCCCGGGCACCATCGCCGGCAAGATTGACGCCGCGCTGATCGCGCGCGAGATACCGGACTACGCAGAGCGCACCTTCTACATCAGCGGCCCGCCCAGCATGGTCAAAGCATTCCGCGGCATCCTCACCGGCATGGGCATCCCCCGCCTCCGCATCAAGACCGACTACTTCCCAGGCTTTGCGTAAGAGAAACATCCCCCAGCGCCTCGGCGTATATAGAAGTAGCTCGTGCCACTTAACCATTTCACCTATGCCTATTGATCTAAAACGCGGCCTCCCGACGATTCTCGCCGGCGCGGCACTTATCGGCTCTTTCGCACTCGCGGGTACCGCCTTTGCGGCCACGCCTGACGCGCCGCGCGCGCGCCCTGCCGTCGTCGGCACTGTCGCGTCCCTTTCTGGCGACACGCTCACCGTGACGGCCATGAAATGGGGCCGCAGAGGAGCGGAAGCGACGCCAGCGGCGACCTACACGGTCGATGCGACGAACGCGACAGTCACTAAAGACGGCGCGGCCTCGTCCGTCGCGGCCATCGCCGCCGGGGATCGGGTCATGGTCCAGGGCACGGTAAGCGGCACCGCCGTCACCGCTACGACCATCCGCGACGGCGTCCCTGGCCGCGCGGCAAATCGGTCCGACTCGAAGCTGCGCACCGCGCATGCTTCGAGCACGCCGGCAATCCAAGGGAATGGCGAACCGGTCGTCGGCGGCGCCGTGACCGCACTCGGCACTAACTCGCTCACCGTGACTGCTAAGAGCGGCATTGTCTACACCATCGACACAACCTCCGCGACCATCACGAAGAAAGGCGTCACGGGTGCGACCCTCTCAGACATTTCCGTTGGCGACAGCGTGGTCGTCCAGGGCACTGTGAACGGCACCGCCGTCACCGCCTCATCCGTCATCGACAGTGGAACGCCGCGCGCAAGCGCGGCAAGTGGCGCAACGCCCGCGGCGCCCCATGGCTTCATGGGCCTCATCGGTGGATTCTTCTCGCGCCTGTTCGGGTTCTTCTAATAAAAAGCGCGCCTCCGGTGCGTAAAAAGGCCGCGACTTGTCGCGGCCTTTTTACGCACCGGAGGCGCGGCTTGCATACCCCCTGGGGGTATATGCTATACTCGCTGTCTAGCGCTCCCTACCATGCCCACACCACACACATCCCGCAGCCTCATCGTGCGCCTGAGCCGCATTGAGGGCCAAGTCGCCGCACTGAAGCGTTCGCTTGCCGCTGATGCTCCGGCCGATTGCGCGCAGACGCTCTTCCAGGTCAAAGCCGCGACGAACGGCCTCAAGCGTTTTGCCGAAGCCTTCTCGCGTGAGCATGCGCGGCGTTGCGTCTCGAAGAAGACGGGGCGGGACTGCCTTGCGGACGAGCTCGACACCATTATCAATTCAGCCTTTACCCTTTCTTAACTTTACTTACCATGTTTGGATTCTCACTCGGCCCGAAAAATATTACCGTCACCGAAGCGTACGAGCGCCTCGGCAGCGACGGGCACGTGCTTCTCGACGTGCGTACGAAAGAAGAAGTGCGCTCTGCTGGCATCCCCGGTGCGCTCAACATCCCACTCGATCACCTCGAAGCGCAAGCTCCGCGGCTTGGCGAATACGCTTCTATTCATGTCATCTGTCGCTCCGGCGGCAGGAGCGCCGTGGCGGCGAGCCTGCTCCACGGTCTCGGCCTTACGCACGCCACCAACGTCTCCGGCGGCATCATCGCCTGGCAGCGCGCCGGCCTCCCGACCGAGTAACTTAGAGCTTGTCAGAAAACCCCTCAAATCCGCCCCTCGCTCAGACTGTTCCGTGTAAAAGAGGGCCCATTCAAGTCTTTTACGCGAAACACTCCTCGCTCGGGGAGTGGTTTGAGACAGGCTCTAGGTGGGGAGGGTACCGCCGCCGCCCGGCCACGTGAGCGCCCAGGTGTGCTACGCTACACCATATGTCGAAAGAACAGACGGAGAGCCTCTCGCTCCTTGCGCTTTTCTTGGGCGTCTCCGTGCTTCTCTTCTTCATCTTCGCGCCGCTTCTCTCGCTCTTATCGCTTGCTGCAGTCTTCGCGATTCTGCTCCACCGTCCCTATGAGCGCCTGACACGCGCCCTCGGGGGATGGGAAAATCTCGCGGCGGCGCTTACCGTGGGCGTAACCCTGATCTTCTTCATCGTGCCGCTGTTCTTCCTCGGCACGCAAATATACCAAGAAGCGCAGGGACTCTTCCTCAGCGTGCACGGGAACGAATCGCGCTACCTGCAGAGCGTCCAGGCACTCATCGAGAATCCGGTGCGGCGTATCGTCCCCAACTTCACGCTTGATATCAGTTCCTACTTGGGGAACACCCTCGTCATCGTCTCGAACAACCTCGGGTCGCTCGTGTACCAGACACTCTATGTCATCTTCGAGACATCCTTGATGCTCCTCGCGCTCTTCTTCTTTCTGCGCGACGGACGCGGACTGCTCGCGTCGCTTACCGAAGCAAGCCCGCTCGGTAAAGGGATGACGCGCGAGGTTCTCGACAAGCTGTACCAGACGATCGGATCCGTGATGCAGGGAACGCTCGTGAACGCGATTATCCGCTGGCTGGCCATCTGGGTCGCGTTCTCACTCTTTCACATCCCCAACGCGATTCTCTGGAGCAGCATCGGCGGCATCGTGGGCGCCATCCCCGGCCTCGGGACACCGTTCGCGTTCATTCCGGCAATCGTGTTCCTGTATCTTGAGGGGGACCCGCTTTCCGCGCTCGGCCTCGCGCTCGTCGGCGTGGCCGTCGTGGCGCTCGTCGATAACATCCTTACCTCATACTTCTTCGGCAAAGGACTCGCCGTGTCGCCGCTCTTCGTCCTGTTCTCTATCCTCGGCGGCATCATCCTTTTCGGCCCGCTCGGGTTCATCCTCGGCCCGCTCGCCCTTTCCGTATTCCTTTCGGTCGTCCGCGTCTACAGCCTGACGAAACGCGAGGTCTAGGGCCTGTGCCAAAACCCCTCCCCGAAGCGAGGTTCCTGCGGAAGACTCGCGGGGGGAAATCCGTGGAACGCGCTAACGCTTCGTGCGCCGCGCGGTGCCGACCGTCTTGGTTTTCCGTGCTGGTTTTTTCGTGCTCGTGGTCGCGCGCTTCTCGGTCGCCTTCGCGGGCGGAGTCTTGGCGCGGCCCGTCTTGTGCATTTCGCGCTGCACTTTCTCCCAGTTCGTTTTAAGCTCGTCTGCCGCGCGCCGGAGATCGGCTGCGTCAACCGAACGCGCCCGGCGATACGTTCGTGCGACGGTGTCGACGACTTTCGCGAAGTCCTTCGCATTGGCTTGCTTGAGGTGCTTTGTCTCCCGCACGACCTCTCGCTTCATGTCGCTCGCCCACTTGGCCGCGATCTTGCGATGCTGTTTCGCTTTTGAACTCCCATAGAAATAGTATCCCGCTGCGGCGGCCGCGCCGGCGGCGACGATGCCTGCGGTTATCTCTGCGGCTAGTTTCCCTTTTGTAGTCTTTTGTGCCATATGCGTATGTGTGAATGAAAAGCTGCGTGGTTAATGTTTTTTTGGTGCCCGTTTCGAGAGCCTCTCTAGGAAACCGAACAGTGACTTCAGGCGGCCCGTGCCGCGCCGGAGATCGTCGCGCATCAGGGCAAGGTCGTGACGAACGATATCGCTCTCGTCCGCGACCTGCTTTGAGATGTGCTCGATATTCCTGAGCACGCGCTCAAGACGCCACAGGACGAACACTGTGAAGAAGGAGAGAACGATGACCGCGACCGTCGTCACGAGAAAGAAAATGTCCATCTTCAAGAAGTCTCCCATACCGTCAGTATACTATGGAATCGCGCCGTGCCGAGCGGATTTCCCTACCGTCGGGAAGATTCCGTCTTGATCCGTTCGAGCGTGCGGGCAAAAGCGGCGAGCTCCGCGCTCGACAAGGCGGCGAACAGTCCGCCCAGGAGCCTGGTGCCGCGCGCAAGCGCCGCCTTGAGTTCGGCTTTCCCTTTCTTCGTGAGCAGAAGCCGCGCCGTTCGTCGATCGTGCCGGTCGGCCGCGTTCGTGACGAACCCAGCCTTCACAAGAGCGCCAACAAGCGACGTGGCCGACGGCGCGGTGATGGAAAGATAGTCGGCGACGTCTTTCATTTTCGGCGTGTCATGGTCCGCGATAAACTTCATCGTCTCGATCCGCAGCCAGGTGGAAGGGTCACACACTTTGCCTTTGGCGAGCTTGGTGCGCATGATGCCGCGCACCGCAAAGAAGAGCGAGATGGCGCGCGCGACATCGTGAGAAGAGTGCGTCGCCCGCTTCCTCGTCGTGGTTTTTGTCATGCTCATATCATTCTACGATAACCGCCGACGCGTGAGAGAGCGCATCCTTCGGAACCTTGATGAGCAGCGCGGCAAATGCCCCGATCATGACGACGAGACCGGCAACCTCGAACACGAAGGCGTAGCCGGCCACCTGCGCCTTGAGCGTGATGAGCGAGATGAATTGCTGCATCGCCTGAGGTGATGCCGAGCGCAGCGTGCTGTTCTGCGCGAGGGTGAGGACATTTACATTGATGGTGTGCTGCAGGAGCGTAGTGAAGATCGCCACGCCGAATGCACCGGAGATGTTTCTCACGAGCGCGAGGATAGCGGAAGCTTCGCCGATATCCTTGTGCGGTACCACCGCCGCGATAATGCTCGTTCGCTGCGGCATGCCGAAACCGAGACCGAACGCCATGATGGACATCGGGATGGATATCTGGAGCGCTGTGGAGCGCGGATCGATGGCCGCAAGCAAGAACATCCCCAAGCCCGCGACAAACGTGCTCGCGAAGATGACCTGGGACGGCTTCACTTTGCCCACGAGCCGGCCGCCCAGCGGAGCGGCGACCATGAGTGCGAGGGCCAGCGGGATGAAAAGATACCCGGTCTGTGTCGCGTCATAGCCGAGAAACAGTTCGGCAAAGAGCGGGATGAGGAACATTGCCCCGATAAGTCCCATGAAGACGAGGAAGTTGTTGACCAGCGTGCTCACGAAAGTACCGATCTTGAAGAACTCGAGATTGACGATCGGCTCCGACTGACGCTTCTCGATAGCGATGAAGACCACCGCGAGCACGGCGGCGCTCACGTAGCAAACGATACTTGCGAGCGAGAGCCACCCCCAGCTCTGCCCCTCGTCAAGCACGAGCGTCAGCGCAGCAAGCGCGGCAGCGAGCGTGGCAGACCCCCACCAGTCGAAGGTCGCCGCGCGTTTCTCTCCCACCGACTCGTGAATGAACTTGACCGCGAGGAAGAGGCCGATGAGCCCGAGCGGGATATTTATGAGGAATACCGAGCGCCAGCTGAAGACGTCGATGAGCGGGCCGCCGATGAGCGGGCCGAAGACGGACGCGACAGCGAACGCGGCTGACCAGATCCCGAGCGCTTGCGCGCGTTCTCGATGATCGAGAAAGGTTACCGCGATGATTGCCATTGCCGTAGGGTAATCGGCAGAAACGGCGAACCCCTGGATGACACGAAAGACAATCATCGAGTCTAGATTCCAGGCGATGGCGCACAGCGCGGAGGCGGCGACGAAGCCGACGAAGCCGACGAGGTAGACTTTTTTTCGTCCGGCGGTGTCGCCGAGCTTGCCCCAGACGGGAACGAAAACGGCATTCGCGAGGATGTAGGCGGTCGAGATCCACGCGGCGCTGCTCGTGGAGATGCTGAAATCGCCGATAATCTTCGGCAGCGCGAGATTGACGACCGTCTGGTCGAGACGACCGAGGAAGGTGCCGAAGATGACGGTTCCCAGGACCCACCAGCGCCACCGGCTGCCCCGCTCGGCGATTGTCGGCATAGCCCTAGGGCACGTACACCCACATACGGGCCGACATCCCGTTCCTCAACTGCGGGTACGCGCTTGTGTCGAAGCGCGCTTTGACGGTAAACTGCTGCACCTCGCGCTGATCCGAGATATTGAAAACGACGTCAGACTGATCGCTCGTCGGCGCGATCTCATCGACGACGCCGGTGAACGTCTTTCCTCCGAACGCATCAACCGTGAACGTGACCGGATCCCCGACGCGAAGCTTCGCGAGGCCGTTGTTCTCGTCGATCTTCCCCACGACACGCAACTGCGACGGGTCGATCATCTCGGCGATCGTCTGCCCGGGCGCCACCTGCGCGCCGAGGGTGTCATTGACCTGCACGATGAGTCCGGCGACTTTCGTCTTTACCACCTCGGTGCCGACGAGTGCGACAGGAGCATTCGCGGGGAGGGAATCGCCCTCGTTGACGTAGACGGCGTCGAGTCGGCCGGCGGTAACGGAGGAAAGGCTGATGAGCGGCGCGCTGAGGGAAGCGGCGTCGATGCTCACCTCTTTGTTTGAGAAGATCAGATACGAAACGGTGCCCGCGGACGCAAGGATGAGAATCGCGGCGGTGCCGACAAGCGCGAAGCGGCGGCGCGATGCTGATCGGAAGAAGGGAGTGTCTTTCATAAGCCTAGGGCGCTGTCGGCGTGCCGAACGCGAGCACCCGGTCTCCTTTGGCGAGGCCGGAGATTATTTCGGTCATACCGTCCGCGCTCTCGATACCCGTGATTACCGAAACGCGAAGGACCTCCGCTCCTCTCTTCACGTATACGAATTTCTGATTCCCGTCCGTGAGGAGCGCGCTTGTCGGCACGAGGAGCGCCGCGCGCACCGTCGCCGTGATGATGCGGAGATTTGCCGAGAGCCCCGGCAAGAGGCGCGCGTCATCATCGACGAACGTAACCGTCACGCCATAGGATGCGACGCCCCCTTCCGTGCTCGCGGACGGATCGACCGTGGTCACCACCGCGGGGAACGTCACGCCCGGGTAAGCGACCGACGATACCTCGACCCGCTCACCTACCGCTACCTTGGCGATGTCGGCGTCGGAGAGGCGCGCGGTGGCTTGGTATTTCCCGTCGGCGATTATCGAGACGAGTGGGACGCCCGGCACGACCGTCTCGCCGAGGTCCGCATCTTGCCTGGTGATGGTGCCGGACGTCGGCGCAACGATGGCCGTCTGCCGCAGGGCGGCCTGCGCGGCATCAAGCGATGCTTGTGCAGCATCAACGGCCGCTTTCTGCGCGTCGATATCGTTCTGCGTCGCGCCCGCCCGCGCGAGCGCGAGCGCACCCGCCGCCGCATGGTAGGCCGTATCTGCCGAAACGAGCGCTGCACGCGCCGCGAGCACGTTTCCCCGTCCGACATTCACCATTGCTTGATACCCGACGAGCGCCGCCGACGAGATCGCACCGCTCGGCTGCGCCTCGGCGAGCGCTGCCGCAAGGTCGTCAAGGAATGACATAAGGCTCTTCAGATCGGCCTCAGACGAAGCAACCAGGCCCTCGGGACTCGACGCAACCATAAGGCGCGCCTGCCACGATGAGAGCCGGGGTTCCAGAGCGTCGCGCTCCCCTTGCACACGGTTCACGAGCGTCGCGTCAGGCACGAGAACCGCCAGTTGTGCGTCTCCGTTCCGCGGGTTCGTAAAGACTTGGTCGGCCCGCGCGTGCACGGCGTCATCCACGCTCGCGTACGCTGCCGCGAGCGCGTTCCCGAGCGCATTCTCCGCCTGCGTGACATCTGTCTCGTCTATCGCGAGCTCTTCGGGGCGCGTGCCTGACTCGATTGACGCAAGACGGGCTTGCTGCGCTTCGAGATTCGCCTGCGCGAGCGCGACGGCGGCCACCTGGCTTGAGGCGTCGAGGGTCACGAGGGTCTGTCCTGCGGCTACCTGGTCGCCGACAGCGACCCGTATCGCCGCGACGCGGCCAGAGACCTGGAAAGCGAGATCAGCACGGTGCGCGGCCTGCACAACGCCGGAAACGTCGATCTCTCCGGTGATCGGGCCGACCGTCACGGGCACGACGCTGCCCGAGGGCGAGACGGCGGTAGCGTGCCACGCATAGCCGATAAGAGCCACGCCCAGCATGAGCGCGCCGCCAAGCGCTACCGCGGGCCGTGAAAGCACCGTCAAAAAAGGGATGAATCGATCGCGCATGACAGCAATTACTTAGATTATCGAAGCGTATCACAGGGCGCAGCGGCTGCGCAACGCGCGAGCCAGGAGCCCCTTGCAAAAGCAATAGTATTGCGTTTATAATCTGCGTATGAAAACCCCGCCTGCCGATAGCTTTTCTGCCCTGCTGCGCGAGCGCGGGCTCCGAGCCACGCCGCGTCGGCTCCAGCTCTTGTCTCTGCTCGCACGTGCCGAGCGCCCCATGAGCGCTCACGAGATCAAAGCGAAGTGGAAGCGAGGCCGCATCGACCTGGTGACGCTCTATCGCGCGCTTGACGCCCTTGTCGCCGCGACGCTCGCAAGACGCGTAGACCTTCGTCATGGGCACATCGACTATGAGATAAACCGCTCCGGAAACCACCACCACCACCTCGTCTGCACGGGGTGCGGGGTTATTGAGGAGGTGACGGCGTGTCCGGGAAAGAACCTCGGAGAGCTGGCCCTCGCGAGAAGCGCAAAATTCGCCTCGCTCGAAGAACACGCGCTTGAATTTTTCGGCACGTGCAAAGCGTGTGTGGCCTAACCTATTGAAATATCATGACCATCCTCTTACTCATCACCATCGCAGCGTTCTTCTCCACACTCGTCGGGGGGCTCTTCGCCCTTCACCTGAGAGACCGGCTGCACCTCATCCTCGGGTTTAGCGCGGGGGCGATTCTGGGCGTTGCTTTCTTTGACCTCCTGCCGGAAGCGCTCGCACTTGCCGGGAACGCGTATCCGGCCTCCACCACCCTGACGGTGGTGATGATCGGATTCGTGACGTATCTCGTCCTCGACAGGCTGGTACTCCTGCATAGCCACGCGGGCGAGGCGCTCGACGCGCGGCGCGGGAACGCCGGCGCCGGCAGCCTGTCGTTCCACAGTTTCCTCGACGGCATCGGCATCGGGTTGGCATTCCACGTCTCGACGGCCGTGGGAGTCGTGGTAGCGGCCGCAGTGCTCACTCATGATTTCTCTGACGGCATCAACACCGTCAACCTCGTGCTCAAGAATAACGGCGAGCGCGCCCGGGCATTCCGGTGGCTGCTCGTCGACGCGCTCGCCCCCGTCATCGGCGTGCTCTCGACGCTGTTCTTTGTCCTCCCCGCAGATACGCTCGGCCTCTTGCTCGCGCTCTTCTCGGGTTTCTTCCTTTACCTCGGAGCGAGCGATCTCATTCCGGAGAGTTATCATTCTCACCCCAAACACTGGACCACCATTATGACGGTCATCGGTATCGGCACATTATATGTGGTCATCCGGTTGGCGAGCTTGTAGTGCTTCGAAAGGCGGCCGAGGCGCACCGCGTTCTACGGTGCGAAGATGCGCAAAAGGCAGTGTCGAGAACGGTCCCGGGATCTTGTAATCCCGTTTGCGCGACACTGAGTTCGGGAGCCTACTGCCCGGTCAGTTGCGAGATGCGGCTGAGCACTTCGGTGAGCTGCGCCTCAAGCGACTGCGCCTCGGCCTGAAGTTGGCTCAAGGTCAGGGAGGAGATGCCGGCGTTTGAGGAGGAGGCGCTGCTCGACGCTTCGGCGCGCTCAATCTGATTGAGCGCGGCGCGCGTCGCGGGGCCGACCACGCCGAGCGACTCAATGCGGTGTCCGGACTGAAACGCTATGACCGCTGCTTTCGTCTGCGGACCGAAGTAGCCGTTGGGCGCGGCGGAGAGCTCGCCCTGTGCGGCAAGAAGTTTCTGGAGCGCCCACACTGCCGCCCCTTCCGAACCGCGGGCGAGATACGTCGTGAACGTGTACGCTGGCGAGCCGCTCGCCAGCGTTTGGGTTACGATCGTAGACGCCGGACGGTTCACGGTGACAGAGAGCGTCCCGCACGAGCTGCCGCTCTGGCAAATGGTCGCGTCCGTGCTTCCGGAAGAGAGACCGGCGACTACCGCGCTTGACCCGCTTACCGCAACGGACGCGATGCTCGGGCTGGTGTTTGCGGAGAGGTAGTAGCTACCGGTGCCGGAGAGCGTCACCGTCGCGCCCTGCCCCACGTCAAGCGAGAGGCTATTCTGGCTCATCGAGAATGCCGCCGGCGCGCTCGAACCGTTCACGGTCACGACGAGCGAGGCACACCCGCCACCGGCCGAACATACGTTTACTGACGAGGTACCGCCCGCGACCCCATAGACGGTGAGCGTGTTGCCAGAGAGCGTCTCTTGCGAAACCGAGCTCGTGCCGCCACTAATGAAATAGGGCTGCTCGCCGCCCGTGACCGTAATCGCCTGATTCCCTCCGGAGAGTATGGAAAGCGTATTTTGCCCGAGCGTGATGTTGCCGCCTGTCGCTGCATTCTGGACGGTTACCGTAAGCGAGGCGCAGGTGCCGGTCGAGGCGCACACCGAGACTGACGAGGTGCCCGGCGCGATACCGGTAAGCATGAGCGTCGCGCCTGAGAGATTCGCCTGCACGACGCTCGGGGTCGAGTTGGAAGAGACGTAGAACGAGACGCCCGAGGGGCCGTAGAGGTTGACGGTCGTGCTCTCATTGACCGAGACGGTCGGCGCGCTGCTGCTGAAGGAGAGGGCTACGGAGCTCGCGCTCCCCGCGGTCGCGATGACGACGCCGCAGGTGCTTCCATCAGAAGAGCAGACCGTGATCGAAGACGAGCCGCTCGACGCGCCGGTAGTGAGCGTCAGTACCGAGCCGCTCACGCTCGCCTGTATGACGCTTGCGTTTGCATTGTAAGCGATCTGGTACGTCCCGTTGCCGCCGGAGATGGTAATGGGCAGGTTCTGTCCGCTCACGACGGTAGCAGTACTCTGGCTGAATGAGAGCAGGCTGGACCCCGCTTGCTCCACCGTCACGTACACGCTCGGGCAGTTCGTCGCGGTACCGACGGTACAGAGCGTGACCGTCGTGACACCAGCGACGTTTCCAGAAAAGGATACCTGCGTGCCGTTGATGCTCACGTTCGCGATCGACGAGTTTGAATTGTTGGAAACATAGAGCGCGCCCGTGCCACTATTGGTCGCCGTGATGCTTGCCGACGAGCCGACCGTAAGGACAACGGCATTCTGACTCAAGGCAAGCGAGCTTGCCGAGGTAACGGTCGGCCACGCGATGGTCGGCGATTTCGGTCCGCTCGTGCCGCCGATAATCGCGGTCACGGGCGTGCCTGAGGTAAGGCCGTAGGTGACGCTCGACACCGTGCTCACGAACGAGCCGCTTGCGTCGGTCGAGCCAAGAGAGACGATCTGGGGGCCAGAACCGATTTCCGTAAACGAGAGCAGGACGCTGGCGCTCGGATCGCCGGTGACGGCGATCCGCACACCGTCACCGCTGCCCGTGGCCGAGAGCTGGAGCGTGGGCGGCACCGTGGCAAAAGCCTGGGGTGCAAAACCGATCATGAAGAAGAGCGAGAGGATGGCCGCTGACGGAAGGAAGTGTTTCATACTCGCTAGTTAGTATAGTATACGCGCATCTCGACGGGTTTCTTTTGCCCTGTGCATACGACACCTCACGACTTTTCTTTCTCCCCTATGAGGCCGTCCTCAAGCCAGATGACGCGGTCGACGTAGCGCTTGTCATCCGGTTCGTGCGTCACCATCATGATGGTCTGCCCGAGCTCCTTCTGGAGCTTCTTGAAGAGGTCGAGAACGGTTACTGCCGAGGCCGTGTCGAGATTCGCGGTCGGCTCATCGGCAAAGATGATCTTCGGCTCGTTGATGAGCGCGCGAGCGATGGCGACCCGCTGCTGCTCGCCGCCGGAGAGCTCGGTCGGGTAGTGGCCGAGGCGCGCTCCGAGACCGACAAGCGTGAGAAGCTCGGACGCTCGCTTGCGGTACGCGACAGGATCCCGCCCGAGCGCCATCGCCGGAAGAAAGACATTCTCAAGCGCGGTGAACTCAACGATGAGCGCGTAGTCCTGGAAGACGTACCCGAGGTACGCGAGGCGAAACTCGGTTTTCTTCCGATCGGAGAGGTGAGTAACCTCAACACCGTCGAGGTGGACTTCCCCGCCTGTCGGCGTATCGATGAGCGAGAGCTGGTGCAGCAAGGTCGACTTACCCGAACCGCTGCGCCCCATGACCGCGACGAACGATCCGCGCTCGACCTCGAACGATATCCCCCTAAGCGCGCGCGTCGGCACCTTGCCCGGGTAGGTGCGTTCGAGGTCTTTGGCGATGATGATCGGTTGCGTCATATATTTATGATATTGATCTACCCCCAGATAGCCGAGAGGATGTCTTCGCGCGCGACGATGCGCGCGGGGACGAGGCCGGCGAAGAACCCCGCCACGAAGAATGCCGCAACGCTCTCCGCCGCCAGCATGAAGCTGAACGAGAGCAGGAGCGGACCGAACGGCAAGCGTATCGGGTAGAGGCGCAGGAGCGGCTCGATAGCACCGAAGACGATCCCGAGCCCGAGCACGACTCCGCAGGATACGTAGAAGATCGCCTGGAAGACGTAGGAGTAGACGATGATGTTCTCCTTGATGCCGATCGCCTTGAGGATGCCGATCTGCCGCCGCTTGCTGACGGCGTTGATGTAGATCATCACGAAGAGCGTCACGGTCGCGACGATCACGCTGATGAGGCTCACGATAGCGGCGATGAGCGTAAACGCGTCAAGAACGGACTGGATGACCGCAAGGAGCTCCGTGTACATCTGCACTTTGAGATTCGGCACGAGCGACTGGATGCGGCCCTTGTAGTAGGCGAGCGGATGCGCCTTGGTATCGACTTTGACGAGAATCTGGGATGCGGCATCCGATGCCGAGAGCACCGACTCCGCTTCGCGCGCCGTGATGTAGGTATTCGTAAGCGCGGTACCGAAGGTGATGCTGACGATGCCCTTGACCGTGTAGGTGCGCATGATGCCGTTGCCATAGACGACATTCACCTTGTCGCCGACTTTCGCACCACCCAAGTCGCTTGGCACCGGCAAGTCATAGCCGCCCGCGAGCGCCGCTGGCAGGAGGATCTGGTCGGTGTCGGTGTCTGAAAGGAACTGCCCTGCGACGAGATACTGCTTGAGTGAAAGCGCGTCATCGACCGTACTCGGATCGATGCCGATAATCTGCGCCGACACGCTTTTGTACACGCCGTTCTTGTCTTTGTCATACGAGATGGAGCCGGCGGAGAGATAGGTGCGCGCCGTACCGACGACACCGGGGATCGTCTTGATCTGCGCGCGCACCTGCGCCTCGTTCTGGATGAACGCTTTCGGCACCGGCGTCTGCTGCGGCGTCACGACGAGGTCGGAGGTCGAGGTGTTGGTGAGGAGGCCGGTGATCGTACTCAAGAGTCCTGAAAAGACGCCCGGGATGAACATCATGTTGAAAAAGGAGAGCGAGAGGATGAGCATCATGAGCGCGAGCGTGCCCTTGCGCCCTCGGACGACCGACTTGTATGCGATGAACGCCGCTGTTCGCAAACTGTTCATTGCTACGGGCCGCCGGTCACGACTTGCTCGCCCTCGGCAAGGCCGGAGGTGATTTCAACCATGCCGTCCTGGCTCTTCAGTCCGGTCGTCACGGCACGGCCCGACACACCTCCGTCGCGATACACTTCGACGGTGGAGCTCGCGCCGGTCGACAGGAGCGCGCTTGCCGGAATGACCAGCGTGCTCGTCGCGCTTCCAGTCTCAATGAGCACGTTGGCGGTCATCCCCGGCTTGACGCGTGCGTCCGGCTGATCGAAGACGACGGTCGTCGTGTAGTAGATAGCACCGCCGATGACCGTCTCCGCAGGGTCGATCCTCGTCACGGTTCCACGCCACGTCGTCTGAGGAAACGCGTCGAGGGCGATGGCGACCGGGTTACCGACGGCAACATCCGCCACGTTATCTTCCGAGAGGTTCACGTTGACTTGAAGCTTCGTCACAGGAAGGAGCGAGACGACCACGGTCGCGCTCGATACGGTCTCGCCCGGATCACCGTTAACCGCCGTGACCGTTCCAGCGACCGGCGCGACGAGCTTCGCCTGCGTGATCTGCGCCGCGACCGCCGCGACATTCGCCTTAGCCTGTGCCACCTGAGCCTCCTGCGCGAGAATGACGTCGGCCGTCGTACCCGCCTCGGCAAGCGCAAGCGCCCCCTGCGCGGCGGTGAGCGTCGTTACGTCGGTGGTGATCGCCGAAAGCGATCCGGCGACCGCGAGGCGGCCGGCGGCCACGGCGCTCTTGTAGGCGACGAGCTGCGCCGCCGAGAGCTGTGCGCTTTGCGGCGTCTGTGCGAGCGCCTGATTCGCGTCATCGAGAAATGCACTCGCCTCCGCGAGATTCGCCTGCGCCGTCGCGGCGGCACCGGAAGGGTCCGTCGTCGCGTAGGACGGAGCCGTGATTTGCGTTTGCCAGGCAGACAGAACTGGCTCAAGCGCGACACGCTCCTGCTGAACGCGATTCTGGAGCTGCGCGTCCGGAACCGTGAAGGCGAGAGCCGCGGACGATGTGCGCGGATTCGTGAAGAACTGGTCCGCCTTATTGTGCACAGCATCGTCCGCCGTTGCATAGGCGGTCTGTATCGCATTGCGGAGCGCCTGCTTGGCTTGCGTCACGGCATTCTCGTCGATGGCGAGCTGTTCCGGCCGCGTACCCGAACGAAGCGACGCGAGGGCGGCCGTCTGTGCATCCACGGCAGCTTGCGCCTGCCGCAGCTGCGCATTCAGTACCGACGTGTCTTCCTGAGCAACGACATCTCCAGCTGATACCGTATCTCCCACCGCGACGTTTACCGCGCTCAATTTGCCGCCCGTCTGGAATTGGAGATCGATAGTCGTAGGGGCGGCGACATTACCGCTCGCGGACGCCTCTTGTTTGATCGAGCCTCGTTCCACCGTCGCGAACGTATACGCCGGCGCGCGCGACGTGTGGAACCAGTAGAAGCTACCGGCAGCGATGACGATGGCGAGCATCGCAATGATCACCGGGAATCCCCGGCGAGGCGACGACCCTGAC
>JAJYQV010000040.1 GCA_021794425.1 bacterium
AAGACGACGCTCGGGGCCCATGAGCCGCCGAGCTTGATCCATCCGTCCCAGCCGTTGTTGTCGGCCGCAAGGGCTTTGGCCCAGCCGGAGACGGCGCCCGAGCTCGGGTCGATCTTCGGCTGGGTGGTGCAGCCGGCCTCGGGGCAACCGCTCGTCTGATTGAACGATATCCAGCCGATGTTGGATGACCAGGCGTAGCCGGAGAGGGTGCCGCTCGCATCGGCTGAGACGCCGTAGTTGACGGTCGAGCAGGAACTGGTGTTGGCGCAGCTGAACGAGACCCAGCCGATGTTGGATGACCAGGCGTAGCCGGAGAGGGTGGCCGCGCCGGCGGCGCGTGCCGCAGGGGCGAGGGACAGGCTCCCCGCTGCCGCAAATATGATGACGAGAAGCGAGAGGGTGAGGGGGTGGGGGTGGGGGTGGGGCATGGTGGCGCTTTTCCTTTATATATAGAGTCTTTTCCAAAATACGCCCTAGCTCTTTACACAAGATGCGACAAAGGCACCAGAGTCTCCTTGTCCAACACTACCAACGAGGTTTGGCCCGGTTTGAGAAAGATAAAAACCAGACGGGCAACTCGGAAGCGTATAACCTTCACACGGTGCTCCAGGATACCAAGTGCTGTTTGCAGTGAGATATGTTGCTGAGCCGCACAATGTTCCCGATGGAAGCGAATTTGAGCTCGCAGCAGCACTCAAGCATTTGCCGGATGTGGTGCAGAAATCTGACGCAGTAGCCTTGCCATTCACCGTCGTGTTGCCAGAAGAATCAAAGGTGAGCGGAGTAACGGGCACTGAGTTTATGTAGCCATACAGCGAGATGTTTCTGCTTACCGTATTGTTCACAAACCCTATACCATCATTGTCATTGATAAACCTAAAAGCGATACTCTGTTCGTTCCCATCTGGGCCGATGATGGATCGTCCGGATCCATAGTACTCAATACTAGCCTCTTTCCCGCTAACGCCGGTTGAGTGATTCAATATGAGACCGCCGGAACTATTCGGTTCTCCCGAGTAATACCCATTCAACGAAACGGCTCCGTTGACCTCTAGCGTGTGCGCGGGAGCATTCGCGGAGCCCACGCCAAGGCTTCCCGTCTTGGTCTGCGCCGCGGAGCCGGTGTTAATCGGGGCAGCGACGTTCCCGCCAGGTGGCGTGGCTGTCGGTTCGCTCCACGCGGCGTACGCGTAGCTCAGGCCAAAGGTGAGCAGGAGTGCTAGGACGAGTGGGGTGGTCTTGAAGGCGGAAGCGAGTTTCTTAAACATGGCGTTATTGGTTAGGGGATGCGGTTGTCGGTGCCGAGGCCGGCAGGGTCTCTTGCTGTATCTGGATCTGGCTTGCGGTGAACGACTTCGCGGTCTTCACGTTGTCTGCAGCGGAGACCGTCACCACGTTGCCCACGGCAATGTCTGCAACAGTGGCGGGAACGCGCGTGAATGGTTCTGGCGGCGTTGCCGGCTGAGACGTTCCGCTCTGGGTCGCTTTCATGAAGGCATTCATTTCTGTTTGGAAAGTCTTGGGGTCTTTCTGTGCGAGCTTGACCACCGTGGTGGAAGCATTGATGAGCACAGTGCGGTCGGCAAGAGCGGGGTCGTCGAATGGATTTGTTGATTGGGTGTGGAGGGTGAGCTGGTTGCCAGAGATAGCGGTGACCGTGCCGGAAAGTGAGCGGATGTCGTCGGGGGTCTTGAACATGCCGCCTAGGCTGCTATCGAGGACGAGCTGCTTCGCGGCGTCGAAGCCGGCTTGGTATGAGTCGTTTCCGGTTGTTGGTGAAGACTTGAGAAAGGCAAAAGAAGCGCCGGCGCCGATGATGAGGCCGATGACGAGCATCCCGACGTATTGGGCGAGGTGATTCTGGGGCGTGACTCCTCTGAAGTCGGTCGGGGTAGTATCAATGGTATCCATGGCAAGAGCGTTAGGGGGAAATAATATAATCCTTACTTTAAGTTTTAGTATAGCCCCCTTTCTCCTAGCATCCGGGCATAGGGGTGTGGATAGCCGGAACAGAGGTCTGGCACACCGCAACATGAACCGCCCGAAGACCACACGAATATGCATTGCCAAGATTGCGTGCGGTGCGCAGGGGCGTATGATAGAGAGAGCCGTCACCTTGCCCAGACTAATTTTTTTCTTATCGCAATGAATTCACCTGAGCGCGAACGCATCGTCGTGTCTGTCGGAGGCTCTCTGATCGTTCCCGATCAGATTGATGTTGATTTTCTCGCTCGTTTCAAAACGCTCGTTCTTGCGAAAGTGCAGCGAGGATTCACCTTCACCATCATTGCCGGCGGCGGGAAGACCTCGCGCCGCTACCAAGAAGCTGCCAATCTCGTTACGCCGCTCTCCCGCCACGATATCGACTGGCTCGGCATCCATGCCACCCGTCTGAACGCACAACTCCTCCGCAATGTCTTCGTCGGCTACGCGCACCCGCAGGTCATCAAGAACCCGACTATCGACATCGAGGCCGACGAGCCGATCATCATCGCCGCTGGCTGGCAGCCTGGCTGCTCCACTGACTACGATGCCGTACTCATGGCGAAGAATCTCGGCGCAACGCGGCTCGTGAACCTCTCCAACATCGACTATGTCTACGATGCGGACCCGCGCACGCACCCCGCCGCGAAGAAAATCGAGCGGACCTCATGGCCCGAATTCCGCAAGCTCATTCCAAAAGAGTGGGACCCGGGTCTCTCTTCCCCATTTGACCCCGTCGCCGCCAAAGAGGCCGAGGCAATCGGGCTTGAGGTGGCAATCATCAACGGCGCCAAGCTCGAAGAGTTCAGCAAATACCTCGACGGCGAGTCCTTCGTCGGGACGGTTATTTCGTAGCGACATCTGCCGCGCAGTCGAGCGCAGAAGCAAGCGCGGAAATATCCGTGGTTGCCGTGAGCCAGACATCCCGCACCGACAAGTCGAAGTAATCGCGTACGGCGACGTCACGAAAACCGGCGATCTGCTTCCACGGCGCATCAACGCGTGCTTTCGTTTCCGGAGAAAGGCGCTTCGCAATCTCGCCTATCTGGGTAAGCCACAGGATGACCGAGGCCACCGCTTGCTCACTCGCGGCAAATGCTTCGGCGTCGAGACCTTGTGTCGTTCGACGAATCTTCCCAATAGCATCGCACATGCGCGCGAGGTAGATGTCGTCTGATTTCATACCGCGAGCGGTTGCAGGTCTGCTTCGACAAACGGCGCGACGCGCGGGTCGAGCGCTTCGCGCACGACCACATCCACCGGTCGGCCAAGACACTCTTCAAGCTCTTGCTTAAGGGCGACGAGACGAAAGACGCCGACCGGTTCCCGGAGCTCGATGAGCAGGTCGAGATCGCTGTCGGGCCGATCGGTGCCGCGTGCGACCGAACCGAAGACGCCGGCGCGCGTGACGCCGTAGGCGGAAAGAATGGGGGCTATTTCTTCGTTTATTTCCCTGAGCGACATACCTCTGCACTATACCACAAATCTGCAGCCTCGAAGTCGCCGTCGGCACCGGCGCCAAGCTCGAAGAGTTTTCCAACTATCTCGACGGCGAGGCGTTTATCGGAACGGTTATTTCGTAAATAAAAGGAAAACGCGCGACGGCTCTTTGAGCCGCCGCGCGTTTTCCTTTACTATCACTATTTCTTCTCAAACCACTTGGCGATGGGGATGAGGAGCGGGGCGGAGCGGGCGATGGAGGAGAAGGTGCCGGCCGCGACGCCCACGAGCATCACGAGCGCGAAGGTGCGCGTGGACTCTGCGCCGAAGTAAATGAGCGCGAGGAGCGCGAGCACGACCGTAAGCGAGGTATTGATGGAGCGGGTCATGGTCTCGGCGATTGACTTCCCTATCGTTTCCTCGAACGGCTCCTTGCTGTTGGTGCGTGAGTTCTTGGCGAGATTTTCGCGGACGCGGTCGAAGATGACGATAACGTCGTTCACGCAGTAGCCGAGGAGCGAGAGGAGCGCGACGACGAAGAGCGAGTCGACCTCCGCGCCGGTAAAGTGCGCGTAAGCGGCATAGAAGCCGGTCGGGACGATGATGTCGATGGCAAGCATCGCGACGACGGTGAGCCCATAGGCCCAGCCCGGCACCGGACGCGACACCTTGCGG
>JAJYQV010000018.1 GCA_021794425.1 bacterium
GCGACGAGCGTTTCGCCCCACCGCGGGTTCTTGAGGTTGTAAGGGTTGTAGGGCACGGGCTTCGCCCACCCAAAGAGGATCGACGACCCGGAGAAGACGAGGAGCGCTGGGATGACGATGGACCCCATGAGATCGATGTGCGGGAGCGGATTCATGGTGAGGCGGCCGGCAAGGCGGGCGGTCGGGTCACCGAGCGCATCGGCAGCGTAGCCATGCGCCACCTCGTGCGCAATGATCGAGAGGATGAGGACGACAAAAGAAAGAAGGATGGCCATATTGCTCGTTTTGCAGTATATGCTACCATGCGGAGACTATGGCACGGCAATGTGAAATCACCGGAAAGAGCACGCAGGTAGGCGGGCGGTACTCCAACCGCGTGCGCGCGACGCAGTTCAACCCCACCGGCAAGGTCCGCCGCAAGGCCAACCTCCAGAAGCGTCGCATCTATGTGCCCGAGCTCGCAAAGACGGTCACCGCCCTCATCTCGATGAAGGGCCTCAAGACCATCAAGAAGAACGGCGCTTTCGCCACCCTCAAGAAGGCCAAAATTATCTAACGGCACAGTGAGCCGTATCAAAAACCCGCCGTGTGGCGGGTTTTGAATACCTTGACACAAACATAAATTATAGTGTAAGGTGCCTTTAGGCAATATCGCCGCTCTTCAGTTCGTTCCCGTCAAGGAGGCGGGCAGACATGGGGCAACTCAATGGTAAGGAAGACCTTGGGGCGGTCGTTACGATCGTTGTCGATGAAAAAACGGGGTGGCTCACGCTTGTCATGGACCCCGCAAAACCTAAACCCCACTACTGGAAGTTCCCTGGCGGCAAAGTCGCGCAGGAGGACATCGTTCAGGCTCATCCGTTTGATGACGAGCTGACCGCGGACAACGCCGCGTTGCGGGAAACGAAAGAAGAGACGGGGCTCGGAGTACAAATCATTAAAAGGCTCAAGCCGGTGCAGAAGCGCGGGCACACGCTCTACCCCCGCATCGGCCTCGCAAATTTCGAGGAGCTCGTCGCAGCCGGGGAAGAGGGGGAAATAGTCAAGGCTTTTTCCCTCGAAGAAATCTATGAACTGGACAACTTTATGCCAAATCATATTCCGTTTCTGGAAGCTATGCTCGCCTTCCTCGATGTTTAAAGAATCATCCTTTTTTCCCGCTCATGGGGAATTCGGCGCACAAAAGTGCGCCGTTATCTTTTTATAAACGCAGTCCCGTTTGAGGCATATGAGCCAGGTGTGGTCGATGAAGAAAGAGCGAACACGTTTGCGCCGTAATGCACAAAAAAGATCCCTGGTGCGGCAACAGTAAGAAATGCGTCACTGCTGAACATGAGCGGCGCCCCATAAGGGAACGTCTCGGTGCCGGCAGAGAACAGGCGGGCGACCCGATATCGCTCTTGGAGTATCGGCAGGCCGCCGGTTTGGGCTACTTTGTCGCTACTGAGCACGACCGCGTCGAGCGAGCGCTGCCAGTACGGGAGCGCTGTGCCGAGGTCGCGCAATATGCTCGCATCGCTACCGGTGTCGATGAGAAGCGTGCGCCCCGAGGGGTCGCGCACGAGCGCGACGGTCCCCTTCCCCGCACTAAAGACCGACACGGTCGTTCGCGGCGGCGTAAGCACACTCCTATATATAGTGTAATTCGCAACCCCGAGCGCGAGCAGGAGAGCGAGGTAGTAACCCAGAGGAAGCGAACGGAGCATCGTGATACAGTGTATCTCTATGGCGTACCCAACAAAAACATTCAATCTCCCGATTCTTGAAGGCATTTCAGAGGAGCAGATCAAGGTGCACCTCGGGCTCTATGACGGCTACGTGAAGCACACGAACCTCGTCATGGAGCAGATTGCGAAATTGAAAGAGACGGGTGCCGACCCATACGTGGTCGCGGAGCTGCGCCGCCGTTTCGCATTCGAGTTCGACGGCATGCGCATGCACGAGTACTACTTCGAGCAGCTCGAAGGCGGCGCGCACGCGCCGGACGCGGGCAGCGCGCTCGCGCAGGCCGCGACGGAAAAGTATGGCAGCGCCGACGCGCTCGTCGCGCACATGAAAGAGGTCGCGGGCAGTCGCGGCATCGGCTGGGTCGTCGTCTACGCCGATCCGCGCGCCGGGATGCTCCACACGACCTTCGTCGCTGATCACGAGCTCGGGCAGCTCGCCGGGCTTCCGGTCATCCTCGCGCTTGACCTCTGGGAGCACGCGTTCATGGTGGACTACCGCCCGGCAACGAAGAAGGACTACGTCGAGGCGTTCTTCGCGAACCTCAGCTGGGGCGTCGTCGAGAGGCGTTTCGAGGAGGCGGCAAAATAAAGAACCCCGCTCGCAAGCGAGCGGGGCGGATGCCGAGTCAGCGGCAACCAGTCACAAATCAGTGCACCTGCACCCAATCAGACCAGACATTGGTTACCGGGTTGAGGTAGCATACATACCGTGTGATAGGATCGGTCTTTGAGTAGGCGACGTTGACGCTCGCCTGATACAGGACACCGTTTATGCGCTGCTCGTACGACATATAGGCAAGACCGTAGCTCGGATCCCAATTCGGATTTGAGCCATAGGTATCACGGAGACCGCGTCCGAAGCCGAGGCTGGCGTTGACGGCCGTGAACTCATACATGTCCTGCAGCCAGCGTCCGATTAAGTACTCATTCCCAGGAAGGAACCAGTGCAACGTCAGGTCTGAGCGGAGCATGTTGAACGCATACACCGCGTTAGCGGGTATGGTATATGACTCTATCGGCCACGGGCTCGTGTAGTGCATCCACGTGGAACCGTTCCACCAAAGTACGTCCGAGCTAACCCACCCAGCATCCACTGCCGCCTGAAGCGACTTCGCATCTCCTGCGCTGGTAACGACGAACATCGTGCGCGTCGTCACCGACTGCGAGTCTGAGAAGACTATAGACCAGTAGCCGGTGCCCGGAAGTGCCACTTGCGGTTCGGTCAGTCTATCGCTCACGAACAAGAGCGGATCATAGAAGTGGCGCATGATGTCACTCTGAGCGATGTCAGGAGGATTGCCGCTGTCGTCGTAGACGTAGCCGGGAGGTGGTACGCTCCCGCCCGCATTCGGCATGTCTTGGTCGTAGATGGCGAAGTGGAGGTGGCAGGGTGCGTCGTGCTGGACTTGCCCGTTTACGACGCTTCCCGTGTCACCGACGTATCCGACAATCTGCTCTTTGGTAACAATCTGTCCGGAACTCATCATCGCGGATTGTCGGTGCCCGTAGAGCGAATAGATGACCCGCCCGTTCGGGATGGTATGTCTGAGTTCCAGGAGGTATCCGTACCCGTCAACAGCTTTGGAAAAAACCACAACGCCGTTTGCGGTCGCATAAATTGGATCACCGCAGCCCCCGCCATCCTTCGCGAGATCGACGCCCGTGTGGCCGTATACCCACTTGTATCCGTCTGCCTCACAGTCCGACTTGCTCTCGTACGTGTGGTTGGTCTTATTGTTACACCAACCGCCATTCGGGCTCGTCGGAGACCCTCCATACGCAGAACCAGTGTTGAAGTTCTGGGATATGTGGAACCCATTTCCGTTCCCGGTCTGCTCCGTCGGCGAGAAGAACATCCTCCCCACCGGGTAGACGAAGCCCGTTGCTTCGTTTGCCGCCAGTACGAGCGACGAAAACGAGAATAACGCCGCCATAACCAACAGCTTGAATAACCTAACCATCGCACCTCTCCTTGTTCAAAGGAACAAAATGGTATCAGAAATTGACACCATCGTCCTTGTGCATCCTAACACACGGACGCAACTCAAGTCCTACAGCTTCGTCGGTGTGAAGGCTTGGAATGAATCGAGGATGGCGTCGTAAATCTTAGAGAGTGTCTCGTCATCAAGGCGCATGTACTCTTTGGAAAAGAAATATGGTGGCAGTGTATATCTCACTAAGGCATATCGATTGCCGAGATCGATGACAAAATAACGAGAAGAATCACTGCTTAAGAGGGTGGGCACATTGTTATAAACGATGCCGGACGGGAAAGTAACAACACTTATTTTCGTGGTTTCATCGAATCTTTTATCCTTTGAGGATATATTCTGCCTCTGTCTATCGAATTGCAGCGCCGGGAAACCGTCAACAGAAGTCTTCCGTATATTAGAAATGATGTCTTTATACACACCTGGGACAACATGCATATCGAGCCATGTATCGAGCGTGGAACTACTGGTCTTTTGGATAGTTTGTATAGAAAGCCCAAGCAGCTCTTCTTCGTAGACCGCTCCAATACGATTTAGCCTAAGAAAGAAGTAGTTCAGGGACTCATCGTGTATAGATACCGAATCCTTCGGCGCTCGCACGCTGAAGCCGCCATACTCGCTCCGGTACTCCTGCCAGTCGCTCGTGTCGAGCTTCCCATCGGCGGTGTAGGTGATTTCAGGGCTAGAAGTAGACACGACTCCCACAGGAGGGTTCCCGTCGGGTGTTAGGAGAGATGTTGAGGGTAGCCCATTTGAGAGTCTTATTTGCGTAATGAACCATACGCTCGCGCCAGCAAGGATGGCGACGCCAAATAGTATTAGTATCCTGCTCTCAGCCATTACGCTGAATATACCACACCTATATCGACACCCTCCTCGCCGCTCTCAACTGGGGCGTCGCCCTGAAGCGCTTCGACGATGCGATGAAGATGAGCGCCGCATAGGCGACGAGCACGAGGGTGAACGGGAATGCAGGCAGGGTGAAAGCCGCGGCGGGGAGCGCCGCGGCTTTTTCTGCGACGAGCACGAGGTAGCTGTTGGCGAGATAGGCCGGGAACGCGAGCGCGATGCCGAGCACGGGCGCGAACGAGCTGAAGAGCATTCCTGCGACGCCGGCGAGTGCGGAGAGTCCCATCGTGAGCGGGACCACTGGCGCGACGATGAGGTTCGCGGGAATCGCGACGAGCGAGAGGTTGCCGGTGAAGTAGAGGAGGAGTGGCAGGACGGCCAGCTGCGCGGCGATCGTGGTGGCGAGTGCATTTATCCAAAATCCGGTATGCGCTCGCTCGGGAGAAGAATGTTTGGGAGCGCTTTGCTCAAACCCACTCGCACCTAACGGTGCTCGGGGATGTCGCGGCGCTAGCTTACTCTCAAACATTCTTCTCCCCACGCTCGCTAGCCGGCTCTCGATGCCTGAGGCGAGCCAGATGAGTCCCGCGGTCGCGGCGACAGACAGGTCGAAGCCCGGATCAAAGGCGAGGTAGAGCGGATTCCATACGAGCATGAGGAAGACGACGACGAGGAGCGCGCGGCTCGCGGCGTAGCTCTTCCCCGTCGCACGCGCATAGAGCGCGATGAATGCCATGAGCATCGCGCGCAGTGCGGTAGCTGTGGCGCCTGCGACACCGACGAAGAGCAGGACGGCGAGCGCGCCAGCGGCCGTGCTCCACCCTCGCGGGAGCTTCGTCCGCGCGAGCGCGGCCATCACCCACTCTGCGACGATCATCACGTTGTAGCCGGAGAGCACGATGATCTGCACGAGGCCAGAATGCGTGAAGGCGTCTTGCAGGTCGCTCCCGAGGCCGGTCTTGCCGCCAATGACCACGCCGCCGGCGAGTGACGAGTAGGGCTCGGGCAGGGTCGCATTCAAGCCGTCGAGAAACGCGTGCTTCACGTGCGCGAACGCCGCGGGAACTGAGTACCAGGGTGCGGGTGCGGTTACTCGCAGGTATGCGAAGTTGAGCATGAAGCGCACCCCGTCGCGCTCGAGGTACTTGTCGTAGCGGAAGATGCTGCCGTTGTCTCCTGTGAACGGCTCAGGGAGTGCGAGTGTGCCGGAGACGCGCACGTGATCCCCCACTGCAACCGTCTCGGTGCGTGGCGCGACCGCGAGCATGATGGTCGAGGCGCCGCCCTTTGAAACGCGCACTTCGACACGCTGCGTCGCATCGCGCACGTCCGGGTCGGCGACCACGACGCCGTCGTAGCTCACGCGCTGTTTGAGCTCGCTCGCAAACGCGCTCGGCAAGGGCGTGTCGGCAAGCATCGCGCGCCCCATGCCGAGCGCGACAAAGATGCAGAAGATCGCGGCGAGAGAGTACCCTCGCCGCGCTTCCCCAAACAACAGCGCCCCGACAAAAAGTGTCGCGAGCAATAAAACAAAAACAATCGGCTCCCACCCGAAATTAAAAATCGAGCGGAGCAACACCCCGCTCGCAAATCCGCCCGTAATCGCGACCAGCCACTGCATGTCCGTATCGTAGCAGGAACGACCGTGTAAGATGGGTAGACATGGAGGACGTGTCGAATTACGAGAAGTTTCGCGAAGATGCGCAGAGATTCTATACGAGCGTCCGGCCGATCGATGCGCCCGCATTCGGCGAGCATGTGCATTTCACCGCCGAAGGATTCAATCATATCGTCTTCAAGGGCTCACGGAGCGAGCGCGAACGCTCGTCGCAGATAGTGCGATTCAAGCTGTTGCCGAAGGCGGTAAAGCTCATCGGCCTGTCGACGACCTACCAAGAATACGAGGAGACGCTCAAAGAGTTCGAAGTCAAAAGCCATAAGAAGAAAATCCGGAAGACGAAGCCGGTGAAGTATTGGGGCGTCATCGCTATCATCGGCGGACGAAAAATAAAGGTCATCTTGCGTAAGATCGGCGATAACGGGCAGTTGCATTTCTGGAGCATCGTGCCTGCGTGGACGACGAACAAGTATCGCGATATGAAAATCTTCAGCACCATGAAAGGTAATCCCGAAGAGGATTGAAATAAAAGCACCGACGCGAGGTCGGTGCTTTTAGTATGCCTGCCTTCGGCTTATGTATGAGCCGAAATAGGGCTGACGCCCCACAGGCACACAGGTACTATAGCGCACCCGAAAATGAAAAGCGAGCGGAGGAACACCCCGCTCGCGAACCCTCCGGTGATGGCGATAAGCGTGCCAATGAAACTATGGTAACAAGACTATCACACCGAGCGTGATGGGGTGGTGTTAGGCGCCGCGGTCCATCGCGTCGTTCGCGAGGGCGTCGGCGTCGGAGTTTTGCGCGCGCGGGACGTGGTTGAAAGAGACGGACTTGAACGCGCCGGCAGCGTGCATGAGCCGCGCGTACTGTTCCCTCATCGTCGGGTGCTTCACTTTGTAGATGCCCTTCATCTGCTTCACGACGAGTTCGCTATCCATCTTCACCTCGACATCGGTCGTATCCACTCTCCCCTCTCCGACGAGCGCGGCGAGTTTTCCAAAAGCGAGTATCACCGCTTCGTACTCGGCAAAGTTGTTGGTCTTGGTGCCGAGAAACTCAGAAACGCTTGCGACCGAGTTGCCGAGGTGGTCGCGGATCATCGCGCCCGCGCCCGCGGGCCCTGGGTTGCCGCGTGAACCGCCGTCGGCATGGATGGTGAAATGCATATGGGACCCTTGGTTATAACGTGAATATAAACTGTAGTACAGCCACGATTACTATCGCGATGAGAAGGTATTTAAGTACACCCTTCGTTTGGCTCACTACTTTTTCTCGCACAGCAGTCGATCGCTTTTCTCTCTCGTCAAAAAACGCTTCAGCCTGTTTTTTGTATTCGTTCATGATTGAAACTATAGCAGTTTTAAGTCGAGTAAGCGGAGGCGCACCGGATTGTCGCGCGCGAACGTATCGCGCTCGAGGTGCGCGAGCACGTGCGCTTCGGCGCCCGCGGCAAGCGCGTCGGCCGTGCGCGCGAGAGCGCCCTTCGCGAAAAAAGCGACCGCTTCGACGCTCTCCTTCCCTTCCGGAGAAGCGATGGTCACTTTCAAGTGCTCTTCGCTTTTTCCAAAACGTGTAACCTTGCGCACGATCACACCGCGCAATAGAAACACGGGCTTCGGGTTCTCGATGCCGAATGGGGCGAGCCGCTCGATCTTCTTCAGGAGCGCGGAGGAAGCTTCGGCGATCGTCAGCACCGCATCGGCATGGCTCGCGAGCGGATCGTCCTCGCTCTTCGCGAGCCGCGCGTGCGCGTCGACGAGCCGGTCTTCGAGGAAGAAGATGGCGTCGTTCTTCACGGTGAAACCGCCGGCGGCCGCGTGTCCGCCGCACTCCTCGAACGTGTCGATGGTGGCGCGCATGAGAGAGAGGCCGTGCACGGTCCCGCCGCTCCGCATCGAGCCTTTCAACCGGTCGCTCCCCTCCCTGCCCCAGAGGAAGACCGGCCGCTCGTACTCGTCGGCGATGGTACCGGCGACCAGCCCCAAAAGCGCGGGCCGCCACTCCGGGTCGCCGAGTGCGATGACGCTCCGCAGCTCGCGTTCTTTCAACCGCGCATGCACCGCGCGCGTGATCGCGCCCGCTTCGGCTTTGCGCGAACGGTTCGCTTTTTCTAATTTCTTCGCGAGCGCGTCAGCTTCGTTCTCGTCGAGAGTCGTGAAGAGCCGGAAGGCGTCGCGCGCGTCGCCCATGCGACTCGCGGCGTTCACGCGCGGCGCGATCATGAAGCCGACGTCATCCTCGCTTATCGTGCGCTGCTCGGTGCGCATGCCGCGGCAGAGCTTCTGCAATCCGAGCCGCGGCGACTTGCGCATGACGAGCAGGCCATAGGACGCGAGCACGCGGTTCTCGCCGACAAGCGGCACCATATCGGCGATAGTCGCGAGGCCGACCATATCAAGGAGCCACTTCTCCCACCCCTCCGGAATCTTTTCGCGCAGGCTCGGTTCGAGCGCGAGCGTCGCGACGACGAGCTTCCACGCGACACCCGCGCCGCAGAGTTCGCGGAACGGATACGGCTCGTCCTCTCGCGCATGCGGGTTTACGACCGCGAAGGCATCGGGCAATCTTTCCGCAGGCAGGTGGTGATCGGTGACGATGACATCGACGCCGAGCTCTTTCGCGCGCTTGATCGGTTCGGGGTCGGTGATGCCGGAATCAACCGTGACGATGAGTTTCACGCCGCTCTCCGCGAGCTTCGTGATGCCCTCGGCATTCATGCCGTACCCCTCGAGGTGGCGGTGCGGGATGTAGTTCTCAAAGTCGGCGCCGGCTTTTTTCAAGAAATCATGGAGGAGGGCCGCCCCGGGGATGCCGTCGGCGTCGTAGTCGCTCCACACGGCGATCCGCTCGCCCGAGCGGATCGCGTCGGCGAGCCGGCGTGCGGCTTTCTCCATGTCGGTCATGAGGAGCGGATCATGGAGGTGTTCTTCGTATGACGGATTTAGGAACCGCTCGGCGTCTTCGCGCGAGGTCACGCCGCGCCGCGCAAGTAGCGCGGCGGTGAGGTCGTCGTGCGCGTCAAGCTCTTTGCGCAGCGTCTCGTCGAGCGGGTCGTGGAGCGGGAACATAGTGTCCTGATTGTATCAGAGCGTGTCCCAAAGCCTCCATCTGCGGCGTTGCGGGTCCCGCTCGCTCGCTCCGTCGTATGCTCGATACGCCTACGCTCGCTCGCATCACTACAGGAGTACTTCCGTTTTACTAATGCCGAGTACGGCAAAGTAAAATTGGTCGCCCGCGCCTTGCAGCTGAAGGTTTTTGAACACGCTCTCAAAACACCGAGCGATGAGGTATTCTGTAGATATGAATGATTGCGTTTTTTGCAAGATAGTTGCCGGAACGATCCCCGCGCACCAGGTGTATGAGGACGACGACTTCGTCGCGTTTCTCGACATTCACCCGCAGAGCCCCGGGCACGCGCAGGTGATCCCGAAGCGGCACTACCGCTGGGTGTGGGACGTGCCGGATGTCGGCGCGTACTTCGAGGTGGTGCGGAAGATCGCCCGGGCGCAGCAACAAGCATTCGGCACCGACTGGGTGCTCTCGAGGATCATCGGCGACGAGGTTCCTCACGCGCACATCTGGGTCTTTCCGAGCGACCAGGCCGCGGGCGTCCGGAACGATCTTCCCGGCAACGCCGCAAAGCTCCGCGCCGCGCTCGAAGCGTAGCGGGAAGCAGAACACGCGCGCCGGCGGAAGCCGGCGCGCGTTTTTCCTCATCTGCTAGCCGAGCACACGGATGCCGGGGAGCGAGCCTTCGGCGAGGAAGTCGAGCATCGCGCCGCCGCCGGTAGAAACGAACGAGAAACGCGGGAGAAGCCCCAGACTCTCGATCGAGGCGATCGTGTCGCCGCCGCCGACAACCGACCGCGCGTCCGACCGCGCGACCGCGCGCGCGAAGGCGTCCGTCGCGTCGACAAATCCGTTTTCATAATTCCCAAGCGGACCGTTCCAGAGAACGGTCTTTGCGGGTTTCGTGAGATTCTCGAGGAGGGCGATCGTTCCCGGACCGTGATCAAGAATGACCTCATCGGGGCGCACTTGCCCGACGGACGCGACGCGGCCCCTTGCCCGCTCTCCCGGCGTGCCGAGGACGCTCGCGGGGACGACAACCGAATCCAGCGGGAGAACAAGCTTCGGGTCGCAGAGGATTTTCTTTATGGAATTATCAATCGAAGCCGAGACGAGCGACTTCCCCACGCTGTGCCCCGCCGCTTTGAAAAAATCGTCGGCGAGCGCGCCCCCGACAAATACGTGGTCGTACGTTCTCAAAAGCGCGGAAAGAACTTTTTCTTTTGTGCTGAATTTCGCGCCGCCGATAACCGCGAGGGAGGGATGTTTCGGCGCGAGCGCTTCACGAAGTTCGCGCGCCTCCTCCTCGACCAAAAGTCCAGCATATGAAGGGAGCAGTTTGGGGACACCGACGATTGACGCATGCATGCGGTGGCAGGTGTCGAAGGAGTCCTGAACGAAGACGTCGCCGAGCGCCGCGAGATCGCGGGCGAAGGAAGGGTCGTTCTCTTTTTCGCCGAGCTGGCGCCGGAGATTCTCGAGAACGAGAATGTGCCCCGAAAGAAGATCCCGAACGGCGTCGCGCGCCCGCTCGCCGACAGTCTCGCCGAAGAATGAGACGCGCGGGAGGAGTTTCCCGAGCGCAGCTGCGACGGGGGCGAGTGTCTCGGTCCCCTGTTCGCCGATATGGCTTATGAGTACGACGCGCGCGCCACGTTCTGCGAGAAAACGAATGGTCGGCAGCGCCCGGCGCAAGCGATAATCGTTTGCGACTTTCCCGTTCTCTATAGGGACATTCATCGCGGTCCGCACCAGTATCGGAATGTTTTCAAAGACCGGGATATCGCGAATCGTCCGCATGCTTAGGAGAGTTGCTTCACGAGCGCGGCGAACGACTGCTCGTCAACCGAGGAGTGTCCGACCAAGAATCCGTCGACGCGCGCAGTTTGAGCGAGCGCGCGAACGTTTGTCGGCTCGACCGCGCCGCCATAGAGTACGAGCGCTCTCGCCGAGCTCCTTCCCGGAAGGAGCTCGGCGAGGACTTTGCGGATGTAGAGCGTCATCTCGACAAGATCGTTCGGGTCGATGGATTGATCGGCGGCCTTGCCGATCGCCCAGAGCGGCTCGTAGGCGATGATAATTTTTGAGCGCTCTTTCGCGGCGAGCGGCATGAGCGCCGCGGTGATCTCTTCGCGCACGAAAGCGAGGTACCGCCCCTCTCGATCGCGCTCGCGCTCGCCGATGCAGAGTATGGGGATGAGGTTGCGCGCGAGCGCATGCAGGAGTTTTTCGGTGACGACGGTGTTCGTGTCACCTGCTGCCCGCCGCTCAGAGTGGCCGACAATCGCGTACGAAGCTCCCGCGGCAACGGCCATCTGCGCGGTCGTCTCGCCGGTTTGCGCGCCGCCGGTCGTTGAGGAAACGTCTTGCGCGGCAAAGGCAACCCGCGACTTATTTTTCAATGCGAGCGCTGCGAGGAAAGGCGCCGGCGTCGCAAGCACGAGGTCGTGTTCGGTTGCGCGAGACAGTTTCTTGCTCGCTGCAACGAGGCTTTTGGCCTTTTCGAAACTCTCGACATACGCTTTCCAGTTAGCGATAATGAGCATGAGAAAAGGATACCACGCGAAAGGCGCGGACAAGCCGCGCACTCACTCCTGCTTCCAGTCGACGAATTGCCACTGCGCGGATGTGAACGGAGTAAACGGGGGAGGATTGGTCGAATTCTGCCGGTCGAACACTGCGGTGCCGCCAGAATAGCCGGATACGCCGCCCGGACAGGAGCCGCCAACAAGCCACGCTGTTACCGGGCGCAGCGCAGAAACGGTCGTGCCGTACTGGTTGAGGTCCGAGCGATAGGCGTAGGTGGTATTGCAAGCATACCAGTTGCGGCCGAACACTCCTGATTGCGCGACGAAGACGCCGTCCATAGTGAGGTTCTGGGGCGCGTTAGGGCCGATAAGCACATTGTGCGACGCTATGGCGGTGAGTCCGGCGGAGCCGTCGAATGCGGTATAGACGATGTTATTGGGTACGACAATATTAGGGTAGACGCCCTGGTCGACCACGTCTGCGGCAATGACGGTCACTTTTTCTGAGACGGTGCCCTCGACCCACACGTTGTCTTCGACGAAGATGAGCCCGCAGTCAGCCGGTATGGTGTAGGTGCCAAGGGGCGTTTCGTTTTTGATCAGCGAATAATCATGAACGAAGGATTTTGATGAGCCATCTGCTGGATAGGAAAGAAGATTGGTAACTACCGAAGTCACTTTTCTTACGGTAACCGTTCCGTCGCCATTGAAAATAAGATGATACCCGAGGTGGGGATTATTGCTCGTCGAGACGCGCGGGAAATAAAGCCCGTCGGTTTGTGCGATTGTCTTGCGATTGGAGAAGCTCGTGGCAATGGCGGTGAAATCAGCCTGGGGCGTCGGATAGTTCCAGAGGTTCTGGTTCGTCCCGCTCCCGAAGATGCCTGGAACGGTCTGGGTAGGATTGCATCCGAAGCTGCTATCGCAGGACCATGAAGAAACGGAAGAGGTCACCGGTGCGTTCGGGTCTCCGTCCATACGAATCCCATTGTTGCTATGCATGGGTCCATAGAGCGGACCGCCACCCCACCAGACGCCCGCATTGAGAATCATGAAATAACGCGCCACCGAGGGCTGCGCGTAGCGCGCCCAGATGATCGAGGAGACCCCGGGCGTGTCGCTTGCCGTGCCCGTGCTCGTGACGTCGATCGATTGGATGACGCCGCAGGCGATATTGCCGACGATCGAGAGAGAGTACTTGCCCATCGTGCCGCCCTCCGGGTCATTGTACGGGATCACGAACGGGCCGGCGTGCCCGGTGCCATTGGTCGTGTCCCCAGGAAAGTGCGAGAGGTACCAGCGATAGTGCTCGAGACCGGCCTCGGCGATGTCGAATGCTTCGGCGCGCCCTTGGGAAATCGTCTGCGCATGGTTCTGTGCAAGGACGAAGCCAGAGAGCGCGACGAGCATAGTGAAGAAGATCGCCCCAAAGATGATGACGAGGAGCATGATTGACCCGCGGGAAAGAATTTTCATAGTTCGGTCTTGAGGTTGCGCAGCGTCGCACCGCCGGAGAGCGTGAAAGAGACCGGAGAGCGGTTCACGTTCACGTCGACGATGAGCGTTGTCTCGACGGACGCGACCTTCGATACGTCTACCGGTTCGCTGAGCTCGGTGCCGGTGTTGTCATAATAGCGGAAGACGGGCGTCGAAGCGTCGTTGACGATCGAGGTCGCGATGGTTGCCGTCGTCGGCACGGCACCGGCGTAGGTGGGCGGGTTGCCGGACGGCTCCTCGACGGAGCGCACGAGCGCGTTGCCTTGGAGCGCGTAGGTCACCCTCTCGATAGCCACGTCGCTGTTGATGTTTGCATAGAAAGTGATCGACGTGGCTGAAGCGCTCTCGACCGGGTATGAGCCGTCGCTTCCGTACGACGCTTCGCGGAGGTACCGCATGGCGTCTTCGACGCCGGCGCGCGCTTGCGCGACGGCGGTCGATTGCTCAAGCGTATAGGCATTCGTCTTGTAGAAATACGCGAGGAGCGTGCCGAGCGTGACCGAGATGAGGGCCGTCACGGCAATGACGACGATGGTTTCGACAAGAGTGAAGGCGCGTGAGGTCATGGGAGGGTGATGGTCGTCGTCGCGGTTTGTCCGGAGACGGGTATGCCGGAGAGCGTCGTCGTCGTGTGCCCCGGAGCCGATACGGTCGCCGTGTAGGAGCCGGCGGCGAGGCCGTTGAAGTACGCGAGGCCGCACGCGGAGGCGGGGACGGTCGCCGCATAATCGCTTGCGGTGAGAACAACCTTTGCATTGCCGATGGCATTGCCCGCGTTGTCTTCGACCATGACCGGCAGCGTATTTGCCGTCGGCGTGCCCGTGATGATCATGGTGGTGGTGGCGCTCGCCGGCGCGAGCTGGATCGGCGCGGCCGGGCACGCTTCAATGAGCGGAGCAGACGGAAGCGCGAGCGCGTAGGCATCCCACTCAAGCGTCTCGGTTTTCGTTCCCGTCGTGTCGGTCGTGTCGTTCACGATCGTCTTGTATATCGGCAGGCCGGTCGGGTCGGTGCCGATGGTTTTCGTTCCGGTGAGCGTGAAGGCGACGCTCGGCACGGGGGTGGGGCCCGACGTGTGCGAGAGCGACCACGAGGCGATGGTCGAGGTGGCGGTGAGGTCGGCGCGGGTGAAATCCGCTTCAAGCATGAGCGTCGGGTAGCTCGACGTCGCGAGGCTCGTGAGCGAGACGGGGAACGAAGAGAATCCGGCGCCGTTGCCCGGGAGGACCGAATCAGGAAGCGGCGTTCCCGTGCTGTCGTCGACGCGCACCACGGCGCTCGTGCCGGCGGGCGCCGTGACTGCCGCCGAGAGGACGCCCCACCCGTCGAGGTGGCTCGGCGAGAGCGGCAACGAGAGGGCCGTGCCGAAGAGTGCGGTGTCGGCAAGCGTGAGGCCGTCGCTCGTGACCTGGGTGTTCATCTGGCTTGAGAGATTTCCCGCGGTAGCGAAAGCATCGCTAAAGGCGCTCGTTGCCGCGAGCGAGAAGCTCTTGAGCGTGAGTGTGGCGAGCTGGTCGATGGCGAAAGTGGCGGTCGTGGTCTGGTCTTTCGCCGTGGTGAGGTAGCCCGGGGTCGGGTTCACGTTCTGGGCCGTGTGCGCGTACGTCTGCGCGCTTGAGTATCCTGTGCGTGATACATACACCTGGTATTCCGAAGAAGGCAGAGCGCCATTGAGGGTCACCATGCCGGCCGTATTGCTCAACGTAGTGAGGTCGACAGAAGGGGAAATCGCAGAGTTGACGACATGAACGCTTGCGCCTGCCAAGTCTGCGCCTGCCGCGTTTACGATGTGGATGGAAAGCAGTCCGCCGCCGGTCGACGTTTCCACGCCGACCGGCGCGAAGTCTGAGACGAGTTCGACCGACTTGGAGAGTCCATACAGGGTGTATGAGACAGTCACCACGGCGATCTTGTAGTCGGTCGTTACGCCGTTTGTATCGTTTGTGCCGAGCCCGTCGGCGGGGTCGTCGTAGTATTCGATGAATGTGTGTACCGTATACATGACACCATCAACGGTCGGCGTCGCGTATTGCGGCACCGTGCCGGCGGGGATGCCGCCCACGGTGCCGACGTCGTCATAGGAGATTCCCCGCAGGTACTCGATCTGCGTGTTAGCAATCTCGACGGCCGTGGCCTTTGCTTTGGTGAGCGTCGAGAGCGTGAGCGACGCTCGCAAGAGGCCGAAGAGCGTGAGAAACAGGACGAGCATGAGCGCGACGCCGACGATGACGTCGATGAGGCTGAATCCGCGCGCCCGCGGCGCCGTTTCGGCGCCGCGGGCGCGCGGGCATTCGCAGCGCAGATGCTTTGGCCGTAGGTTACGGGCGATCGAGTGCATTAAAATGCCGATGAGAGCGAATAAATCGGCGCGATCATCGCGACGGCAAACACGCCGACGCCGGCGCCGATGACAAGCATCAGTACCGGCTCGATGATGGTCGAGAGGTCTTTGGTCTTTTCAGAGACGTCCGCCTCATAGAACTCGGCGATCTGCTGGAGCATGGCCGTCACGTTTCCGGTCTCTTCACCCACCGCAAGCATGTCGCTCATCAGGATAGGATACAGTCTCGTGTGTTCGGCGAATGCCCCAGAGAGAGGCTCGCCTTTCCGTACGCGCTCCTCGGCCTCCTCGACCACGCGCGCAAAGACGGGAGCGTGCACGACCTCTCTGGTGATAGAGAGCGCCTCCAGCACCGGAACGCCCGAGGAGAGGAGAGACGAGAGTGTGCGTGCCGCGCGCGCAGAGTAGGTTTCGCGGATGAGCTCGTTTACCACCGGCGCGTAGAGCGCGGCACGCAGCACGGCATTGCTCCCCTGCTTGGAACGGACGAACGCCGTGCCGCCTACCACAAACACGACGATTCCCGCGAGCACGAGCACGATGTTCCCCACGAGGAAATTCGATATGGCGACAATCACCTGCGTCGCAAGCGGCACCTGCACGCCGAGCTCGGTAAAGGTCTTGGTCAGGGTCGGCACCACGAAGATGAGCATGAGCACGCCGACGATGACGATCGCGGTAATGACGATCGCCGGATAGATCATCGCGCCGCGGATTTTGCGCACAAGCTCCTCGGAGTGCTCCATTTGAGTCCCCACCACCGAAAGCGAGTTCGACAGAGAGCCGGATTCCTCGCCCGCTTTGGTCATGGCGATGAAGAGCTCAGAGAACACATGCGGGTACGCCGAGAGAGCCTCGTTGAACGAAGACCCTTTCTTTACGGATGCGGAGAGCCCGGCAGCGATCGCCTTGAGGCTCTTATTGCTCGACTGCCGCTCGATGACCGAGAGCGCGCGCGCGAGCGAGAGCCCGGCGTTGAGCATCGCGGAAAGATTCTTCGCCATGCGGACGATCTCCATGCGCTTCACGCCGGTGCCGAAAGAAATAGAGAGCCATGCCGGCAGCGCGTGCGCGCCGCTTTCCTTCAGCTTCACGACCGTCCCACCCTCTTTCTGCACAAGGTCATACACTGCGAAGCGCGACGGCGCATCAATCGCGCGCGTCTCGTCTGGCACCCCCTCTTTCCGTATCGTCGTGATGAATTTCATTCACTATTAATCGTAGCACGCACGAAAACGCCCCCGCGCGGTTTTCACAGAAAACCGCGCGGGGGCGTTTCTCGGCCCCGGTATCCCGGCCGCTGCCCGGCGCCCGTCCCCTCCCGCCTATTCCGACACCGTGCGGAGGACCTCTTCGAGACTTGTGATGCCACGGGCGGCTTTGTAGAGCCCGTCCTCGAGCATGGTGAGCATGCCTTCTTTGCGCGCCTGCGTTTCGATGGCGTCGCTCGTGCTTGAGCGGAGCATGATTTCCCGGATGGCGGGCGAGATGGAGAGCACCTCGTGGATGCCGAGGCGGCTCTTGTAGCCGTCCTCGCAATCGGGCGTCGACACGGGACGATAGAAAGAGAGGTCGTCGAGCGTGGCACCCTCTTTTACGA
>JAJYQV010000009.1 GCA_021794425.1 bacterium
CCGCGCAGGGCGGGGTTGCGGGGCTGGGCGGGGTGTATACTGAAGCCATACCATAATTAATCAATTCATAAGAACTCGCATGAAGACATCCATATACAAATTCGGGGCGGCGGCGGTTGCGCTCGCTTTGGCGGGGCTGCCGGCGGCGGCGCTCGCTGATACAAACGGCAGCGACACGCAAGACAGCGTGAATGCGACGGCGCAGGTCACCGCGCAGGTGCAGGGAACGGGTTCGGCAAACGCCTCCGCGCGCGTTCGCGGCGACGGGCACGAACGGGATTTCGAGGCGTCAAGCTCAAGCGACACGGGAGAGATGATGAACGATCGTCTGGCGTCTTCATCTGAAGCAGCGCAGCACATGGCAGAGCAGGCGCGCGAGCGGGCGCAGCAGGCCGCTGAGAACGCGCGCGAAAATGCGAAACAGGGGATTGAGAAGGCTTTTGAGATGGCGAAGAACGGCGTGCCGTTCATGCTCGACGCATCGACGACTCCGGCGCTCTCGTTCGCTCAGTTGCAGCAGATGATCCAGGAACGCAAGCAGGAACTTGACCAAGAAGAGGCGAGCACCTCGCCCGAGACGCAGGACATTTTGAAGAACGCGAATCCGGTGCGCCTTGCTGTGCACAGTCTTCTGGCATCCAAAGACCTCCTCGGCGGCATCGGGGCTCAGGTGTCGCAGATCGCGCAACAGATGAATGATTCGGTCGCGACGACCACGCGCGCTGAGGCGCAGATACAGTCGCGCGGGTTCTTCACCAAGCTCTTCTTTGGCGGGGACACTTCCGCGGCTGACGCCATTTCGCAGGAAGTTTCGCAGAATCAGCAGCGCATCGACGATCTCACCAAGCTTCTCAACCAGGCGAACATTTCAGCCGACGTCAAGACGACGCTCACGGCGCAGGTGACCGCGCTTGAGGACGCACAGGCGCGCCTCCAAACGCTCGCCCAGCAGCAGAAGAGCCTGTGGGGGCTCTTTAGCTGGCGGTTCTAACTCAAGCCCCGCAGCCAAATGAAAGCGCCCGCAAGGGCGCTTTCATTTTGCTGCTTACTGTTTTGAGCGAGGTCAAACCTCACTCAAAACACACACGACGCCGCGCTTCGCGCGGTTGGACGGGACGGGTTTGTGGTGCACTGTGCGTATGAAAAATGAATCTGCAAAGCAAATTTGACCGTGGCTGAATTCCTCGACCTTCTGTAGATCTGTAGAAGTCGAACTTCTACAGCGGCGACCTTCTATAGCGAGAGGGCAAACCCGCCACGCCGCGCGAAAGCGCGGCGTGGCGGGTTTCTGGGTATGGTATAGTTTCTTGCATCATGCAGAGCGGCGGCACAGCAAAACAAATTGCCCGGTGGGTGGCCCTCGGGGCGCTGTTTCTCATTCCGCTTACGCCGCTCCTGGTCACCGACACGCTCTTCTTTCCGTTTATCACGGGCAAGGCATTCTACTTCCGCATCCTTGTCGAGATAGCCGTTGCGGCATGGGTGGTGCTCGCATTCCTCGATAAAGAATACCGCCCACGCTTCTCGTGGATCGGCGTTGCCGTCGTCGCATTCGTAGCGTGGATGTTTGTCGCCGACCTGTTCGCGGTAAATGTCGCCAAGGCGTTTTGGAGCAACTTCGAGCGCATGGAGGGATGGGTGCTCCTCATCCATCTGCTCGGTTTCTTCTTTGCGGCCGGGGCGGTGTTGCGTGCGGAGAAGAAGTGGCGCGCCTGGTTCCTCGCGTCGCTCGCGGTCTCGCTCGTCGTCTCCGGCTACGCGCTCCTGCAGCTCGCCGGCTCGCTCCCGATACACCAGGGTTCCACCCGCATCGACGCGACCTTGGGCAACTCCGCATACCTTGCGATCTACTTCCTCTTCAATACGTTCATCGCGCTCTGGCTCGCGCTCACGGAGCGGCGCGCGTGGCTCAAATGGGCGCTCGTCGCGCTCGCGGTGCTTGAGGGCGTGCTCATCTTCTTTACTGAGACGCGCGGGACGGTGCTCGGGCTCGTCGGCGGCCTCGCGCTCGCAGCGCTCCTCGCCGCGCTCACGGCGGGCAGGCGTGCCCGCCGTGCGGCGGCACTCGGGCTCGCGCTCATCGTGCTTCTCACGGGCGGCTTCTTCCTCGCGCGCGACTCGTCATTTGTGCAGGACAATCACGTGCTCCAGCGCATCGCCTCTATCTCGCTCGCTGACGGCCAGACGCGCTTCGCGATCTGGCGCATGGCAGTGCAGGGCGTGCTCGAGCGGCCAGTTACCGGCTGGGGGCAGGAGGGTTTCAATTATATTTTCAATAAATTCTATGATCCGGCGCTCTACACGCAGGAGCCGTGGTTCGATCGTGCGCATAATGCGTTCATCGACTGGCTCACGGCTGGCGGCGTGCCGGCGTTTCTGCTCTACCTCGCGCTCTTCGGCACGGTTATCGTGCTCTTGTGGCGCAGCTCAGAGCTCTCGCGGCCGGAGCGCATCGCGCTCACGGCCGCGCTTGCAGGCTATGCCGTCCATAACTTTTTCGTATTCGACAATCTCTACTCCTATGTCTATTTCTTTGCCATCCTCGCGCTCGTTGACTCACAGGTCGCTCGGCCGTGCAAGAAGGCCGAGGATGCGCCGGTCCTAGACGCCGAGGGAGGCATGATGTATGCGTTGCCGATTGCGGCGGTGGTGGCGGCGGGAATTATCTGGACGGTCAATGTGCCGGGCCTGCAGGTGGCGGGCGAGCTCATCACGGCGCTCTCGCCGTCGGCCTCGGGCATTGATGCGAATATCGCCGCGTTCGAAGATCTTGCGGCGCATCCGTCGTTCGCTGCGCAGGAAGTCCGCGAGCAGCTCGTTTCGTTTGCCGCGTCGGTCGCGCAGAGCCAGAGCGCGACGACCGACGAGAAGCAGAAGATAGTCTCGCTTGCCATTACCGAGATGCAGAAGCAAGTCGCCGCATACCCGCTTGATGCGCGCGAACGGCTTGAGCTTTCCTATGCGTATCGTTCGGCGGGGGATGTCGCCGACGCGCTCAAGCAGGTGCAGGCAGCCGCGCTCCTCTCACCAAAGAAAGAGGAGATATGGATCGAGGCGGGTGCGCTCGAGTGGGACCTGGGCGACACGAAAGCGGCCCAGAGCGACTTCAATGCGGCCTATGCGCTCGGCCCGCAATTCGCGGCTCTCGCCACGTACGCCGCCGCCGGCGACTTTGCCGCCGGTGACGCCGCGACGGCCGACAAGGTCCTGCTCAGCGCTTACGGCACCACGACGGTCGACAGCGACATCCTCGCGGTCGCATACTACCGCACCAAGGACTGGTCGCGCCTTATTGACATCTGGAAGCTCCGCGCGACGCCCTCCGCGGGAGCGCAAACGTGGTTTGGACTCGCTGCCGCGTATTACGCAAGCGGAAACAAGGCCGCTGCGATAAAGACCATCAACGCCGCCGTCGCGCTGTATCCCGACGCTTCTTCCTCTGCGGCTGCGGCCATCGCTCAGATAGAAGGGAAGGCGCCTGTGCAATGACGTCAGGCAGGATAAGCCAAACTTCAAACGTTCCGCTCGCGCCCCTCACGACCTTTCGCATCGGTGGCGCGGCCCGTTTCTTTATTGAAGCCGGCTCCGAAGAAGAGGTGCGGACCGCTCTCGCGCTTGCGCGCGAGAGCGGTCTCCCACTCTTCGTGCTCGGTGCTGGCAGCAACGTGCTGGTCGGGGACGAAGGCGTTGACGGGATCGTGTTGCGTATCGCCTCGGGCGCCGTCTCTTTTGAAGACGCCGGCGGCGACGCGCTCCTCATCGCTGACGCCGGCGCGCTTTGGGAAGACGCCGTCGATGCTGCCGCGGCGCGCGGCCTCTCGGGTATCGAAAATCTTGCCGGCATACCGGGCACGCTCGGGGGAGCGGCCGTACAAAACATCGGCGCGTATGGAGCGGAACTTTCCGAGACATTCGAATACGCTGATGTCGTCGATCGCGCGACCGGTGGCGCGCGCCGCATCGCGCGCGCCGAAGCGGCTTTCGCATACCGCTCGAGTTTTTTCAAGACCCGCCGCGCGTCCATCATCACGCGTGTCGCGCTCCGTCTCGCCAAGCGCACACGGCCAAACCTTGCGTACCCCGACCTCGCGCGCGCGCAAGCGTCTGGCGTCCCGCTCGTCACGCCGCGTGAGATCGTGCGCGCGGTCCGAGCTATCCGCGCGGGGAAGCTCCCCTCGCTCGCCGAGGAGGGAACGGCGGGGTCGTTTTTCAAGAATCCGGTCATTCCGCGCGAGCGCGCGGCCGAACTCGCGGAGCGCTTCCCGGGGCTGCCGACATTCCCGCAGGAAGACGGCAGCCACGTGAAGGTTTCGCTCGCGTGGCTCCTCGACCGTGCGCTCTCGCTCAAAGGCTACGCGAAGGGTCGCGTGCGGCTCTACGAGAAGCAGCCGCTCATCATCGTCGCGAAGCGTGGTGCAACCGCCGCTGAAGTCGACGCGCTTGCGGATGACGTACGCGACCGCGTGTTTGCCGCGACCGGCATCATGCTTGAACGCGAAGTAGAAATGTTCGGTACACAAAAACTTTTATAATTTTTTTTGCGGAGAAAAGTTTTTGCAAAAGTTATCCACATAAAATATTTTTTTGCATGCGCAAAAAGTTTTTTCCGCGCAATAATATCAATTAGAAACGTTTGTGCATAAAAATTTTTACGCGCAGACGGGTCGACTTATAAGTCATCATTTCTAATTCACAACCACCATGGCCGTAAAGAAACGAAAGGCAGTGAAGAAGACTGTCCGCAAGGCAGTCAAGAAGACTGCAAAGAAGGCAGTGAAGAAGGTCGCGAAGAAGCGCAAGGCCGCTAAGAAGCGCGCGTAAGTCTAAAGAGAAAATCCGTCCGCCAGATGGCGGACGGATTTTCTCTTTAGACTGGGAAAGCGCGGTATGGTATAGTGCAGTGTCATGTTCAACCTCTCATCGCTTTTTTCTAAAAACCAATCCGCGGCCTTCTTAAAGGCTGCAGCACCGATTGTCGTGGCGGCGAACGCCCTTGAGGAGGAATACAAGGCGCTTCCGGACGAAGCGTTGCGCGCGCGGGCGCTCGAGGTGCGCGCGCGCGCGACAGCCGCTGGCGCGACAAAGAAAGATGATATCCCGCTCGTTTTCGCGCTCGTACGCGAGGCGTCGCGCCGCACGCTCCATCAGCCCCATTTCGAGGTGCAGATCATGGGCGGCCTGGCGCTCCTCGAAGGCAAGATTGCCGAGATGCGCACGGGCGAAGGAAAGACGCTCGTCGCGACCCTTCCCGCGACATTCCACGCGCTCGCGGGGCGAGGCGTCCACGTGGTTACCGTTAACGATTATCTCGCGCGTCGCGATAGTGCGTGGATGGGGCAAGTGTACGACTTCCTCGGCCTTACGGTCGGCGTCGTGACGAGTGCAGGCGCGTATCGCTATGACGCGTCGCATGTCGCAAAAGAAGAGGACGCTGAGCGCGACGAAGAGGGCTCTTTCAAGGTCTTCTATGATTACCTGCGTCCAGTCACGAAGAAGGAGGCGTACGCCGCCGACATCACCTATGTCACCAACAACGAGCTCGGTTTCGATTATCTGCGTGACAATACGGCATATGACGCGTCTCAGATCGTGCAGCGCGGCCACCACTACGCAATTATCGACGAGGTCGATTCGATCCTCATTGACGAGGCGCGCACGCCGCTTATCATCAGCGGGCCGTCCGGCGATTCGCAGCAGCTCTACGAGCGTTTCGCTGGAATCGTACGCTCGCTCAAAGAAGACCGGGACTACACCATCGACGAGAAGCGGAAAGCGATCCAACTCACCGAAGAGGGTATCCACGCTGCAGAAGTCGCGCTCGGACTTGAGAACCTCTACACTGAGGGCGGGATGAAATACGCGCACCACCTTGAGACTGCCGTGCGTGCGCAAGCACTCTTTCATAAGGACAAAGAATACATCGTGCGCGACGGCGAGATCATCATCGTGGATGAATTCACCGGGCGCCTTCAGCCCGGACGCCGCTGGTCAGAAGGCTTGCATCAGGCGATCGAGGCCAAAGAGGGCGTCGCGATAAAAGAGGAGACGCGTACGTACGCAACCGTCACCTTCCAGAATCTCTTTCGCATGTATGAACGGCTCGCGGGAATGACCGGAACGGCACTCTCTTCGGAAGAAGAGTTCTACACCGTGTACGGGCTCGAAGTCGTCGTCGTTCCGACCAATCGTCCGGTTGCGCGCAAAGACTATGATGACCTCATCTTCCAGACGGCCGTCGGGAAGTATCGCGCTGTCGCGCGGGCGGTGAAAGAACGGAATGCGGCCGGACAGCCTGTCCTCGTCGGGACCGTCTCCATCGAGGACAATGAGATAGTGAGCACCTTCCTCTCCAAGGAGGGCGTGCCGCACGAGGTGTTGAACGCGAAGAATCATGAACGTGAGGGCGAGATCATCGCCAATGCAGGGAAAGAGGGGCGCGTCACGGTCGCGACGAATCTTGCGGGGCGCGGCGTCGATATCAAGCTCGGCGGTGCGCTCGCCACGGAGGAGCAGCGAGCCTCAGTCCTTGAGAAAGGCGGCCTCGCAGTCATCGGTACCGAGCGGCACGACGCACGCCGCATCGACAACCAGTTGCGCGGGCGCTCGGGTCGTCAGGGAGATCCCGGCGAGACGCGTTTCTACGTGTCGCTCGAAGACAAGCTCATGCGCGTCTTTGCTGCCGAGACCTTGAAGAAGGTTATGGGACGCTTCGGCATTCCGGAGGACGAGCCGATAGAAAGCGGAATGATCACGAAATCGCTTGAGACGGCGCAGGAGCGGATCGAAGGATTCAATTTCGATTCTCGCAAGCAGGTCCTTGCTTACGACGATGTCATGAACACGCAACGACTCGCTATTTATGCCCGCCGCCGCGCCGCCCTTGAAGGGAGTGATGCCGACGTAGAGGCGCTTATTCGGACGCTCATCGGGAGCGATGCGGCGGCGAGCGCGGCGCTCGATGCGAAGAAGGGCGAGCTCGGCACGGCATTCTCGTCACTCCTGCGCCACCTGTTTCTGCAGGTCATCGATATGTTCTGGCTCGAGCATCTTGAGACCATGGACTACCTTCGGCGTTCCGTGTCGTTGCGCGCCTACGGACAACGGGATCCGCTCATCGAGTACCGTCGTGAAGGGCTCATGCGCTTCCGAGCGCTTGAAGAGAGCATCAAGACGGCGTTCATCGAGGCCGTGCCGCGCCTGCAGGTGGCAGAAGATGCGCGTATCCGCGCAGAAGAAGAGAAGACCCGCGCGATGATCGTTGCGGCAGGAGAGAGCGAGGACAGTGCTTCAGCACCGGTGCAGAAGACCGCTGGGTACGGCCGTAATGACTTCGTCACCATCAAGAACGGCGACGAGACCAAGACGCTCAAGTTCAAGAAAGCTGAGCCCCTGCTGCAAGAAGGCTGGGGGATCGTGCCGCGCGACTGATATGGCTTTTGTCGACGAAGTAACGATATACGCCGCGTCAGGCAAGGGTGGCAACGGCGTCGTTCGGTGGGCGCACACCAAAGAAAAAGCGCGCGGCGGTCCGAGTGGTGGCAATGGAGGTAGGGGAGGGGATGTGGTCTTGGTTGGCGCGCGTGACCTTTCCGCACTCAAGAATTTTCGTTACGAGAAGAAATTTATCGCCGAGAATGGCGTGGCGGGGCAGGGTGAATTGAAGAACGGCGCCAATGGCGCTGACGCGCTTCTCAAGGTGCCGATCGGAACGGTCGCGCGCGTCGTTCAGACCGGGGAGGAGCGCGAGATTACGAAGGAAGGCGAGCGCGTGGTCCTGTTCCGTGGCGGATTCGGAGGAAAGGGTAACGCGCACTTCAAGAGCTCCACGAATCAGAATCCATTCGAGCAGACGAACGGAAAAGAGGGGAAGGGCGGGGATATCGAATTCTCGTTAAAGCTTATCGCCGATGTAGGACTCATTGGACTCCCGAACGCGGGGAAATCGTCGCTCTTGAACGCTCTTACGCGCGCAAAGTCAAAAATAGGCGATTATCCCTTCACGACACTTGAACCCAATCTCGGGAGCTTCTATGGCTATATTCTTGCTGACATCCCAGGACTTATTGAGGGAGCCTCGTCTGGACGAGGTCTCGGAATAAAATTCCTTAAGCACGTAGAACGCACAGGAATACTGTTACATCTCGTCTCGGCAGACCAAGACGACCCAATCGCAGCCTATAAAGAGGTGCAAAAAGAAATAGACTCCTTCGGCCGAGGATTATCTGAAAAGCAAGAAGTTATCGTCCTCTCAAAGACGGACCTCGTTTCTCTGGAAGACTCCACAGAAAAGATGAAAAAACTCGCCAGGGTGACAGGAAGGGAAGTCCTTTCGGTCTCAATTGAGGACCCGACCGCGCTCAAGCTCTTTTCAGATCGGCTCGCTGCCATCATCTCTAAGGGCGATTAAAGTCGCTCCCCGATGGGAGAGTTCTAGGCAGGCTGTCGGACTGTCCCCTGGTTGCTTCTGTCTTCCACCTGCGGCATACTGCCTACTATGCAATATCGCCCGACTATCGGACTTGAAGTTCATGCCGAGCTCAAGACACGCACCAAGATGTTCTGCGGTTGCGCGAATGATCCTGACGAGGAGCGGCCCAATGCAAACGCGTGTCCGGTTTGTCTCGCGCACCCAGGCACGCTTCCGGTCATTAACCGCGCAGCGGTCAAGCACATGCTGCGCATCGGTACGGCGATCGGTGGCAAACTCGCTGACTTCAGCGAGTTCGATCGCAAAAGTTATTTTTATCCAGACATCCCGAAGGGCTACCAGATCAGCCAGTATGAACACCCACTCGTTTTAGGCGGGGAGCTTTCCGGCGTCGCAATTACGCGGGTGCATCTTGAAGAAGATACCGCGCGCTCGATACACGCCAAAGGCAAAAGCCACGTCGATTTCAATCGCGCCGGTATTCCGCTCATGGAGCTTGTTACGGAGCCGGTCATTCATGATGCTGAGACGGCGGGGCGGTTTGCGCGTGAACTGCAGCTCCTCCTTCGCACGCTGGGCGCGGGCGAGGCGAACCTTGAGAAAGGTGAAATGCGCATTGAGGCGAACATTTCTGTCTCAAACAAGGAAGGGGCATTTGGAACGAAAGTGGAGGTTAAAAATCTCAATTCATTCCGTTCGGTCGAGCGCGCGATCGCGTTTGAGATAGAGCGCCAGACGGCGCTCATCGAGAGCGGCGGGAAGGTGGTGCAAGAAACCCGCGGCTGGGATGAAGCAAAGCAATCCACGTTCCACCAGCGCTTCAAGGAGGGCAGTGCCGATTACCGGTATTTCCCAGAACCCGACCTCCCAAAACTTTTTCTCTCGGAAGTCCCCGAGTTTTCGCGAGAAGCGATACGGGCGTCTTTGCCGGAGCTCCCTTGGGAGCGCCGGGAGCGCTACCGGCACGCATACGCGCTCAAAGAAAGCGACGCTGCGTATCTGTGCGCCGCGCCGGAGCGCGCTGAGTTTTTTGATGCTGTTACTGTAGCGCTCGACAAGGCGAAAGAGCCCGTTGCGCTCGCCGCTAATTACCTCGTCTCCGATCTTGCAGGCATATATGCGAAAAAAGGGTTCGAGGAATACGCAGCGCTCGACCCGCTCGCATTCGCCAAACTTATTCGTCTTGCCCTCTCGGGCGAGCTCTCCTCGCGCGGCGCCAAAGACACTCTGTTTATTTTGACTGAAAAAGGAGGCGACCCTGAAGCTATCGCGAGGGAGCGAGGTCTCATGCAAGTGCACGATCCGGTCGCGCTCACAGAAGCGGTCAAGAGCGTCCTCGGTGAGGAAGCTAAGGCGGTCGAGGAATATCACGCAGGAAAGACAGCAGCACTCCAATACCTTCTCGGCAAGAGCATGAAGGCCACCCGTGGAGCGGGGAATCCGGTCGTGCTCAAGGAGATCCTCGTCGCAGAGCTCGGGTAGCGTTGCGCACGCTGCCCGAGGAAGCGCGGTCCCCACTCGGGGCACTTCTTCGCGAGCCGAGATAGGGCTTATACCCAACGCCAACTTTCAAAAGACGGGCGAGCTGGGTATACTGCAGCCATGGAGGAACTCCTCATCGAAGAAAAGAAGTACGTATCGTCAAAACAAGCCGCGAAACTAACCGGGTACGCGAAGGATTACATCGGCCAGCTCTGCCGAGAAGGCCGTGTGCCCGCGCGTCTCGTCGGGCGCAGCTGGTATGTCCTTGAATCCGCGATTCAAGACCATCGCTTCGGGCCTCAGGTCGTCGAACAAAAAAATAGTACATCGCAGGAGACCGCGCCGACAGCTTGGGATCCTCGTCAGACGTGGGAATCTCCGCGATACGAATCATCACCTCGTATCGAGCTTCTTCCTTCGCTTAATCGGTTAGAGAAGAAAGCTGAACCGCTCCAAATGTCACCGGTATCCCCACTGGAGGATGAGCTGCTGCTACCCGAGATCGTGGCGCCCGTGGTGGCTGAGCCACCGAAGCAGCTAGAGACACGAGTCGAGCACACCGCCGATAACTTCCCGATGATTGGCACCCAAATGCTCTCTTCTACGAGCACGGCCGTCACGTCAGAGGGCTCAGAGGAAGAAAAAGAAGGGCTTGAGACCCAGGAAGACACGGTTGTCAGCGTACCCCTTCACATCGTGGGGAAAATCCGGGAGCGGGAAGAAGAGCGCGCGCCGAGGGGCCTTCAAGAGCGCGGGGAGCCCAGGTCACGCACGATTCACATGCGGTTGAGTAAGGTAACGAGAGGGGTCCAAGCCGTATCCATCTTGTTGGCCGCAGTTTTCCTCGGACTAGCTCTCACGGGAGCCGGGTATTTTGATAAATATGTAATCTCGGTTAAACAAGTTGCGATAATTTCTGGAGCAGTGGTCTACATTAAATAAATACATCAGGTCATTTCTCGTCTGGTATATACGAGATGACATTTTTCGTTGCGCGAAGCGAAAGCGAAGGAGGTGCGTTTTGGTTTTTTAGAGCTTGCCCAAAAACCCCTCAAATCCGCCCCTCGCTCGGACTGTTCCATGTAAAAGAGGGCCCATTCAAGTCTTTTACACGAAACACTCCTCGCTCGGGGAGGGTTTTGAGACATGCTCTAGGGTCATGCTGCATGAATCGCGGCTCAATTCTTTAGCGCTCGCTCATAACCCCTCTCGGAGTCCCTGTCCTTGGGAATCCTTCGCTTCATTCGGCCTATTCTCTCTTCCAGAGAAGAGACTTCAACGCAAGTCTCCCGTAGAAACGGAACTTTAACTTTATTGGAAGACGCTCCCGCGGGAGCGTCTTAAGCTTTTAAGTGCGATCCGCATAAAAAGTGAGCCAGGAATAGACGCGTATATGTTAGATAATCCGGATATACGAAATCTCTTCCTTTGCCCATGGCTTTTGTGGCGTAGGCGACTTCGTGTGCTCGAAGCGCCGAGCGTAAAATCAAAACAAACAAACGGATAGCGCAGGCGCGTATCTTCACAAATAGCGCCAGTCCAGAACTTCGTCTTTCCATAATCCTCGAATTTTCCCTCACTCGGTCTGTCTCCTGCAGGCAGAGAGAACAAAACAGGCCTTTCTCAATGATAAGACTTCATTCAGAAAGGTTTTCAGAAGTGCTCCAAGTCCTCGTGCCGAAGTGGCCCATTGTGGTGATGATTCTCTGAGAGAATCCACCCATTTTTTCGTATGCATCTTATCCACACAATTTTTATAGAACGTGCCGGAATCATAAGTTATTATTTAAGTAATTCTGCTATCCGACATGAGCTCACTTCTTGAAAAAAAACTGATTACGACAAAAGATGCGGGAGCTCTGTCGGGATACACGTCGGACTATCTCGCGCGTCTTGTTCGTTCCGGGAAAATCAACGGACAGAAAATCGGTCATAGCTGGTTGGTTGAGAAAAGTTCGCTCGAAGGCTTTCTGGAAAAACAGGCGAACAGAAATGCAGAACAGGCGCGCGCCCTCACTCATGCGCGCAAAAAAGAATATCGCATGCATCAGGCATCGCCGCGCCGCGCGGCAGAAACTTCAATACCGCTCGTTTGGCCGCAGGTGGAAATGAGGAGGAGCTCGCCGCACTCGCGATTCTTCGCGGCAGCGGCGGCGCTTCTCGTGGTCGCCTCGGGCGCGTTCGCGGCGCAAGTCGTGGCGGCGCCGCAGCTCACCGCGCGTGTCGTAGCAATATCTCACGAAGCCGCTTCGGGATTCTCGGCGACGTTCGGCACTATCCCAGGCGACATTGGGGCACGGGTGACCGCGGCAATCATCGCGGCTGATACAGAGAACGCACGCCTCGCGTCAACTGCCGCCCTCGCCTCAGCACAGCTTGCGTCGCCCATCCTTGCTCGCCCGGATCTCTCCTTTGTCCGCATGACTCTTCCGAAAGACGCGCACGGGCGTCTCGGCTCGCCTGCTGCCGCGCCGTTCGCCGCGCGCGCGCCGCTGCCGACGTTTGAAGGAGTGTGGTCATCGGCGCTTGATGCCTATGCGTTTGTCACGACGCCATCGCGCATCGCGCGCGCGCTCGCTGATTCGTATCTTGAGCTCGGCAATGGGGCGTATGGTGCCATCGAGGCATCTTTCGCCCAGTATCGATCGCTCATCTTGCGGTCGGGCATGGGGGCGCTCGCGCTCGGTACGGGCGCTCGCGACGCGCTTGCCGGGGCACCGTACCGCATCGCGCGCGCGACGGTTGCCTCCGGCCGTGCTGCCGTCGCTGTGTCGCATGCGGCGATACGCGCTGACGTTGCGCTCGCGTATGGTCTCTCCGCCGCCGCGCCCGTGAGTGCGCGCGCGACGGTCGTGTTCGCGGGCGCCGTGGGGTCCGCACTCGCTGATGCCACTGAACGGCTCCCCGCACTCGCGACAACGCTCTACCTGCGGGGAACTCAAGCGCCCGCTGTGCTTGCGCCGGCACTCGCGCGCGCGGCGTTCTCGGTAGAATACGCGGCCGCACACCGTTTCGTCGCGTTCATTAATGGAATTTCTGAACGGTATCTCGTGCTCGTCTCGGGCACGGGACGCTTCGCGTATGCCGGTGTGGCAGGGATGCACACATTCGCTCGTGCTGCGGCGTCTCTTGCCGTTTCCGCGCCGCCTGCCTTGGAGGATGCGTACCTCGGCCTGCTCGGCAAGAGTGCTCTCGCTCTCGACTCGTTTGGCACGCACGCGGTCTCGGGGAGGTCCGCTTCCTCGGCGCTCGCGGCGGCCTTTCCCGTACTCTCTTCGGGCGAGCAAGCGGCACTCTTTACCTACCAGACGATTCACGATCTGTTTGGCTCCGCGGCGAAAGCGGTCGCGGGGCTGTTAGGGGCTGGCTCGAACTCGGACATTGCCGTCGTACCGAATGCAGCGCCGCCCGTCTTGCCCTTTGCCACCTCGACGATGGTGAACGTATCACCTCAACCGATAGCTCCCATGACGCAAACTACTCCGCGTGCGCCAAGCGCGCTGGCCGCGCCTCGTGTCACCACGGTCACGAGCTATCCGACATACACCACGGTGGTGAACGGGGTCTCAGAGAACTTTGTGAATCAGTCGCTTGCGTCGCTGCGCGCCAATATTCTCGCGACCGTCGCGGGTATGGTTCAGCCGGTTGCCGCACAGACGGCGACGAATGTTACGACGATTCAGCAGGTGAACATGATTCAGGATCTCTCAAACCTCACCGTCCACAATGGCAGCTTCCTCGGAGGTGTATTCGACGGTGGCAGGCTGACAAACGGCACTTCTGTTTCGGCAACGACCGGCACGTTCGGTAATCTCTCGAGCGGAACTGCTTCGCTCGCGACGACGACTGTTGCCGGCTCTCTCACGGCAAGTGGCGACCTCACCGTCGGCGGCACGCTCAGTGTCGGTGCACTCTCGATCTCGGGCCTCTCTTCGGGTACGGCAATCGCGGCACCTTACTTCACGGCCACCACTACGGCCACGAGCACATTCACCGGCGGCCTCCAGACAGACCTCTTGAACGTTACTAGCAGCACGGCTACATCCTCGTTTGCAAACGGCATTGATCTCGCCTCAGGCTGCTTCGCTGTAAACGGCGTTTGTGTAGGAAGCGGATCCGGCGGCTCGGGTACCGTTACTTCGGTTGCCCTCACCGCCCCCGCCGCTCTTACGGTCACCGGCTCTCCCGTCACCACCTCCGGCACCCTCGCACTCTCCCTCACCTCCGGCTACACCATCCCGCTCACCGCCTCCACCACCAACTGGAACACCGCATACAACAACTCCGTCTCCTCATGGACCTCGCCGCTCCAGTACTCCGCCGGCACCGCATCCATCCTGCAGGCTAACGCTTCGCAGAACGGGTATCTCTCCTCGACGGACTGGAACACGTTCAACAGCAAACAAGCCGCTCTCTCCTTCACCTATCCGCTCGTGAACACCGCCAACACCATCAGCACGGCATTCGGCACCACCACCGCTAACGCTTTCAGCCAGCTTCAGACATTCACAAATGGCATCACGTCAAACGCACTCACCCTCGGCTCTCTCAACGGCCCGCTTCAAGCCAACAACGGCGTCGTCTCCGCTTCATCCTCTATCGGCGTGCTCTATGGCGGTACCGGTCTCGCAGCTGTCCCCGCGTACGGGCAACTCCTCCTCGGCAACGCGTCTGGCGGGTACACGCTCACGGCGACCAGCTCTCTCGGTGTTGCGCTTGCTGACACCACCGGCACCCTCGCTATCGCGCGCGGCGGCACAAACGCTACCAGTCAGACCACCAATGGCGTTACTTACTACAACGGCACGAGCATCACCTCAAACGGCTCTCTCACCTACAACGGCACCACGTTCACCGCGACCAATGATGCTTCCATCAGTGGGATGACTGTCGGCTTGGGAGGGGGAGCCGCCCCTGCCAACACGGTTGTTGGCAACGGCGCTCTGGCAAACAATACAGGCGGCAATCAAAACACAAGCATCGGTTATTCCTCCTTGTTAAACACCAATGCCGGCGGAAACTCGGCTTTCGGTTTCCGGAGCGGTGAGGCAAACACCACCGGCACCTATAACACCTTCCTCGGCACCAACGCCGGCTACACTGACGGCACGGTGACCACCGGCGCCGCCCTCACCAACGCCACCGCCCTCGGGTACAACGCCCAGGTCACCGCCTCCAACTCCCTCATCCTCGGCGGCACCGGCGCCTCCGCCGTGAACGTGGGCATCGGCACCACCTCCCCATACGCCACGCTCTCGGTCGCCGGCTCGGGCGTCTTCACCGGCTCCGCCACCGCCTCCTCTTTCAACGCCACCTCCTCCGTGGGATACCAACAGGGCGGCACCACCCTCCTCACCGCCTCCTCCACTGGCTTCAACACCTTCGTCGGTTTCGGTGTGGGCACCTCAACCACCAGCGGGGGATACAACACGTTCACGGGATACCAAAGCGGCCAAGCCAATACCACCGGCTCATACAACGTCGCCAATGGATATGGATCTCTCTTCAACAACACCACCGGCAACAACAACACCGCCCTCGGCAACCTCGCTCTCTACCAGAACACCACCGGGTACCAAAACACGGCAAGCGGTGATTCCTCCCTCTATTCAAATACCACCGGCGTCGCCAACACCGCCTCCGGCTTCCAGTCCCTCTACGCCAATACCACGGGATACAACAACGTCGCCCTCGGCTTCCAGTCCCTCTTCCAGAACACTGCCGGATACCAGAACACCGCCAATGGCTACCAGTCCCTCTTCTCGAACACCACCGGCGCCTATAACACCGCCAACGGTTATGCTTCTCTCTCCTCCAACACCACCGGCTCCTTCAACACCGCCTCCGGCTACTACTCCCTCCTCTCGAACACCACCGGCTCCTATAACATCGCCCTCGGCAACTCCTCCCTCTACTCCAACTCCACCGGCAACAACAACACCGCCCTCGGCCCTTACTCCCTCTTCTCGAACACCACCGGCGCCTATAACACCGCCAACGGCTACAAAGCCGGCTACGCCAACACCACCGGCAACAACAACACCTTCCTCGGCATGAACGCAGGCTACACCGACGGCACCATCACCACTCTCGCCACCCTCTCGAATGCCACCGCCCTCGGGTACAACGCGCAAGTCACCGCTTCGAACTCCTTTGTCTTAGGCGGCGCCGGAGCATACGCCGTGAACGTCGGCATCGGCACCACCTCCCCCTACGCCACGCTCTCGGTCGCCGGCTCCAGTGTCTTCACCGGCTCCGCCACCGCCTCTCTCTTTAACGCCACCTCCTCCACTGGATACCAGCAAGGCGGCACCACCCTCCTCACCGCCTCCTCCACCGGCTTCAACACCTTCCTCGGCTTCGGGGTAGGCACCTCAACCACGAGCGGAGGATACAACACGTTCACCGGCTATCAAGCAGGGCAGGCGAACACCACCGGCTCCTCCAACACCGCCTCCGGCTATCAATCCCTCTACTCCAACACCACCGGCTCCGACAACATCGCCTCCGGCTACCAGTCCCTCTTCTCCAACACCACGGGCTCATACAACGTTGCCAATGGGTACCGATCCCTCTTCTCCAACACCACCGGCTCCGACAACACCGCCTTCGGTTTCCAGTCCCTCTTCTCCAACACCACCGGCTCATACAACATCGCCAATGGCTCCCTTGCCCTCGCCTCCAACACCACCGGCTCATACAACATCGCCTCCGGTTATGCTTCCCTCTACTCCAACACCACCGGCTCCGACAACATCGCCTCCGGCTACCAGTCCCTCTTCTCGAACACCACCGGCTATCAAAACACCGCCTCCGGCTACCAGTCCCTCTTCTCCAACACCACGGGCAACTACAACACCGCCTCCGGCGCATACTCCCTCTTCTCGAACACCACCGGCTATCAAAACACCGCCAATGGCGTCTACTCCCTCAACTCCAACACCACCGGCTTCTACAACACCGCCCTCGGTATGGGCGCCCTCTACTACAACACCACCGGCTACTCCAACACCGCCAATGGCTACAACGCCCTCTACAACAACACCACCGGCTCCGACAACATCGCCTCCGGCTACCAGTCCCTCTTCTCCAACACCACCGGCTCATACAACGTTGCCAATGGGTACCGATCCCTCTTCTCCAACACCACCGGCGCTTCTTCTACCGCCCTCGGTTATAATTCCGGCTACTCCAACACCACGGGAAACTTCAACACCTTCCTTGGCTTTAACGCCGGCTATGGCGATGGTCTCTCCACTACTACCGCAACCCTCACGAACGCCACCGCCCTCGGGCGTCATC
>JAJYQV010000036.1 GCA_021794425.1 bacterium
GCACTCCTCCATCTTCGCGAGCTCTTGCTGATAGTCCTTCGCGAGTCTTGCGAGCATCTTCGTGTCGACGAGGACGCCACGTGCCTCCATTTTCATAATGACCGGCACCAGCGGCTTCTCGATGTCCTCGTACACCTCTTTCACGCGTCCAAGTTTTGCGAGCTCTTCTTCGAGTGCTGCGTATGCCTCGTCAAACACGCGCTTCTTCGTGTACGCAAGGAGGTCGTCGAGCGAGGGGTTCGTAAACTCCGATGAAACGAGCCAGAGCATTGCCTGCGCCTCCCGGAAACGGGTCTCGTCGATCTCTTCTTCCTCGTCCTCGGGAGCCGCGTCATCGACGAGCTCGAGGTCTTCGTCTTTCCCGAGCGCGGTCTTCACGCGCGCCTTGAGCGAGCGGAAGCCGAGCTCGTCGCAAAGCTCGATCATCTTCGGCGCGCTCGCGTGCTCGCGCCACGGCGTTTCTGGGAGTGCAAAGGTAATCGGCGCGTCGAGCCGGATGGTCGCGAGCGCGTGGCTGAGCCGCGCGTCTTCTTCGTGCTCGTGCAGGAGTTTTATCGTGCGTGCCTTCACGCCTTTTTTGAGAAACGCGTCGTCGCCCTTCTTCTCGAGCGCATCATAGATGTCGTCGATGCCGCCAAAGAGAGTGATGAGTTCGGTCGCCGTCTTCTCGCCGATGCCGGGCACGCCTTTTATGTTGTCGGATGGGTCACCGCGGAGGCCCTTGTAGTCGGGGATCAAGGCGGGCGGGAAACCGAACCGCTCCTTCACCGCAGCTTCATCGTAGAGAATGGTGTCGTTCAGTCCTTTCTTGAGCGTGTAGACGCGCACGCGCTTGTCGTCCACGAGCTGGAGCGTGTCCATGTCGCCCGAAGCGATGATGACGTCCACGTCGTCGTCCGCGAGCTTGTGGGCGATGGTGCCGAGCAGGTCGTCCGCTTCGAACCCCTCTTTTTCATACATCGGTATGGAAAATGCTTCGAAGACTTTGCGCGATTCGCCGAGCTGCTCCGCCAGGGCGTCGTCGAGCGAAGCGCGGGTGCCTTTGTAGTCCTCGTATGCTTCGTGGCGGATGGTGGGCTTCGGGAGGTCGTAGCAGGCGGCGATATAGTCGGGGCGCAGGTCGTTCACGATCTTCAAGAGCATCGCGACGAGGCCGTAGAGCGCACCCACCGGCGCGCCAGCGGGGCTCGTGAACGGCGGAAGCGCATGGTACGCGCGATGAATGATCGCGTGCGTATCCAAGAGCACGATGCGTTTGCGCTCGATGGATTTCTTGCTCGTCTTACTCGCCATAGGTGAAGGTGCGCGAGCCATCGGGGTTCGGCGAGAGCGTGATGCGCACAGCCGCGGGCGGGAGCGCGTCGGCAACCATCTCGGGCCACTCGAGGAAAATGAGATTGGCGGGGTCCCGCATGAGTTCGTCAAAACCGAGCGGCGCGAGGTCGGCACCCTGCTCGAGCCGGTACGCGTCGATGTGCACGAGCCGCGAGAAATCCGTAGAAGTCGAACTTCTACAGGTTTTTGTAGAAGTTCGACTTCTACAGGATTGGAGGGGATAGATCTTCTCGATGACGAACGTCGGGCTCGTGACCGTCTCTTCGATGCCGAGCGCTTTGGCGACCGCTTTGGTAAACGCGGTCTTCCCTGCTCCGAGCTCGCCCGAGAGCGTCACGAGTGTCGCGCCGCGCTCCGCCGGCGCGACCGCGCGCGCAAACCGAGCCGCCTCCCCTTCAAGTTCCGCGAGTGTTGTGAGCGTCTTTTCCATCACATCCAATTGTACCGCCGAAAATGAGTTAGCGCCCGTCTTCAAAATGAAGACGGGCGCTTGGCTACCAGTTACCGGTGTCCGTGCCAACAACGCGACGGCCCTCTGTAGTGGTGGGGGCCGGCCAAAACCCTAAAAAGGATTGCTGTGCCGATGACAGCCCCAACTACCGCTGCCGTGGACACTTGCGGTTGCGGTGCCACACAGAGCGGGCGTCCATAAGCATCGTAAGCCGGATTCCCGTAACCATCCAGGGCCCGGCTCGTACCCGCCGGGCAAGTCATTGCAACAGGTTGGGGCGGCACCACCGCGGATGCAGTTGGATCAGCGTCACACATGACGCGACCATTGAGGCTGATGCACTCGGCGAAAGCCGGGGCGGGGATGATGAAAAGAACAATGAGAAAGACGGCGATGGACTTCATGGCAACCTCCTTAGGTTATGATTCGGCCGCTGAAACAGCACGCGGGACTAAAAATAGTATACATGCAGACAATATATTGTCAATCCCCCTGTCTTTGCTACGATTCTCGGCTATCATGTGTGCATGGACCTGCCATTTGATACCAAAGACGCGGAAATAAAACTCGCTGAGGTGCGCGAACGGGAAGAAGAAGACGTCGCCAGCATCCTCTCCGAGAAGTACGGCATGACCTACACCGATCTCTCGCTCAAAGAGATCGACAATGACGCGCTTCGCGTCATCCCCGAGGAAGAGGCTCGAAAGGCCGAGGCCGCGGCATTCGCAAAGGTGTCGAAGGCACTCTCGCTCGCTGTCCACAATCCAAACAACCCCGCGCTCGCCGCACTCCTCGACGATCTCGCGTCTCGCGGATTCACGGTGCAGCAATTCCTCGTGTCCCAAAAGAGCCTTGAGCGGGCGCTCGACCGGTACCGCGAGCTCTCTTCGACCGCGGCGTCGAAGGCTGGCTCCGTCTCAATCCTCGACGCGACGCTCGCGCAGATAACAGAAAAAGGCGCGTCCAAAGGCGCTCTCGCAAAAGAACTCGATGATGCCGTCGCCGAGAAGTCACTCACCCGCGTGACGCGCATTTTTGAAATCCTCCTCGCCGGCGCGTTCGCGCTGCGCGCCTCCGATATCCACTTCGAGCCACGCGAAGATGCCACTCTCTTGCGCCTGCGCATTGACGGTCTCCTCTCCGATGTCTATCTCTTCGACCCGGCGACCTATCACCAGCTGAACGCGCGCATCAAGCTCCTCTCGGGCGTGAAGCTCAACATCACCAACCGCGCACAAGACGGCCGCTTCAGCATCACCCGGGCGGGCGGCGACGTCGAGATGCGCGTGTCCTTCATCCCCGGCAACTACGGCGAATCCATCGTGATGCGCATCCTCGATCCCGCGGCGACGAAAGTCTCGTACAAAGAACTCGGCATCCACCCGAAGCTCCTTGAGCGTCTTGAGCAGGAGATCCGGCGCCCCAACGGCATGCTGCTCACCACCGGCCCCACCGGCAGCGGTAAGACCACGACGCTCTATTCGTTCCTGCGCGAGATCCATCGGCCGGAGATAAAAATCATCACGATCGAGGACCCGATCGAATACCACCTCGACGGCATCGTGCAAACGCAGGTCGAGGGAACTAAATACACGTTTGCCGAAGGGCTCCGTTCGATCGTGCGCCAAGACCCCGACATCATCATGGTCGGCGAGATCCGCGACGGCGAGACCGCCAACATCGCCATCCAGGCGGCGCTCACCGGCCATTTCGTCTTCTCGACGCTCCACACCAACGACGCCGCCGGCACCTTCCCGCGGCTCGCCGATCTCGGCGTCGATCCGAAATCCTTCGGTTCGGCAATCACCGTCTCGATGGCTCAGCGCCTCATGCGCAAGCTCGACCCAGAAAAAAAGAAGGAGCGCCCGCTCACGGACGCCGAGAAAGCGATGATTGCGAAAGCGTTTGAGCCGCTCGCCGACAAGACCTTAATCCCTGAAAAAATAGAGACGGTGTGGGAACCAGCTCCGGCAAATGAAGACGAGACTGGCTACAAGGGCCGCATCGGCCTCTACGAAGCAATCTTTATGGACGATGAGCTCGCCTCTTTCCTGCGCGACAACCCGCCGGCAAATGAGATTGCAAAACTGGCAAACAAGCAGGGCTACCTCACGATGGCGCAGGATGGCGTCTTGAAAGCGCTCGCGGGCGTCACTTCCCTCTCCGAAGTCGCCGACACCGTCGACCTCCCGCGCTGACGAAAATAACGTTGCGCGCCGCGAAAACGTTATTTTGTTCTCCTTCTCTTTTCATTCGGCGTGATACGTTGCTAGTCGAACATCGTGATGTGGTAGTACACGATTGCACCGCTGTGCCAACTGCTGAGCCTCCAGTATAATCCAGAAAGAAGTCACTGCCTGGAATCGGTCTGGGCGGTATTGATATGGAGAGATTCCATGAACAACACTGAGCGTATCGCGGCACGGGAGCGGTTCGGGCAACTATTGGCCTCGCCCGCAATCCAGAGAAGCATCAGCTTGAAATCAAATCGCAGTCTGGACGATGGTGATATCAAGCCGGAGTTCAACCCAGGCATGTTGTCGAAAGAGCGTGTTGACGCTGTCATCCAGATGCTCAAAAGCCATCTCTAGAGCAGCGTCGTTCTGACAAAATCCCGCGACGCGGGGTTTTGTATTTTGAAGCGTGAGAGAATCGAATCTCTCATCTGGATCGTCTCCTCGTTTGTTGTGCCAAAACGAAAATCCCGCCCATAATCCTCAAGGCAAAACCCGCATAAATGCGGGGTAGACGAGACACCTGAGGAGATTCCCAGCGCCAGCACCGAAGTACCGGACCAGAAAGTCCTTGGGGAAACGCCTGAAGCCGTCAAGCCTTGCCTAGAGGAGTATGAACAGGATCAAAAAACTGTGCTACCATATATAGCATTAGCATATTTTTATGTCAACCCCCTCTGACCCGCTCTCGTCCCTCCCGCCTGAAGTCGATGCGGCGCTGCGCCCCACCCACTGGGATAACTACGTGGGCCAGAAACAGATAAAAGCGAACGTCCGGATAGCCATCGACGCGGCAAAAAAGCGCGGCTCTATGCCCGAACACCTCCTCTTTTATGGTCCACCAGGTGTCGGGAAGACGACCCTCGCCTATCTCGTCGCGACCACGCTTGAATCTCCTTTGAAGACCACCTCGGGCGTTGCCATTGAGCGCGCCGGCGACCTCGCCGCCATCCTTACGAACCTCGAGCCCAACACCGTTCTCTTCATCGACGAGATCCATCGCCTCTCGCACAAGATCGAAGAGCTCCTCTACCCTGCGCTCGAGAGCGGCCACCTCGACATCATCCTCGGCAAAGGCCCCTCGGCGCGCACCGTCGAGCTCGCGCTCCCGCCTTTCACGCTTGTGGGCGCGACGACCAAGGTTGCCGCCCTCTCGGGCCCGCTTCGCTCGCGCTTCGGCGGCGGCACCTACCAGCTCGACTTCTACAGCGACGACGACCTGAAAGATATCGTCGCTCGCTCGGCGAGCTTGCTCGGGCTTGACGCTCCGAACGAGGTCATTGCGCTCGTCGCTGCGCGGAGCCGTGCGACGCCGCGCGTCGCCAACTCCCTCCTGAAGCGCGTGCGTGATTTCTCGGAGGTGCGCGAGCGCCCGCTCTCGACCGAACTCTGCGAAGAAGCGTACGCGCTCTTCGGCATCGACGAGCTCGGCCTCACCAAAGACGACCGCCGCTACCTCACTACCCTAGAGGAGAGCTTCCGCGGCGGCCCGGCGGGCGTCCGGGCGCTCGCCGCAGCACTCCATGAAGACCCCGACACCATCGAGACCGTCTATGAGCCCTATCTCCTGCGCCTCGGCCTCATTGAGCGGTCACTCCGCGGCCGCGTCCTCACCGACCGTGGCCGCGCGTATCTTGCCGCTTGACGCGCCGCACTGGCGCGGTATCATATCTTTATTAAGACGAAGGGGGTTCCGAACGGCTCACTGCCTAAGGAGCCCTTTTCTTTTTCTCTATCTTCGCGCGCACGCCCGGGTCTGACAGGTGCGCGAAGTACGGCGCGCCGATCGTCTTGTAGAGTGACGAGGCGAACTGCCGATTAGGGAAAAGTATCTTCGCAAACCGGTCCTCTTCGATAAGAAAATCGACCAGCCCTTTATAGTCGCCATCTCCGGAAACCAGAACGACTTTCCCGAAGTCCTCCCGTTTATAGAGCCGCCGCATGATCGAGAGGATGATATCCGAATCGACATTCCCTTTCTTCTTGCCGAGCATGGCGGACGTGTGCTGTCTGAAAACGAGGATGAATCCGGCCGACTGGATCTCTTCATACAGTTCTTCTGCGCGCTTGCTGTCTTCGATATAGCCGAGGTAGTAAAACGCCTTCCCGACGCCATATTTCCGTTCGAGGTACACCCGAAAACGCGCCAAATCGATACGCCACGACGGCGCGCACTTCGCGGTTCCCATATAGAGATTCTGTCCGTCGATGTATGCAATGTTCACCACACCAACATTGTACCGCGAGCACACCTTCTCAACCTCATCGAGCGCTCGCTCCGCGGCCGCGTCCTCACCGACAAAGGGAAAGCGTATCTTAAGAATTAGCTTCTTTCGTGTACCTTTCGTACTCCTTGATAGTATCTGCCGCGGTTTCTCTTTCAGGGTTATCTATCTCTTCGTAGTTTCCACTAAATTTTCCTTCGATAAACTGCGGTTCCATAACCCGAAGCGGTATGGTCTCATAGAATTCCCGCGCACCTTCAAAATCCCCGAGATATAAGAGTTTCAGAAGCGGGGTGATGTTATTTTCAAGGTTGACTTTATTTCGATATTCGAGAGCTTTATCGATAGATACCCACGGGTAAACCCGTGGTACTTTCGCCCCGCGGACGGGGCGTCACAGCTGCAGAGCCAGCTGACCTCCGTCCTGGCGTCCCTGGTATTCAACGTATCGACGTATGGTGGCCTCATCCGCTCCGACGCTGCTGACGAAGTAGCCGGGCGACCACACGATGTTCTCTTTCCAGTAGACCTTCGCAAGCCAGGGGAACTTCTTGCGCAGCTGTGACGCAGATCGGCTCTTGAGCTCTGCCATGACCGAGCTGATGCTGTACTTGGGCGGTATCTCCATAACGAGATGCAGGTGGTCGTGGTCCGAGCCGAACTGCTCGATGGTCACGCCCGGCAGACTTCGCAGCAGGCCTCGGAGCGTACGTTCCAGGTATTCGGGGACGCCGGGACGGAGGATCCGCCGGCGGTACTTGCAGACCCAGACGATGTGGTACTGAAGCCGATATACACCATGCCCCGAGATGTGAGTTTCCATCTCATGAGCGTACCACCGGCGGGCTCATTCAACCCCGACTGAAGTCGGGGTATTCTGCGAGGACGCCGCATAAATGCGATTGCCGTCTCTACGTCCCCATCTTTATATGCAAACTGCGAGGCGTGGTGGTACCAAAGCCACAACGCATGCTGTTTGTTTTCAAGTTCTTCCTCGGTAAGCCCAGTGTCATCAGTTGCTTCTAGTTGGGCTTTCCATTTGTTTAAAATCCATTCGGGATTCTTGTACGGCCAGACGCGCGAATGCATGGCTTCTTGATCTTCATCAGAAAACTTGAAGTAGAAGTCATCATCTATCTTTAATCTCTCACTCTGCACATACTGCGGGATACTCTCTTTCATAAAATGTTGGCTCTACTATAGCATTTTGGTATAGTGCGCATATGTCAGGACACAGCAAATGGGCGACGACGAAACACCAGAAAGCGGCGACCGACGCGGCACGCAGCCGCGCTTTCTCGCGCCTCGCGCGACTTATCACCGTCGAGTCGAAGAAGGCGGGCGGGAGCCTAAGCGACCCGAGCCTCGCGGCCGCCATCGCGCGGGCCAAGGCCGCGAACATGCCCAAGGACAACATCGAACGCGCTATCGCCAAAGGTGCCTCGAAAGACAGCGCGGCGCTCGAGCAGGTCGTCTACGAAGCATACGGCCCCGCCGGCGTCGCTATCATCATCGACGCCTTGACCGACAACAAGAACCGCACGACGCCGGAGATCAAGCACCTCTTCTCGAAGCTCGGCTTCGAGGTTGCAGCGCCCGGTGCCGCGAGCTGGGCCTTCACCAAGACCGGCATGAAGTTCATCCCGAACGAGCCGCTGACCGATATCGCTGGAGACGACGAAGAGAAGCTGCAGGCGATCCTCGATACGCTCGACGAGCACGAAGACGTGCAGGCGGTGTTCACCAACGCGCGCGGGTACGAGAGCGCCGATACGGACGACGATGCGTAGCGAGGCAGGAACGCAAAGAAAAGCAGTGAGACTTGGCCAAGCGGCCCGGAGCGATGCTTTTCTTTGCGTTCCTGCCGAGCCAATCATATGCGTATCCTAGGTATTGACCCCGGGTTTGATCGGCTCGGCGTCGCAGTGGTCGAGGGCGACCCTTCGCGACCGACGCTCTTGTGGAGTGGTTGCGTGCTTCCTGCAAAGGGTGCCCCCGCGATGCGCCTTGGCGAGGTCTCGCGTGCGGTTTCTGCGGCAATAAAAGGATACGCGCCCGACGCGCTCGGCATCGAGACACTCTTCTTCAGTGTCAACAAGAAGACCGCGCTCGGCGTCGCCGAGGCCCGTGGAGCGGTGCTTGCTGCGGCCGGACTCGCTTCCCTGCCGGTCATCGAGTGCTCGCCGCAGCAGGTAAAGCTGGCGGTCACCGGTTATGGCGGTGCCGATAAAAAATCAGTCGAGAGTATGATTCCCAAGCTGCTCGCCCTTCCGGAGAAAAAACGCCTTGACGACGAGCTCGACGCGATCGCCATCGGCGTCACTGCGCTTTCAGTGGGCATTCTGCGCCGCTAATCCCCACCCCGGCCAAAAGACACTTGCATAAAAAATAGATTTTGCTCAAATGGAGCAATCCCTGACGAGGGATTAACCCATAATGTAGAAACGTACCGGTATGATGGACGACGAAGAGGAGAATGTGTTTATAGGCGACGAAGAAGAAGATGAGGACGACGAGGACCCGCTCGCAATGGGGTTCCACGAGGAAGATTCTGAGTTCTTGGAGCCTGAATCTTTCTGATCCTGTGCGCCTGTGCGCATAAAACCACGCGCGGTTCCGCCCCAAGCGGAACCGCGCGTGGTAGCATACAAACCATGAAAAGACCTCGGCGGATTTCGTGGCGACACGCCAGTATCGCGATCATCCTCATCCTCATCGGTATCGCGTTTATCGCGGTGGGAGCGCTCCTTGTCGCCGTGGCGCTCGCGCCGGTTCCCGACATTAGTTCCTTCGCCAATCGCCAAGTCAATCAATCGACGAAGATCTATGACCGCACCGGGCAGGTGCTTCTCTATGATTACAATCGCGACGCGAAGCGCGAGGTCGTTCCTCTGACCGCCATCTCCCCCAATGCGATACAAGCGACGATCGCGATCGAGGATTCGAGTTTCTATGAACATGGCGGTATCCGCCTCACCTCCATCATTCGCGCTATGCTTATAGACGCGCTCGGCGGTGCGCTCGCACAAGGAGGATCGACGATCACTCAACAGGTCGTGAAGAACACCCTGCTCACCAACCAGAAGAGTATCGTCCGCAAGATCCATGAGTGGATGCTCGCCATCAAGCTTGAGCAGGTTTATTCGAAGAACCAGATACTGGAAGCGTATCTCAACAACATCCCCTACGGCGGCACGCTCTACGGGATCGAGGCGGCGTCTGAGACCTATTTCGGCATCCCGGCGAAAGACCTCTCGGTGGCCGAATCTGCCTACCTCGCTGCCATGATTCAAGCGCCTTCCTATTACTCCCCCTACGGCCCCAATCGGGCGGCGCTTGACGCGCGTGAAAACCTTGTACTGGATCGCATGCACACCCTCGGCTTCATAAGCGACGCCACCTACACTGCAGCAAAAGCAGAGAAAGTCTCTTTTGCTCCGGCCGGCCATAACGCCATCATCGCGCCGCATTTCGTTTTCTATATTCTCAACCAGCTTCAGCAGCTGTATGGCCCCCAAGCTCTTGTTTCCGGGCTTAAGGTCACCACGACGCTCGACGCCGACCTACAGGTAAAAGCAGAATCCATCCTGAACAGCTACGCGCTTACGAACGAAAAGAATTTCAAAGCGTCAAACGACGCGCTCGTGGCGATCGACCCTGCGACGGGACAGATTCTCTCTATGGTCGGTTCACGGAATTTCTTCGATACCACAATTGACGGCCAATACAACGCGGCGCTCGCTCTGCGGCAGCCAGGCTCGACTATGAAGCCGTTCATTTATTCGCTCGCGCTCATGAACGGGTACACTCGCGACACGGTCGTCTTCGATACCCCGACACAGTTCTCGACCGCGTGCAAACCATCAGACCTTACCAACAACACCGCGCCATGCTACGCCCCGACTGATTACGACAACACCTTCCGCGGTCCGATGACTTTCGAGACCGCGCTTGCGCAGTCAATCAACATTCCCGCCATCAAAACCCTGTATCTGGTGGGTATCACGAACGCTATAAATCTCGCAAAATCATTCGGGCTCTCGTCCCTCGGCGACGCGGCTCAATACGGCCTCACGATTGTCTTGGGCGGCGGAGAAGTGCGTCTACTCGACCTCACCGGCGCGTACGCCGCTTTTGCGGATGATGGCGTGAAGAATACGCCGACCGGCCTGCTTGAGGTCGATGACGCTCAAGGAAACGTGTTGTACCAGTATGCTCCGCAGCCCTCTCGAGTCCTTCCGGCAAACATCGCGCGCGACATGTCGGCAATGCTCTCTGATGCGCCGGCGCGGGTGCCAGAATACTCGCTCAACTCGCCGCTTTCTTTCCCGGGGTATGACGTAGCCGTAAAGACCGGCACGACTGACGACACCAAGGATGCGTGGGTCGTCGGCTACACGCCCTCTATCGCGATTGGCGTGTGGGCCGGCAATAACGACGACTCGCCTATGGTGAAATCTATCGCCGGATTCATTGCCGCCCCGATGTGGCATGACGTGATGGCCTACGCCCTCTCCAAATACCCGAAAGCCTATTTCGGCGAACCGGACCCCATCCCGACGACGGTGCCGCCCATGCTCCAAGGCAATTGGCGCGTACCGGATGCTCAAGGCATCATCATGCCCCACAGTCTGTTGTACTGGACGAACAAGAATGATCCTCAAGGCCCTGCTCCGGCAAACCCTGCAGTTGACCCGCAATTTGCCTACTGGGAGTACGGCATCGCTTCTTGGTATGCGTCTCATCCGGATCTTTTCTCCGGCGGCGCAATGCTCCCCGTCCCACTCTCAGTCACGAGCGCCGCCACGACGACGAGCACCACTTCAGAACCTTACTGATTCATCGGGGAAACGAGGTAGAGAAGCGAGGTGTCGCCGACGCCTTTTATAATGAGCGGGCGGCCGATGCCCGAGGCGGTGAGCGAGAGGCTTTCTGCTGCAGTGAGCGCAAAAACCGCAGAGAGGTAGCGGTGATTGAATGAGAGGTCGAGCGCGCTCCCTGAGACGCGTGCGGGGAGCATCTCGGATGACTCTCCGACGTCGGCATTCCTCGCGAAAAAAGAGAAGGTGTTTTTCTTCGGGTCGAACTGCATGCGCACTTTCTGGAATGAATCTGAGAAGATTGTCGTTCTTTTGAGAGCTGTTTCGAAGTCTTTTCGCAACACGATCGCCTCGGCGACCGATTCTTTCGGTATGATCTGACGGTAGTCAGGGTAGACAGCATTCGTGAGCCGCGATACGAGCAGTCCGTGATCGCCCACGAATGCACACTGATGCTCGTCAAACGACATCACAATGTCATTGTCAGGAAGCGCTTGGGCGATATCGAGCGCGTTCTTTGCTGGAATAAGGAATGTTCCCTGCGAGCCATTATTGGAAAGGGGCACCTTTTTCTCTGCAAGCCTGAAAGAGTCCGTCGCCACAGCAGTGAGCACTCCGCCCTCTATCGAGAGATAGACGCTCGAGAGTTCCGGGCGAACCGTCGAGGGGGATGCGCATGAAGCGATGGCGGTAAAAAGATTCTTAAGGAGGACCCCGGCGATGACCACCCGATTTTTAGGGTTCTCTGGAAACGGTATGGTGGGAAAGTCGTCATAGGGAACGGTTTTTATAGAGCTTTTCCCTGTATCGCTTGTCACCGTAACGATGTCGCCGATATGCTCAAGCGTGACCTTGCCTTCATGAGCGAGCGACCCTGCTATTTGCTGCAAGATAACCGCAGGAATCGCCACGACCCCGTCGGCGAGTATCTTCCCGGGAAGTTTCAGGTCGATGCCGGTCTCGAGATTCGTCGCGCGCAGCTTGATACCGTCATCTCCTGCGATGATGAGGATCGAGGAGAGCGCGGGGAGCGTCGCGCTCTTTCTCTCCGCGAACCGGGCGACGATGTGCACAGCCTCAGAGAATTCTTTTTTTTCAATTGAAATATTCATACGATCTCTATTAGGGGTGTTGATAGTGGGGATAGGGCAAAATAGCTTTGTAACAATTGTATATCGCTCCTTCTTTTAAAAACGGAACATGTTGATAACCGTCTCGTAACCGTCATACAAGCAGGGTACGAATATTTTGAATCTCATTTGAAAGCTCGCTATCCACAACTACTTCACGCTTTATCTTCTCACAGGAGTGGATAACCGTCGTGTGATCGCGTCCGCCAAGTTTCGTGCCGATGGTCGGATAGGAGATGTTAAAATCCTCGCGCAAAAGATACATGATGATCTGCCGCGGCCGTACCACTTCTCGGCGCCGCGTCTTCTCGTAGATGCTTTCCTCGTCGATGCCGTAAAATTCAGCGACCTTGTCGACGACGTTCTTCACCGATATGTTTTTCTGCGGCCGCGTGAAGGAGCGGAGCGATTGGCGCACCTCAGCGATATCCGGCGCACCTCCTTTCACTTGAGCGTTGCAGACGAGGCTGTTCACCATACCCTCAAGCTCGCGGATGGAGCCGGAGAGCGTGGTCGCGATGTATTCAATAACGTCGGTTGAGAGCATAACGCCGTGCAGAGCGGCTTTTTTCTGCACGATAGCCATGCGTGATTCCGGATCAGGCTCGCTGATATCGACCGCCATGCCGCTCGCGAGACGGCTCTTAAGGCGCTCCGCAATGTCGGGAATGGCGGCTGGTGGCCGATCAGAGGAGAAGATGATCTGCTTGTTCGTGTCGTAGAGTGCGTTAAAAAGATGAAAAAGCTCTTCTTGCGTCTTGTCTTTCTTTGAGAGGAACTGCACATCATCCATGATAAGAAGGTCATACTGGCGATATTTGTCTTTAAAGCGGTTTGCGGTTCCCGCCTGCACCGAGTCAGTGTAGTCGACGACAAACTTCTCTGAGGTGAGATAAAACACTTTTCGCCCCTGATACTGTTTCTTGAATTGGTTACCGATAGCTTGGATGAGGTGCGTCTTACCGCGCCCGGTGTCGCCATAGATAAATAACGGGTTGTAGGTGATGCCTGGGCGCCCGAGCGCCGCTTGTGCGGCAGAATACGCGAGATTATTGAAGGAACCGATGACGAAGGTGTCGAACGTGTAGCGGGGATTCAGGTTGTCGCTCTTGTTGATATAAAACTCCTCAAGGGGAAGCTCAAGTGCCCCGCGCACGTTCTTGGTTTCCTTAGGTGTCTTGCGCTGCTCGTCTTTCACGATGAGGTATTCGATATTGCGGAACTCATAGGAGACGTCGCGGATGATCTTCAAGAGGAGTGTGTGGAACTTTTTCAGATACCAATCCTTGAAGAACTGGCTCGGGACGCCGATATACACGACGTTGTCTTCGCCGATCTTCGCGATAAAGCTGTTTCGGAACCATGTATTGAAATTTGCCGACGATATCGAAAGCTCGACCTGTGTTAAAACATGTTCCCAGAGCTCTTTCGGGTTCGTTTTGTCCATACGTGTCTCTGGAGTATACGCTCATTCAGAAACACTCGCACACTGGCGTTTCGTGGAGAACCTGTTAGTATCATGTGTACAACCTAATTTCAGTCCCGTATGGCCACGAAACGAACCTATCAACCGAAAAAGAAGAAGCGCGCGACGACGCACGGTTTCCTCGCGCGCACGGCAACCGCTTCGGGGAGGAAAATTCTCCAGAAACGGCGCCGCGTTGGCCGCGCGCGTCTCGCGGTCTAATTTCCTGTGTTCTCACGTCGAGAACGACTCCCCCGTGCGCGATTTGAGGCAGCGCTCAAAACCGGCCAGCGCTACCGCTCAGACCATTTTATGGTGGTAGTCCCGAGAGAATCCCACGGATACGCAGTTATCATACCGAAAAAAGTCCTCCGTCTCTCGGTCGCACGGCACCGCCTCAAACGCCAGATATTTGAGGCGTTACGGGAGCTGCCCCGCCCCACCTCCCTCATCGTTTTCCCCCGAGCGTCCGCTTATGGTGTACACTACGAAGACATTAAAAAAGAGCTTGGAAGCATTCTTTCCAGTATTCGAACGTAACTCATCTGCTTGTGATTTCAGCATTCTTTCATACTGTTTTCTATAATCCAATCTACAATGCGCTCGTTGCGCTCGTTGCGCTCGTGCCAGGGTCTGACGTGGGTATCGCCATCATCATCCTGACCATCGGCATCCGTCTCCTCCTGCTCCCCTTCTCTCTCTCGGCCGCTCGTACCCAGCGCGCGATGAAGGTGATCGAACCGAAGATCAAGGCTTTGAAAGAAAAACACAAGGGCAATAAGGACCAAGAGGCCATAGAAACCCTCGCATTGTATCGCGAGGCCAACGTAAACCCGTTTGCCAGCATCCTGACGGCGTTTGTCCAAATCCCCATCCTGCTTGCGCTCTACTGGGTTTTCACCTACGAGCCGTTTCCCGCCATCAATCTCGCGCGACTGTACGCTTTTACGCCGATTCCCCACACCGCCTCGATAGAATTCCTCGGCATCATCTCAGTTGCGGGGAAAAGCCTCTTCCTTGCGGCCCTCGCGGGCCTCACGCAGCTCCTCCAGGCGCATATGGCGCTCTCAGGCACCATGAAGCCCTCAGAGGGCAAAACCGGTCTCTCGGGGGACTTCCAGAAGATTATCGGCCTCCAGCTTAAATACGTCTTCCCGTTCCTTATCGCCGCTATTTCCTACACGACTTCTGGCGCGGTCGCGCTCTATTTCATAACCACGAACCTCGCGGGGGCGGCGCAAGAATGGCACGTACGCCGCACGATCATCGCGCGCGAGGAATCAGGTCAGAGCGAGTAGCTCCAGAGAGAGCCATCGTTCTTGTTGACGAACACGAGCGTTGTTCCGGAGGGGTCGGTCGCGAGAGCTTCGGCGTCGAGCGCACCAGCGTTTGCCTGCGAGAAATCGAGCACGAGCTGCGCGTAGCGCCCCGCGACATCTATCTTCCAGATGCGGTCGGAGAAATGCACGGCACCCTGGTACCAGTCGTCAGGGTAGAGGTAGGACGGGTCGGGGTTCGCGGGAATGGCGCAATAAACCGCGGAGTCGTCTGCCGCCCATACGCACTTGTCGGCGATGGTCGCGACCGGCAACGGCAGTGCCGCGCCCGTTGCGGTATTAACAAGCATCATCTGCATCGCGCTATTGTTTTTCGTAGAGCTCACGAGCACCCACTTCCCCGACGGGCTCGCGAGGGCGACGAGGCCAGAGAGCGGCCCGGCAATGCGCGAGAAATGCCCGTTAGCATTGACGAGGAAGGCATCCCCCGGGAGCGTCGCCGAGGGCTTTGAGAAGACGAGATACTGATTTTTTCCGGCGAAAGACGCGCGAATCTGAGCGAGCGGCGTCGTGAAGATTTCTGCGAAGTGAGACCCATCAGTGTGCCCGAGCGAGATTGATGAGCCAGTTGCACCCGAGGCGACAGAGAGGGCGCGGGTAGCGGAAACCGCAACGCCCGAGAGATCCTGCGGCAGGAAGAACCCAGCTGAGCTCGTTGCCGCGAGCGAGTAGGTGTTGATGGTAGAAGAGTCGGTTCCCGAGAGGTACTGCACGAAAGCGGCCGAAGCGTCGGGGAGCCAGAAAGCAGACTGGATACCCGGGACGGTCTTGTTGTTTATGCGCGTGAGCGTCTTGGCGTTCTCGAGATACATGAAGACGTTGCCGCTCTCCTGTTCGATATAATCGACGGCAACGTCCGGTGTCGAACTTGCGTTGGCAGCCTTCAGGTCAACCACCGCTTCCCCAGGCACGACCGGCCCCGCGCTTATCTTGACCAAACGTGCGGACACGACAACCGGGGAGCTCGCCGGCGCATTGGGAGTGCTTGTCCCCGTTATGGTACCCGAGACCCCTTGTCCGGCGACCGGGAAGCTTACACTTCCTGCTGGCGCGACGGTGACGCGCGCGGTGCCAGCAAAAAAGAAGTAGGCACCAGCCCCGAGTCCGAGAACGAGTACCGCGATCGCAAGGATGATAAGTGTTCGGCGCATATTTTATTTATTGGAGCGGCTGAATTGTAAATTTAAGAGTCGGCTGACAGGTGTAATTGTGGCTCGTGCTGAAAAAATTACTAACCGCAGAGCCGTTCGCGATAGAAGCGTCAGCCTGCGTAAAACAATAAAGGGATTGCGTGTAGCACACCTTTTGTGCAGACGCAGGAAGCGGTGTAGTGTACGCTGGACAACTCTTGTCAAAGAAAGCGGAAACACTCCGGTTCATACAGACGCTTCCGCCGTCCGCGTTACATCCGCTAATAAAACTAGAAATGGCAGAACTCGTCTGGGAACCGTCACTGCTTGCCAAGGGCTGCATGTTTGGAGAATCCCCAGTGCCGATATTTATGAGTGTATAAGAATCGGGAGATGTCTTTTCACAACTTGCGGTGGCTTGGGTGCAACCGCTCGAATTGCTCTGAGAACAGGTCGGACTGGCCGTATCGTCAAGGATGATGCTGCAGTTATTTGAGAGCCAAGTACTTGCTGACGTTTTTGCGTCTGGAGCGCCGGTCGGAGAAGAGCAGGTAGCGGTTAACAAATAACTAGTCCCGGTTACTGAACACCCGGTAGCAGGGTCAATCGTCGCCGGCAGAGCTTTCGTCGCTACGCTATTTGCGCTCGAACTGCTTGGCGGCACCGCAGCAAGCGGCGGGAGGTTGAGGGAGAGGTTAAGGATGCTTGGGTTGATGATAGAGAAGACAAGGACCGGCGAGAGGACGAGGATGAGGCCGAAGATGGCCTGCGTAATG
>JAJYQV010000039.1 GCA_021794425.1 bacterium
GACGGCTACCGCCTCTTCTACCGCGCCTTCGGCACCCCGCACGGCTTCCAGACGCCCGCAGCCGGCCTCTCGACGATCGGCATGGCCTTCTCCGAGGACGGCATACACTTCCACTCGCGGAAGCAGGTCATCGCGCCCAAGGAAGTCTGGGAAGTTGCCGGCTGCGAGGACCCGCGCGTCACGTTCTTCGAGGGCAAGTGGTACGTCTTCTACACCGCGCTCGGCGGCTTCCCGTTCGGCCCGGACAACATAAAAGTCGCGGTCGGCGTGAGCGACGATCCGACCGAGTTTACCGAGCGGCACCTCATCACGCCCTTCAACGCGAAGGCGGCGACCCTCTTCCCCGAGCGGGTAAACGGCGATATCGTCCTCCTCCTCACCGCCCACACCGACTGGACCGAGGCGCACCCGCGGCCCACCATCGCGATCGCCCGCGCGAAAGAGATGACGGATTTCTTCGATGTCGGCTACTGGCAGCGGTGGCACGACGACCTACAGAGCCACGCGATCCCCGATCTCCGACGCACCGAGCACGACCACGTGGAGGTGGGTGCGGCGCCGGTAAAGACCGACCAGGGCTGGCTGCTCATCTACTCGCACATCATAAATTACTACGACGAAAAGTCGCGCATCTTCTCGGTCGAAGCCGCCATTCTCGACGGAGACGATCCCCAGAAGCTCGTCTCGCGCACCGAGTCGCTCTTGGTGCCGCAGGAATTCTACGAGGAGTACGGCCTCGTGCCGCACATCGTCTTCCCGACGAGCGCGACGGTCGAGGACGGGCGGCTCGATATCTGGTACGGCGGCGCCGACACGGTCTGCGCGAAAGCCTCCGTGAAGCTCCCCGACCTCTTGCGCGCGCTCGACCCCGAAACGCCCGCGCGCACCTTCATCCGCGGAAAAGAGAACCCTATCCTTGCGCCCCAGGGCGACGGGTTCGAAGCGCGCGACGTATTCAACCCAGCAGCTATCGATATCGAGGGCAACGTCTACATCCTCTACCGCGCGATGGGCGCCGACAACACTTCCACCATCGGCATGGCCGTGTCGAAAGACGGCATCTCGATCGACGAGCGCCTCCCGGAACCCGTGTACGTGCCGCGTGCCGAGTTCGAGCTGAAGAAAGGCAAGCCGGACGGCAATTCCGGCTGCGAAGACCCGCGCATCGCTCTCATCGGCGACACGCTCCATCTGACCTATACCGCCTATGACGGCGTCAACCCGCCCGCCGGGGCCGGATCATCGATCAGCATCGACGACTTCCTCGCCCGGCGCTGGAACAAGTGGTCGATGCCCGCGATCCTCACGCCGCCCAACATCGACGATAAGGACCTCGCGCTCCTGCCTGAGCAGGTCGATGGTAACTACCTCCTCTACCACCGCATCAACAACCAGATCTGCGCCGACCTCCTCCCTGGCGTCGGCGAGGGCAAGCGCGTCTCCCGCTGCATCGAGGTCATGTGGCCGCGCCTCGGCATGTGGGACAGCGAAAAGATCGGCGTCGCCGCACCGCCCCTCAAAGTGCCGCTCCACGGGAAAGCATCCCAGAAAAGCCGCTCTGAGGACTGGGGTTGGCTCATGATCTATCACGGCGTCTCCCGCCACGCCACCTACCGGCTCGGCGCAGCGCTCCTCGCAAGTGACGGCATTACGGTCCTTTCCCGCACCGCCGATCCGGTCTTCGAGCCGGCCGCGCCATATGAGAAAGAGGGCGAGATACCGAACGTCGTTTTCTCATGCGGCGCGGTCGTGCGCGATGATACGATTTACCTCTACTACGGGGCCGCCGACAAGGTCGTAGGCGTCGCGACCGCCTCGCTCTCGCACATGATCGACGCGCTCACATGAGCGAGCACAGGGTAACGTGTGCGATAGGCTGTGACAGGGCGCGACATGGATGTGCGGCCTTGCGGAGCCGACACGGGAGTGTCGGGGTGCCCGCACAGCCGGCAAGCACACGTTACCCTGTGCTCGCGATGCAATATCGCGCCCGCTCGCGCGCCAGAAAATCTTAATACTCTTTCCTATATGCCTCTCCCTCCCCTCATCATGTTCGACCTCGACGGAACGCTCACCGAGAGCAAGCAGCCGCTCTCGCGCGAGATGGCCTGGGCGCTCTCGCGGCTTCTTACTGTGACGAAAGTCGGCATCATCTCGGGCGGCGCGCTCCCGCAATTCCTCTTGCAGGTCGTCGAGCAGCTCCCCGCCGATGCACGCCTTGAAAACCTCTACCTCCTCCCCACCTCCGGCGCCGCGCTCTTCGAATACCGGAACGGCGACTGGCAGAAGGTGTATGAGGAACGTCTTTCAGAAAAAGACGCGGCACACATAGCCGAAGTCATCCGCGCCGCCGCCAAAGAGACCGGCGTACTCGATTTCTCAAGCCCATCATGGGGCGAGCGCATCGAGTATCGCGGCAGCCAGGTGACGCTCTCGGCGCTCGGCCAGCAAGCGCCCATCATCGAGAAAAAGAGGTGGGACCCGGATCGCGCGAAGAAGCGTGCGCTCCAGGAAGTCATCGCCCGCGACCTCCCCGACTTTTCCGTGAAGATCGGCGGCACCACCTCGATCGACGTCACGATGCAGGGCATCGACAAGGCCTACGGCGTCCGCCGCCTCTGCGAGCGGCTCGGCATCCCGGAGCCGGACGCGCTCTATGTGGGCGACGAACTCGGCAAGGACGGCAACGACGAAGCCGTCTTCAAGACGGCCGTAGAGACCCACGAGGTCTCCTCCCCCGAGGACACCCGCGCATTCATCGAATCGTTTCTCGTACAAAAATAAAGAACCCTGGGCTCACGCCACAGGGTATTCTTGTCAGTCAAACAGCGGAGCTGTTTGACCCGTATCCAATTCGCCTTGTTTTGCAATATAGCGCTTGATGGAGAAAGACAGCATAAAAAAGATGCTCACCAACCCTTTCTACTACGGCCATTTCGAGTATGCCGGAGAGGTGTACAAAGGAGTTCATACGCCCCTAGTTTCAAAAGCTGTTTTCGATAGAGTGCAGGACGTTTTAGAGCTACGCGGCAAACAACGCCACAAGCCCAAGAACGAGCCACAAGTTTTCTGCGGCATCATGCGTTGCGGCGAGTGCGGCGGGATGATAACAGGAGAAGTTATCACGAAACATCAGAAAAACGACAACGTCCACCGCTACGTCTACTATCGCTGTACCAAAAAACGCGGCGTCTGTTCGCAGTCCTATATTCGTGAGGAGGCGTTGAGCGTGCAACTCGCCGATCTGCTTTCGCTCTACGTTATACCTAAAGACTGGACGCAAGAGCTATATCGTCTGGCTAACGAGGACGAGCAGAAAGCGGAGGTCGTCGCTGGTACGGCTATTCAAGAACTGCGAGCCAAGATCGCCCAACTGGACGCCAAAATGAGCCGCTTCGTTGACCTCTATTCCGACCAAGATATAGACCGCGACACGTTCCTTGAGCGGAAACGTGCGCTTATGTCTGAACGTAAGTCAGCCGAGGAGCAGATCGTTCGGCTGGAACATGACGCTACGCTTTGGCTCCAACCTCTGCGGGATTTCATAAATGACGCTTCAATGCTTAACGAAACGATACAAAAGGACGACCTCCCCTCCAAAAAACTCTCCCTCCAAAAAATCTTCGGCTCCAACCTTTCTTTACATACGCGCGAAGCGCGCGGCGTGGCTCTACCACAATGGGCTTCACTGCGTGAAGCCCACCAAAATTTCTCTGAAACTAACCTAGTCTCTGTTATTGCGGGCTACTCGGGATTCAA
>JAJYQV010000025.1 GCA_021794425.1 bacterium
AATGGCGATGCGGCTATGCCCCCACCACCTGATTTCCACAAGCTTTACGAGACAAAAGAGCGTCTTCGCTTCTTGCTCGTTGCCTACTTGCGCCTTAACGAAGTGCGGCTCGCCAAGACCGATGATGTATTCGTTGACTTCGGGAGTGTACAACAGATATTGGAGGTCGCGATTATCGATACTCATCTGCGAGAAAAAGTCGTCGAAACCGTGCGGCCCATAGTCGAGCTTTTGCCGGAAGCACAGAATGGATTGTGGTAGCGGCTAGAGTGCAGGTTTTGCTGGCGGTTTCTTTGTGCCATTCTTTTCGTCTGCAAGGCCGAGCACCAGTCGCCGCATGGCTTCACGATAGAGAATCAGGCGCTCATTAACGGAGAGCAAATCCTTGGCAAGCTCGGCATACTTTGGATACTTTCCCTGAATCGTCTGCGGGTCGGCATCGTCCTTGGCGTTAGCGAGGGCCTTGTCATACCAGCGGCGGAAGCGAGCTTGCCATGAAGTAAGATGCGGGCGCAGCCCATCATTCAAGACGCTTATCGAGAGTGTGATAATGTCGCGCGTGCTTGACCGTTTCACCTTATTGACCGGGATATCCTTGATGAGCTCACGAGTAATCGCGAAGAAGCTGTACCACGAATCATAGACCTCGGAGATTACGTCGTGATCAAGGTCGATGGGCAGGCCTATTTTGCGAGTGCTCAACTCGACCCATATCTTGTACGCAATCTCTTGATCGCGAAGGTTCGGTTTGAAGGAGATGGTATGTGGGCCAATGCCGAGCTCCGCCGTATCTATCTCGAAGTTCGGTGAGCGCCACCAGAAATACCACCTGAGAGCCAGCACAGCGAGGATAGCTAAGACGACGATGACTGCTCCAACCGCGAGATTGAGCGTGAGAGACAGGGACCAGTCGTGATTGAGCGAAAGAGAGAAAAGCGTTGCGAGCGTACTCGTCGCGGTCATGGAAGATTATTGACGTATTGCGGGTAAGCGGTATGCACCTTATCCGCATGTGTCTCGCGCTTTGTGGCAGCAAGCTCTACGAGGTCTTTGACTTGAACATCAGTCATCTGTGCATACATGCCCGGCCAAAAGTACACATCGGCGTAACCAGTTTTCAAGTTCTCGGCAGTGCGCGGGTGAAGGTAGGGATAGAGGCGCGACTGGTCATATATCCCCTGCTCGTTGTAGGGTGAGACTGGAAACCCAGGGATAATCATAACAACAAGTCCCTTGCGACCGCCTACCTTAGCGCTGACTCCGGCGGATATTTCCCAGTCGACGTGCTTACGCTTGCGGGTCTCGGCACCGTAAAGAGCGACAACGACGCTCGAGTGACGAATGTGATCCTCTTGGATGAGGCGCTTGATGTATTCAGCATCGCTTTCGGTCGGTATATCACCGAGCTTCACGTCGAGCCCTATGAACTGGTCGCCCCATCGGTCATTGAATTCATTGCGATACCATTCGTCCTTGTGGTGAAAGCTGATGAATACGCGCCGTTTCTCGGGTTGCGATTGATCAGGGGCGCTGTACATACAACGCAAGTATACGCGCATTATTTACGCCCAGCAATGCATTAAGGATGTCCTGCATTGTAGGGTTCCCAGGACTACTATTTGCTCTGGACTCTTGGGACAGGCACACTGAAATATGGCTCTGTTGAGCCATAGAATCCTAGTCTCTTGAATTAGCACTACGTGGTGCGGGTAGGGAGAATCGAACTCCCATCATCTGATTGGCAACCAGATGTTCTACCATTGAACCATACCCGCCTGCGCTATATATTCTCATAATATTCTTTCTTGAGCAATTCCTCCGGGAGGAGCTTTATCCACTCTAATATTTTCTGCTTGAAATACGTGCTCGAGACGCTCACGGTACAAACGCCCCACCCAAGGCGGCGGGTGGCGTGCCGCCCGGCAATCACGACGCTCTTGGTGAAATTCTCCCAAGGCAGGCCGCTCATCTTTACCCAGTATGCCCGACACGTCTTCTCCTCTATCTCAGGGTATATGAGCACATACGCCTTGATCTTTTCGACCGGTATACGGCACGCTCTCGTGAGAAAGGCGACATACAGATTGACCATCTTCGGGTCGCTGTTCGTGAATTTCACCCCCTGCTTCGGATCTTTCGCCCCCTCGCCCCAGTAGAGCATGATTCCCGAGATGAAGAGCGGGTCGTATTTGAGCGCGACGAATTCTTCCCGCGCTTCTTCACGAGCTGTCTCGTACGCTTTTGCCAAATGTTCCCCGCGTACCTTGTTCAATTGAATGAGTCGAGTTGTGTGGCTTTCGCGAGTCGATGCTATCAGGCGGTCCTTGATTTTGATGGACCAGTCCTCTCCACCGAACCATGCTGAAAGAGTGCTCGGAGGTATCCGAAGGGCCTCGTGAATTTCTCGGTAGCTCTTCCCTGCCCTGCGCATCTCACTAGCAGTTTCCTTATCTTTTCGCATCTTACAATTATAGCATACGAGGGTTCAATTCTACTCATTCCAGACAAAATCCTTTGTGCCCTCGCCAGGAATCGAACCTGGACCGACAGTTCCGAAGACTGTTGTGATATCCGTTTCACCACGAGGGCCTCTCCGCATAGTACGGCACATGCGATAAAAAACCAGCGCGGTGTGATAGCATTCCTTTATGTTGCACCGTATACCGCACGAAGTGAGGAGCGTGAGCGGAAGCCTGCGAAAGGCAGGATTCGAAGCCTACCTTGTGGGCGGTTGCGTCCGCGATTTGCTCGTCAATCGTGAACCGAAAGACTGGGATGTTACAACCAACGCAACGCCGGAGCAAATCCAGGAAGTATTTCCCGATTCTTTTTATGAAAACGATTATGGCACCGTCGGGGTAAAAACAGGCAGCGAAGATCCGCGCATAGCCATCATCGAAGTAACGCCCTACCGCACCGAATCCGGATATTCCGACAGACGTCGTCCCGATGCGGTGGAGTTCGGCACTTCCCTGCTTGAAGATCTTGCGCGCCGCGATTTCACGATGAACGCGATAGCGTTCGAAGAGGAAAAAGGACAAATAATTGACCCCTATGATGGTCAAAAGGACATAAAGGACAGACTGGTGCGAGCGGTAGGCAATGCGTCAGAACGATTTAGCGAAGATGCGCTGCGCATGCTGCGGGCTGTCCGCCTAGTCGCGGAGCTTGATTTTGGGATAGATGGATCAACCGCAGCAGCGATAAGCGAAAATAGTAAGTATTTAAGCCATGTTTCACGTGAAAGAGTCAGGGATGAATTAGTGAGAATCTTGAATTCTGATCGGCCGATGAATGCCCTCGTGTTGGCTCAACGTCTGGGGATTTTGGAGTACATCTCCTCGGAGCTTATTCGTGGGGTCGGTGTAGAGCAGAATCAGGCCCACAGCTATGATGTCTTTGAGCACTTGATGCGCACGATGCAGCATGCTGCCGACAAGGGCTGGGCTTTTGATATTCGCCTTGCCGGCCTTTTCCACGACATCTCCAAGCCTGAAACGCGCCGAATGAACGAAAAGGGCGAATGGACTTTCCATGGCCATGAAGTGGTCGGTTCACGTGTAACAAAGAAAGCGCTGGAGGATCTGCGCTTTTCACGCGAAACAATCGAAAAGGTGACGAAATTGGTGCGCTGGCACATGTTTTTCTCCGATCCGGACCAGATTACGCTCTCGGCCGTGCGCCGCATGATAACGAACGTTGGCGAGGAAAACATCTGGGACCTTCTAAATCTCCGCATCTGCGACCGCGTCGGCACCGGGCGCCCGAAAGAGCAGCCGTTTCGGTTCCGCAAATACAAAGCGATGGTGGAGCAAGCGCTCCGCGACCCGATATCGGTCAAGATGCTCAAGACCGACGGCCAGCACATCATGGATACGTTCCACGTGAACCCGGGGCCGAAGATAGGATACGCGCTTAACGCGCTTCTTGAAGAAGTTCTTGATGATGCAAATCTCAACACGCCCGAATATCTGGACATGCGCACCAAGGAGCTGCTTGAAATGCCGGAAGGTGAACTTAAGAAATTGGGGGAATCGGGAAAAGAGCGCCGGGAAGCGGCTGAAGACAGAGAGGTGCAACACATAATGGAAAAGCACCACGTTTGCTAGCCGCAGGATTTCTTGAGGGCTAGGTTACACGTGTAACAAGACCGCCCGCGAGGAGCAGCCTCGCGGGCGGTTTTTCAGGGAGTCCTCTACCAATGCCCGCATGTTCCACGTGTAACACATAGCCACTTGGCGGTTCAACCGCCAATTGGTTTATATAGAAACAACAAAGCCACCCGAATGGTGGTCAGAAGCAAATAAAAGAGGGGGGCGTTGATGGTGCTTCCAACCCGAGAAGTGGGGTGGCTTGGTTTATTTGGCGCTTTCACGTGTAACCGTGCCTGGGGGCTTGTGGCGAGCATCGGCTCGGGGCGTTGGCAGGACACGAAGGCGCACTGCTGATAGCGGAAAAGATCTATGAAAGAACAACCTCCTCCTTTGCTAAAGATATACTAGTAAAGGACAGTGTAAAGGACACCCTTGTGGATAACTGTCCTTTAAGAAATCGTGAGGGAAACGGGGCAGTGGTCTGAGCCGTAAATGTCGTTGTGGATTTCTGCTTTTTTGAGCTGCCTCGCGAGTTCGTTTGAAATGAAGAAATAGTCGAGGCGCCAGCCGACGTTCCGGTCGCGAGCGCGGGCCTGCAGGTCCCAGTATGAGTATGCGTCTTTGGTGTGCGGGTGGAGGTGGCGGAACGTGTCGACGTAGCCGGCGTCGATAACCTCATCAATCCACGCCCGCTCCTCGGGAAGGAACCCGGTACTCTCTTCATTTGCTTTCGGCCGAGCCAGATCGATCTCTTCGTGTGCGGTGTTCACATCGCCGCAAAAAATAACGGGTTTTTGCTTTCTGAGCTTTTCGACAAACGCGAGGAACGCATCATAGAAACGGAGCTTATAGTCGAGCCGCTCGGGGCCCTGGCCGCCATTAGGGAAGTAGGCGTTTATGAGCCAGAAGTTGTCGAATTCTGCACCGACGATGCGGCCCTCTTGGTCGAACTCTTTTATCCCCATGCCGTAGATAATTTGCAGGGGCTCGACTTTCGAGTAGAGTGCGACGCCGCTGTAGCCTTTCTTTACCTCGCTTGAGGAGAAGAACGCCGAGTAGCCGGCAGGGGAGAGGAACTCCTCGGGGAGCTGCTCGGGCGACGCCTTCGTTTCTTGGAGGCAGAAGATGTCGGGCTTGACCGCCTTCAAAAAGTCTCCCCAGTAGCCGTTTTTCGCGAGCGAGCGCAGGCCATTCACATTCCACGACACGATCTTCATGCAAGTATTCTACATTGACTGTGCATGGGTCGCGAATTGGTGGAAGGGAAGTGCTATCCTCTAGAGTAAATAAATATATATATGATGACGGATCCAGCTTCGATCGTGTTTTATCTCGCAATTGCAGGAACGCTTTTCGCAGGGTGTTTGGCGACCGTGCGCCTCATCACGAAGCGGTGCGCGCTTAATGAATCATGCCCGTATGTGTGGGGGGTCCCCGCGTGTTTTATCGGCTTCGCGCTTTTCCTTGCTGTCCTGGTGGCGAGCGCGAGTGGGCGCCTCGGGTTCGCGTCGGCCGCATTCACCTCAAGCGTCGTGTTCTGGATTTCGCTCGCGGGGGCGCTCTTTACCGCAAGGCTTACCGTGGGGGAACTGCGATCTGAATTGAAGTCAAAGCGGCGGATCGTCCTGCCGACCTGCGCGTACGGCTGTGTGGTGTTTACGCTCATCGTCGTGATTACCGCGCTTGCGTAGCGCGCGCATTCTTGCGCTCTTGGGCTGGAAGCGGTGAAATGCCTGGTTACGGCGCGGGTCTCGCTAGTGTGAACGCGAGTGGAATTTCTTGTGGATCTCGCGCAGGTGGGCGTCGGTGACGTGGGTGTAGATCTGGGTGGTGTTGATCGACGCGTGGCCGAGGAGCTGCTGGACGGAGCGGATATCTGCGCCGTTTGAGAGGAGATCGGTCGCGAAGGCGTGGCGGAGCGTGTGGGGAGTGACGATGCTCGTGATGCCCGCGAGTGCCACGTAGCGCTTCAGGTGGCGCTGCACGTCCCTTGGAGTTATGCGGTGGAGCGCTTTGGGCCGGCCGTCGACGAAGAGGGCTTCTTCCATGTCGTCGCGGGTCTTGAGGTAGGCGCGGACGGCGTCTTTTGCCGCTTCAGAGAGGAAGACGACGCGCACTTTCTCACCTTTTCCGCGCACCGAGAGCTCATCGCGGGTGAGGTCGAGGTCGCTGTCGAGCGCGCAGAGCTCGCTGATGCGGAGCCCGGTCGAGAAGAGCATCTCGAGGATGGCCGTGTCGCGCAGGTATGAGCGCTTTTTGTGTGGGTCGGTCTCCTTTGCGGCAGCTTCGCGGGGTGCCTTCATGAGCCGGTCGAGCTCGGCAGAGGTGATGAGGTCGATCTGGCGCTCCGGGAGCTTGGCGAGCTCTATCTTTTCGGGAGAGATGGCCGCAATGTCGCGCTTCCGCAGGAACTTGAGGAACGCGCGGAGCGCGATCATGTAGTAGTTCTGGGTGCGGCGCTTCATCGAGTCGCGGCCGGAGCCGGGTTGGCGGTTCAACCAGAGGCGGAACTCGCGCACGTTCTGCTCGGTGATGTCCTTGGTGTCTTTCACCCACATCTGCTCGAAATAGCGGGAGAGGTAGCGGTCGTAGTTTTCGACCGTCTTCACCGCGCGCCCGCGCTCGATCTCGATGTATTCCAAAAACTGCCGCTTTGCCGCTTGGGCGTCCATACGGAAATGGTAGCACGCGAAGTGCGCACAATGTTGTTTGACGAGCACCATGACTCATTGTACATTTACGTTGGAATCGCGGAACCGCGCTCCCTAGAGAAATCTAGCCTGTCCTTTGAACTAAGGAGTTGTCATGAAAAATCAACCAGTTCTAACCGCTCGGTATTGTAACGAGCTCGAAGCACTGCGCTTAGGAGTCGAAGTCTTGAGGGGCGAGTACGTCAAGATTATCGACATTGACTTCAATTCTGCGCACGCTCACCTTCGCGTAGGCAAGGAAACTAAGGAAGTCATTTTCAGCCGACCGAGCAAACCTTTGCTTCTGGTTCATTTCTTGGATGGTAAGGGCGGCAGTACTCAGTCGGGAATAATCCCTTTCCCGAGAGACTTTATCGCTTTTGACTACGATGATGGATTCATCGCGAGCGTTAGTGGTGCTTGGGTTGGTTATTCACTGGCGGAACGTACAGCCATTCCGTTCACGAACGATGACTTGCTGAAATATGTTAAACGTCTCAATTATCGTTAGAAGCGCGTGCCGCCCGTCGGGGAACCGACGAGGCGGCGTCTTTGTTTCCGGCGGCCCCATTACGAAATACTTGCGCTTTTTGGCAAGACGTGGTAGGGTAGGGGAACCATGCTTACCACGAAGAAAAAGGCGACCGTCATCAAGGGCGCCGCGATTCATGAGACTGATACCGGCTCGGCCGATGTGCAGGTTGCGCTCCTCTCCAAGCAGATTGACGAGCTCGCGAAGCACCTCAAGAAGAACCCCAAGGATTTCCATTCCCGCCGGGGGCTCCTCCAGATGGTGGCCGACCGCCGCGCGCACCTGCGCTACCTCGAGACGAACAACAAGCGCCGTTACAGCGCGCTCATCAAGAAGCTCGGTTTGAAGAAGTAATCCGGCAGGAACCGCGATCTGCTTTGTCGCGGCCTCCGGTGCTCGCTCACCGTATGTCACATACGGCTCGCTCCGCTCCTCGGCCGCTCCGCGTATCTCATCGGCTCCTGCCTAGGATTAGGGAGAGGGTGGTAAGATGAGCATGGGTTTTTATTATCGGTGCGTTTTTATAATCTTTTTATTTTATGGCAGTTATCAAACATCCGGCACAGCGCATTGGCGTGTTCATTGACGCTCAGAACCTGTACCACAGCGCTAAGCACCTCTACAAAGCACGCGTCAATTTCGGCGCGATTCTTGAAGAGGCCGTTGGCGGGCGCATCCTCGTGCGGGCAATCGCGTACGTTATCAAGACGGAGAGCGGCGAGGAAAAGAACTTCTTTGAGGCGCTCACCAAGATGGGCATCGAGACGAAGGTGAAAGATCTCCAGATCTTCGCTGACGGGGCAAAGAAAGCCGACTGGGACGTGGGGCTCGCGATTGACGCCGTCAAGCTCGCTCCCAAGCTCGACACGGTCGTGCTCGTGACTGGCGACGGCGACTTCATTCCGCTCATCCAGTATCTCGATATGAATGAAGGGTGCCAGGTCGAAGTCATCTCGTTCGGCAAGTCTTCATCCGGGAAACTCAAGGAGGCCGCGCATGCCTTTACCGATATGGGCGAAGACCCGAAAAAGTTCACCATCACTTCTCGCGGCTAAAGAGCACCTTAGGGATAACGTGCCTAGCGCGGTGCCGATGCGTTATCATAGAGGGTAAATGGATACAGAAACGAACACGCCCTCTGCCGACTCGCCCAAGGGATTGCCAGAGATATATATTCGTACGCTTGAGAGCGACATCGAAACCTTCAAGAAGGGGGGTGTCCCCGAGCTCACCCCGTTTAAGCGGCCGGGACAGGTCTCAGAAGGGCGCTTGGCCGAAGTCTCGCCGACGGCGCCGGACTCGGACTCGGTTGAGGTCGCGGTCCCTGAACCTGAGCCAAAATCCGAGCCGGCGCTTGAGTTGCCGCCGAAGCCAGAGCCCGAGCCATTGTTGGAATTGAAAAAAGCCGAACCCGAGCCGCTCCCGCCTCCGCCACCGTTGCCGCCGGAGGAGCAGAAGCCGACCCCCATCGAAACATACGCGGGTGATTTCAGTGACCGAATGAAAGAAACGAAAGCCTCGGCGGTGACCGTGCTTGCGGCCGAGCAAGATGCCGGTGCGCGGCCTCAGCCTGCGCCGCAAAAACCTAAGGGAGGCGGCCGTTGGTACATCGCGGCAGGCATCATCCTGCTTGTTGCCGGCAGCGTTGGCGTGTATTTCGCCTACTCACGCTATCTCGTCGCCCTCGCGCCAGTGAACATCGCGCCGGCCGCTTCGGCGCCGATATTTGTAGACGCCCGGGAGTCGGTTTCGGGCACGGGCACGGCCTTGACGCAGGAGATTGAGCAGTCGACGAAAAGTCCGCTCGCGCCCAACACCGTCCGTCTCCTTACTCTCGCTGCCGCGACGGCCACGAGCACGACCGATGTCTTTTCTGCGCTGGGCACGAATGCGCCGGGCATACTTTTGCGCAACCTGAACGCGACAGGCGACATGGCGGGCGTCGTGAACACGAGCAGCGGGCAAAGCCCGTTCTTCATCCTCTCTGTCGATTCATACAGCTCGACCTTCTCGGGCATGCTCTCGTGGGAGCCGACCATGCAGAGCGACCTCGGAGCGCTTTTCCCTCTCTACCCGGCCCCGGCAGAGGCGACAACGAGCGCGTCGAAGGCGGCAACGGCGACCGCCACGCCGTCGAGCAAGAATCAAACCGGAGGATTCCGCGATGAAGTCGTAAACAATCACGACGTGCGCGTCTATCGTGACGCGGCGGGCCGGAGCATCCTGCTCTATGGCTACTGGGATCAGGCGACGCTCGTCATTGCCCGCGATCCCGCAGCCTTTGCGGAAATACTCGGGCGGCTCGCGACATCGCACTCCTGAGCATTTGCTACTATGCCCCTATGAACACCAAACCTTTTGCGCAGAAATTGGAAGAGGAGAAAGTGAAGCTTGAGTCCGAGATGGCAGGCATCGGTCGGAGGAACCTCTCGGTCCCTGGGGATTGGGAGCCCCTCCCCTCGGAGACCGGCTCCGAACCAGACCTCGCTGACCAAGCTGACGTCGTCATGAGCCGCGACAACACGACGGCCATCTTCGCCGACCTCGAAGCGCGGTACGACAACGTTCTTGCGGCGCTCTCTCGGATTGAGAAGGGAACGTATGGCGTGTGCCAAGTGTGCGGGGGGACGATCGAGGAAGCGCGGCTCTCTGCCGACCCTGCGGCGGCGACGTGTGTCAAGCATCTCGGGTAATTCATGCCTGCGAACAAGCCGAAACCGCAATCGGTTGACGCGCCAGCGACCCCTGCGAAGGGGGCAGCCAAGCACGGTTATGCGAAAACGCTTGCCGCCCAACCGGTTGGTGCCGGCGCAGAGATCGTCATCGTCGAGGCGGACCTCACGCGCGGGCTGCATAATTTTACGGTCGTCGGCCTGGCCGACAAGGCGGTTGCCGAAGCGCGTGACCGCGTGAGTGCGGCGATACGACACTCTGGCTGCAAGTCGCCCAAGCAGCAGAATAAGCGCATCGTGCTCTCACTGTCGCCCGCCGACCTGAAGAAGGAGGGTTCGCACTACGACCTCGCGCTCGCGGTCGCGTACCTCGTCGCCGCGGGCGAGCTTGAGTCCTGCCCGGAAAGCGCACTCTTCATCGGCGAACTTGCACTTGATGGGACGCTGCGTGCCGTGCGCGGCGTCCTGCCGCAGGTACTTGCCGCAAAACGCTACGGAATTAAAAAGATTTTCGTACCGCCCGGGAATGCGCGCGAAGCACTCTTGGCCAAGGGCGTCGCGATATGTGCGCCCGGGTCGCTCACGGAAATTCTGCAGCACTTGAAAGGGGAGAAGCCGTTACCGCAGTTGGTGCGTGATCGCCGCTCAGCGGTGTCGCCGCCCGCCATTGATCTTGCCGAGGTGAAAGGGCAGGAGAGCGCGAAGCGTGCACTTGAGATCGCAGCGGCGGGACGGCACAACATCGTCTTCTACGGACCGCCCGGCACGGGGAAGACGATGCTTGCGCGCGCGCTCGCGGGCATCCTCCCGCCCTTGACCGACGACGAGACGCTCGAAGTGACAGCGATCCATTCGACGGCAGGGCTCTTGCAGAATGGCGAAGCGGTGCGTTGGCCGCCCTTCCGCGCGCCGCATCACTCAGTCTCGCACGTGGCGGTCGTGGGCGGTGGGGCGTTCCCGAGGGCCGGCGAGGTGACGCTTGCACATAGGGGCGTGCTCTTTCTTGACGAGTTCCCGGAATTCGAATCGCGCGTGCTCGAGGCGTTGCGACAGCCGCTTGAGGATAAGGTGGTGACGGTCTCGCGAGCGCGCGCGACGGTGACGTTCCCGGCTGATTGCATGATCGTCGCGGCGATGAATCCGGCCAACACACTCTCGGTAGACGATACGGCGGCGCTGCGCGCTGCCGCCAAACAAGCGCGTCGCATCAGTCGCCCGATCGTCGACCGGCTCGACCTCTGGGTCGAGGTGCCGCTCGTTTCCCACGACACGCTGTCAAGGCTCGGCGGAGGCGAGTCCTCGGAACGGGTGCGCGAACGCGTCGTCGCGGCGCGAGGGAAAGCCGTGAAACGTACCGGTAAAAGCGCCGCGACGAACGCCGCGCTCTCCGGTCGCGAGCTTGATGAAAAAAGCGGCTTTAGTCCCGCGGCGAAAGAAGCGCTCGCCACAGCCGCCGCACGCCTCAACCTCTCGCCGCGCGGTTTCCACCGTACCATGCGCGTCGCGCGCACGATTGCAGATCTTGCTGGGAGTGACGCGGTTACGCCGGCATTCGTCCTCGAAGCGCTCCAGTACCGCCCGCGCGGGTTGTTCGGGTTCGAGTGATGGAAATGAAAGAAAGAATCCTCGCGGCGCCTCCTGGCGCCGCGAGGATTCTTTCTTCGAAGCTAGTCGTTGCAGGAGAACAAGCCGACCGGCTCGCCGACCGAACAAGTGGCGGCGAAGATGTTCTTCGCGCCACGAATCTCGAAGTGCACGTGCGGGCCGGTCGTCATGCCCGTCATGCCGACATGGCCGATGATCTGGCCGCCCGCGACGGTCTGTCCGGGAGAAACCGTCGGGTGCGTCATGTGCGCATAGAGCGTTTGGGTGCCGTTGCCGTGATCGATAACGACGTAATTGCCGTAACCGCCGTTCCAGGCGCCATTGTTACGCGCGACGATGACTGTGCCGGCCGCTGCGGCATGGATCGGGGTGCCGCGCGCCGCGCCGATGTCAACCGCGTTCCACCCGTGGAGTCCTTGCGTAAGGATGCCGCCGGGGACCGGCGCCTGGTAATAATCCAGGTATGTCGGGCCGCTCCCGCCTAGGTAGGGTTCTTGAATCTTCTCGCCGCTCTTCACGGGGCCATTCTTCGTTCTCGCCGGCGTAGACGCGGGGATGGCGAGCTCGCCGCCCGGGATGATAATGGTCGAGCCAATCGAAAGTGGAGCGCTCTCATCAAGGCCGTTGAACTGAGCAATCTCGGTCGCGTCGGCGTTATACGTCTTCGCGAGCGACTTGAGCGTGTCGCCTTTCGCGACGGTGTGCTCGGTGCCCGAGACCGGCAGGATAACGAGCGTGTCGCCGACGTGGATGTCGCGTGCGCTCTTGAGATTGTTCGCCCAGATGATGGTATTTACCGACACGTCGAACATGGAAGCTATCTCGGAAAGCGTGTCATCGGGCCGCACGACGTAGACGGAAATGCGGTCAGAAGGAGCCGCGCTCGCGACGTCGGCGATGGTGCCCGCGGGGCCGGCGTAGGCAAGGACGGCGTTGTCGCTCGTCTGGATGCTGTCACCGAGACCCTTGTTCGGGTTCGGATCGACGTTAGTTGCCGCCTGGAGTGTCGGGGTCGTGGCGTTGGGCGCCATTGCGCCCGCGGCCGCGTTAGCATTCATAGAAAAGAACCAAAACGCGTTTGCGCGACTTGGCAGGAACGAGGTCATGAGGACGACAACGATGAGTCCTGTGAGGAAAAAGTGAAGGGTGGGTTTAATAGGAAAACGGGGTGGGTCGGTGAGTCTTTCGAATACAAAAACGGCTTATTTAAGCCATTTCTTGAGTGCTTCCGTATCAGTCGATGCTCGGAGTATAGCGGAGGGAGATTCTGAGTCAACCAGGTTATCAGATGCCTGTGGAGAACGGTTTTTAGGGTATATTCGGAGAGTGACCTACCTTGATGGATTGAATGATGCGCAGAAGCGCGCGGTGCTCGCGAAAGACGGCCCGATCTCGGTCCTGGCCGGCGCCGGGAGCGGGAAGACGCGCGTGCTCGCGACCCGGGTGTACCACCTCATCTGCGAGGGCGTGCCAGCGCACGAGATACTGGCTGTCACCTTTACCAACAAGGCGGCCCGCGAGATGCGGACACGGGTGCGCGGGATGCTCGGCGACGACCGTGCGACCCCGTTTGTCGCGACCTTTCACGGGCTCGGGCGCGAGCTGCTTGAGCAGTACGGCTCGGCGCTCGGCATCCCGCGCTTCTTCAGCGTCTACGACCGCGACGACTCGGAAAAGGCGATCGCCGCGGCGCTCAAAGCGCTCGACATATCGACCAAGGAGCTCTCGCCACGCGCGGTGCTCGGCCGCATCAGTAAGGCCAAGGGGAGCGGCATCCGCGCGAGCGAATTCCACGAGAAGCAAGGCCGCTCGAGCTTCGGCGCGCGCGTCGTCGCCGACGCGTGGTTACGCTATGAGAAGACACTCAAGGCCGAGAAAGCGCTCGATTTCGACGATCTTATCGCGCTTCCGGTGCGGCTCCTTGAGGAGCACGCCGATATCCGCGCCACCGCGCAAGCGCGGTGGCGCTACATCCACATAGACGAGTACCAGGACACGAACGAGCTGCAGGAACGTTTGGCCGGATTCCTTGCAGAAAAACACAGGAATATCTTTGTCGTTGGCGATGGGGACCAGGCGATATACGGATGGCGCGGAGCAAAAATGGAGAATATATTGAACTTCGATAAGAAGTATCCAGAAGCGCAGGAAATCATCCTCGAGCGCAACTATCGCTCGACCAAGACGCTCGTGGACGCGGCCAACGCGGTCATCGCGAAGAACAAGAACCGCAAGGAGAAACGCTCGACCACCGAGCAGGGCGCGGGCGAGCCGATCGTGCTCCATGTGGCGACCAGCGCCGAGGACGAGGCGCGGTGGGTGGCGACGAAGATACGCGCGCTCCTGGGAGAGGGCGTTGCGCCAGAAGACATCGCGATCCTTTTCCGTACCAACTTCCAATCGCGTGCGCTCGAAGAGGGTCTTCTGCGCGCGGGCGTGCCGTACAAACTCCTCGGCACCAAGTTCTTCGGTAGGAAGGAAGTGAAGGACGCACTCGCGTGGATGCGGCTCGCGCTTGACCCGTCGCGCGAGGCGGACAAGATGCGTGCGGCCGCTTCGCCGCCGCGCGGCTTGGGCGCGGTCACGCTCGCGAAGCTCGCCGCCGGGAAGCGGAGCGAGCTCGGCGCCGCCGTGCTCGCCAAGGTCGAGCAGTTCGAACGGGTCATCGACGAGCTCGCCGCTGCGGCCGAGTCGATGGTGCCGTCGGAGTTCGTGAAGCTCGTCATCCTGAAGAGTGGCATGCGCCGCGCGCTCGTCGACGAGGGGAGCGAGGAGGATCGCGAACGATTCGAGAATGTCGAGGAGCTCGCGAGCGTCGCGACGCGGCACGACCACGTGCCCGGCAAGGAGGGCATCGCGCTCTTTCTTGCCGAGGCCGCGCTCGCGAGCGATCAGGACGAGCTCGATCAGAATGAAAAAACGGGCGTTACGCTCATGACCGTGCACGCGGCCAAGGGGCTCGAGTTCGATACGGTCTTCGTGACCGGCATGGAGGAAGGGCTTTTCCCGCACGCCGCGATGGGCGAGGGGAAGCGCGACGACGAGGAGGAACGTCGGCTCTTTTACGTGGCGATGACCCGCGCGAAGTCGCGCCTCTTCCTCACTCTCGCGCGCGTGCGGAAGATCTACGGCAGTGACACCTATGCCGAACCCTCCTCGTTCCTCGCCGATATCGATCCCGCGCTCCTCTCATACGACGAACCATACGACGAGATGAGCTCGACGAGCGCGGCAGATGATGATTGCATCATCAGATGAATGCTATGCGCGCCAAGAAATCACTCGGACAGAACTTCCTCATGCACGCGCGGATTGCGGAGCGCATCGCGATGACCCCCGGGCTCACGCGCGCCTCGGTCGCGTTTGAGATCGGCCCAGGCACGGGGATGCTTACGAGAGAGCTCTTGAAGCTCGCCGGACGGGTCATCGCCGTCGAGGCTGACGAGGAGTTGTTTGAAGGGCTGCAGCACGACTTCGCGAGCGACATCGCCGCGGGCCGCCTCGAACTCACCCATTGCGACATCCGCACATTCGACCTCGCGCGATTGCCCAAGGGCTATGCGCTCGTGGCGAACATCCCGTACTATCTCACCGGCGAGATCTTCCGCCTCTTCCTCTCGGCGGCGAACCAGCCCTCGAGCATGACGCTCCTCGTGCAGAAAGAGGTGGCGGAGCGCATCGCGCGTAGCCGGAAAGAGAGCGTCCTCTCACTCTCGGTGAAAGCGTACGGCACGCCGAAATACGAGTTCACTGTGCCGCGCGGCGCATTCTCGCCCGCGCCGAAGGTGGACTCGGCCGTACTCTCGGTGCGCGACATTTCACGGAAACGTTTTGCCGACGCAGAGAAAGAACGGCTTTTTTTCTCGCTCCTGCACACTGGGTTCGCGCACAAGCGCAAGTTCGTGCGCAAGAATCTCATTGAGGCGGGCTTCTCAAGCGGCGACCTGCCCGAGAAAGCCCGCGCCGAAGATCTTCCGCTTGCGGCGTGGCTCGCTCTGAGCACGCTTGC
>JAJYQV010000032.1 GCA_021794425.1 bacterium
GCCCCGCACCTCGCACAGGCCGCTCGCATCCGCTCGCGATGCCTGCTCGGTGCGTGCCGCGCTCGCTAAGTGGGCGTCATGGCGGCCGCTACCGCTACTATCGCTGTACCAAAAAGAATGGGAAGTGCGGCCAGGGGTATTTGCAGGAGGACGCGCTCGCCCTGCAGACCAAGGCACAGCTTCACTCAGTGTCGCTCCCCGACGACTGGGCCGACTACATGCTCGCCAAGGTCGAGGCGTGGGACAAAGCGGCACACGAGTCGTCGGGGAACCGCACCGAACGGCTGAAAGCCCAGGCGAAGGAGATCGAGCGCAAGCTTGACGCACTGGTGGACTTGCATCTTGAGGGCGATATCGAGCGGGGTGCGTATGTGACGAAGAAAGACGCGCTCATGCGTCAAAAGCTTGCGCTCGACGCCACAATTTCAGCCGAACGGCGCGGCGGAAAGAATTGGGTCGAACCCCTGCGGCAGTGGATTTTGGATTCAAAACGCGCGGGATTTCTCGCCTCCGGCGAGAGGTACGCGGACATGCGCGAGTTTGTTCGGCATTTCGGAACGAACCCCGTCATGCTCGACAAGGCCATCTCGATTTCATTTTGCCCTCCCTCCGAGTTAGCCCGCGCCCACAAGGCGCTTTGGCCCGCCGCCCCTTGCCGCGCCGCTTCGAGGGTGCCGAGCTCCTCCGGCCTCTCTGCTGCCGAAGTTTCAATTTGTGACCTCACGGGGAATCGAACCCCGATTTGATCCGTGAGAGGGATCTGTCCTAGCCGTTAGACGATGAGGCCGGCTTCTGCGGCGCGCGTTCTGACGCGCGCCGTGGTGTTTTTATATCAGATTTTTGCTCCACGCGCTATGCGCGGCTCTGCCATCTCGTTTCTTGGCGGACGAGACGCGCCGCGTCGGCCGGGTCGGCCAGAAGCGCCTTAACGATGCGTTCGGTGCGGATTGATTGGGAACCCTTCACGAGCACGACATCACCCGGAGCGACGATGCCGACAAGCGCAGACGCGGCGGCCTCGGCATTATCAAAGAGTACGACCTCAGCGCCTATCTCTTTCTCTGTGGAAGAGGCGAACGCGCGGGCGCGAATGCCGACCGCTACGACAATGTCGGCCGAGGCGCGCGCGATTGCACCAATACGCTCGTGCTCCTCGACCGAGTACCGGCCGAGTTCAAGCATGTCGCCCAGGACCGCGATGCGGCGCGCGGCATGAGGAAAGGCCTTCAGGGTCGCGAGCGCGTGTTCCATGGCCACTGGCGAGGCATTGTAGGAATCGTCGATGAGGATCGAGTCATTCTTCCCGGCAAGGAGGCGCCCGCGGCCTGGTGGCGGCTCATACGCCTCAAGCGACGCGCGCGCGTCGGATGGAGAGATCTTGAAAGCGAGCGCTATCGCCATCGCCGCCGAAGCGGGCAGCACTTGCGTGGCGCCGACCGACCCTCTCACGACGAGGTCCTCTTGTTCACCGTTTACCGTAACCATGGCGCGCATTCCGTCAACCACTCCCTCTCGCTCAGAAAAGGCGACGCCGCTGATCCGTACCGTCGCATCGTCGGCAAGACCGTACGAAATGACGCGCGCGGGCGTGCGCATCGCACTCTCGCGAGCGTAGGGATCATCGGCCGAGATGACGAGGGGCGCTTCCGCGGTGAGCGCATACGCGGGAGAGAACTCCTCTTCCCGCACTGCCCGGGGAGAAGCGTAGGCCTCTACGTGCACCGGCACCTCGGGTAGGCGCGTCACGACGACGGCATCGGGGGTCGCGATACGGAGTATCCGGGCAAGGTCGCCCGGCCGGTCCGCCCCGACTTCAAGCACGAGCATCTTCGGATAGTGGTTCGGAAGGGCGAGGAGCGCCACCGAACTCTTTATGAGCGAGAGCCATGCGAAAGCATTGTTCCAAGGGTTGTCGACGCCCAGGATCGTGAAGGGAACGCCGAACTCGCTGTTGAAGCTCTTCTCGCTCTTGCGGACGAGAAAGCGCGAGGAAAGCACAGCCGCGACCGCGTCTTTCGTCGAGGTCTTCCCTACCGAACCGGTCACCATCACGATGTGCGGACGGTACCGCCGCACTACCGCGCGGGCGAGGAGGGCGAGGAAGAAAGCGACTATGGATTTAAGGAAGCTTTTCATACAGGAGTGGTGGTTGAGAATCCGCGATCAGGCGGAACCTGATAATAATTAATGAGGAAGTGCACGAGGTCAAGGAAGGTGGTGTCGAGCGTCTCGGACGCGTACTCCACATGCTGCGGGTCGTCCGTGTAGAGCAAGATGATGAATCGCGGATCGTACGACGGGAAAAAACCGGTAAAGGAGTGGAAAAAACGGTCGGTGTAATAGCCGCCGGTCGGCGTCGGCAGCTGTGCGGTGCCGGTCTTTGCTGCGACGCTCATCGTGGGAATCCGCGCCGCGCCGTGCATGAGCGTGATGTCGAAGAGCGCGTCCATCATGGTGGTCGTCTCGCGCGCGGCCGTAGCTGAGAAAACGCGTGCCGTTTGATTCCAAACAAGCGTCCGCGTGACGCCCGAATCGAGACGTATCGCGCTTACCAGGTGTGGCGTGACCATCACGCCGCCATTGGCTATCGCGCCGAGCGCGCGGATCATCTGCATCGGCGTCACCGCGATACCCTGCCCGAACGACATGTTGTCGAAATTCACCTGTTGCGTCGTCGAGAGATTCCCGAGAAGCGCGGCGCTTTCCGCCGGCAGATCGACGCCCGTCTTCTGCCCGAACAGCTTGGTGAAATACGCACGGAATTTTTCCTGCCCTAGTTGCGTCGCGACCCACGAGGCGCCGACATTGAGCGATTGTTTGATAATCTCCACCATCGGGATGACGCCGCGCGCCTTGTGGTCCCAATTGCAGATGCGCGCGCCGCTCACCGTGATGCACCCCGTGTCGTCATAGGTCGTCTGGGGCGTCACCGCGCCCGCATCAAGCGCGGACGCCATGGTGAGGGGCTTCATGATGGAACCGAATTCATGCACCGACTCGACGAGTGGATTCCCCAGCACGGCCGGATCGACGTTTTGCAGATCATTTTCATCATAGGTCGGATAGCTCGCGAGCGCCAAGATCGCCCCGGTGGCGGGGTCCATGATGATACCCCCTGTCCCCCTGCTCGAGTAAAGCTGATTCACCTTCGCAAGGTCGTATTCGAGCCGCGTCTGAACTTCGGGCTCAATCGTCGTCACGATATCGCCTTCACGCGCGTCTTTTGCATTTACCAACAGATTGCCGACATTCGAGAAGAGCTCTGCAAAGAAATTCTTATAGAGCGAATCGCCCGAGCGCGTGAGCGTGCCATCATACACGGCTTCGAGACCGGTTTGCCCTATGAGGGTGTCGCCTGAGCCGTAAGAAACGATACCGATCGACTGCGCGGCAAGCGACCCACCTGGGTAGTATCGCCACCGTTCCCGCAATACCTGCACCCCCGGAATGGAGAGCTCCGAAAGCTTCTGTCCGTCTGCGTCTGAAAGATGATGTGCGACCTCGACGTAGACGAGATTCTTCTTCGCGGCGGCTGCGAGGAAGTCACTGCGAGACATCGTCGTCGACGCGATCGTGGCTATCGCCGCATAGGCGGCCTCGGGATCAGCGAGCGTCTGGGGGTTTATCGCCACGAGAAATCCGGTGGCCAGCGTCGCCGCAGAGATGAGCGTGCCGTTCTTGTTGGTGAAATAAATCGCACCCCGATCGAAAAGGCCGCTACTGCCGGAAGCGAACTGGCGATCTGCTTTCTGCGCATAATCCTCTCCATGCACGATTTGCACGAAATACAGCCGAGTGAGAATGAGGAGCGCGATCAAAACGATGGCCGCGAGAACGAACCGAATGCGAGAACGAAACTGCGCGCGCATCCCATTAGAAATAGACCACGAACGCGCGCATCGCGTCGTACCCTATCTGATTAGAAGTGGCCCTGCCAATCGCGTGAAGTAAGTCCTGCATAGCGTGTTCGTAATTTCTAACTGGGTGCATGTTAACGCAGCGCAGTCATGCTTGACGAGGGCACGAATATCTTCGCGATGGGTGCCGCGTACCCTGCCGCACGGTAATCCAGGCTCTCGATACGTGCCACGGTCCCGAGGTACTGCGACTCGAGCGTGGCGACTGAGGCCTCATCATTTTTCACCGATTGCGAGAACTCGACCGTCATGGTCGCGTACCCCATGACTACCGCGATGAGGCCGATGTAGGCGACCGCCAAGAACGCTGCTGTAACGGAGAGCAGCGGCACGAGCGAGAACGAAAAATAAGGCCGGGGGTTAGACATAGGAGAGTTGGCGCTCCGACGCGCCATTAGGCACAGCGGAAGGTGTGGAGACGTGGCGCTCAAAGACGCGCAGCTTCGCGCTGCGCGCGCGGCGATTGGCAAACACCTCCGCGCGCGATGGAGCAATCGGCTTCTTCGGCGTGAGGGCACCGAGCCCGGCCTCAGACGCGGCGCGCAACACGTTCTTCACAACACGGTCCTCAATGCTGTGGAAGGTGATAACCGCGAGGCGTCCCGCAGGTGCGAGCGCAGCAAGCGCAGAGGCGAGCCCTTCGCGCAAAGCGCCGATTTCATCATTGACTGCGATGCGGAGCGCCTGGAAGGTCTTGGTCGCCGGGTGGATGCGCCGCTCGTGGTAGAAGCGCGGGGTGCCGGCCATGACGGCCGCGACGAGCTCTCCCGTGGTGAGGAGGCGCTTCTTGGCGCGCGCTGCGACGATCGCTTTGGCGATACCGCGAGAGAAATGCTCTTCGCCATAGGTGAAGATGATGTCGGCGAGCTCTTCCTCGGTCGCGCCGTTTACGATGTCGGCCGCCGTCTCGCCGCCCTCCCCGTAGGTCATGAGGAGGGGCTCGTCGTTCTGGAACGAGAACCCGCGCGGGCTCGCGATCTGGTAGCCGCTCCACCCGAGGTCGAAGAGCGTCTTGTCGACGTGCCCCACGCCGAGCCGCTCGAGGATACGGGAGAGGTTCCTGAAATTGTCGTTCACCAGGTGCGCGACCGGGCGCTCGGGGCGGCGATCCGCCGCGTAGGCCGCGCGGGCGCGCTCGACCGCCTCCGGGTCGGCGTCGATGCCGATGATCGTGCCGCCCTCCCCGAGCTGCGCGAGCATCGCCCCGAAGTGCCCCGCGCCGCCGAGCGTGGCGTCGACGACCGTATCGGAGGGCTGTACGGAAAGCGCGTCGAGGACTTCCTGCATGAGGACGCTGTCGTGCTTCTGTTCCATATCAGTTCGCGCCGACCTGCTCCGCGTAGGCGTCGGCATCGCGCTCGATGGCGGCGGTATAGGCCTCCCACGCCGACTCCTCCCAGATCTCGACCCGATCGGCGACGCCGGCGATGACCGCCTTCCCCGAGAGGCCGGCAAAATTCTTCAGATGATCCGGGATGAGCACGCGGCCGGAGGCGTCGACGTCGACCTCCATCGCGCCCGCGAGGAAGAGGCGCGCGAGGCCGCGCGCTGCGGCCGTGCCGCCCGCTCCCGAGGCGTGGCGCTCCGCCTCCTTCGCCCACTCCTTCTTCGGGTAGACCGAGAGACAATGATCAAGGCCGCGCGTCATGACAACGGTGCGGCCGAGATCCTTCCGGAACTTTGCCGGAAGCGAGACGCGGTTCTTCGGATCAAGCGTGTGCAGGTATTCTCCTATAAACATGTTGAAAATAAGCGGTCCGTAAGGAGAAAACAGGCCACCATTCCCGTTTTCCACTTCATCCCACTAGTAGGTCATTGTACACCACTCTGCCCCACTTCCCCGCTCTGGGTTATCCACACCACTTCGCTCCGCTGATTACAGCAGAGCTACGCGGTGCACGCACGGTATCTCAATGTATACTAAAATCGCCTGCGCAGAGGCGAAGTAGTGTGTCCCGCATAGTGCCGCAAGCCGGAACTGAGTGGAGGCGAAGCGGTACGGCGTGGTACAGCAGCAATATGTACTACGTGTATATCCTAGAGAGCCAGAAGGACGCGAGCCGTTATATCGGGGTGACTTCCGATCTGAGAAAACGCTTGCGCGAACACAATTCTGATCATCCTGGATACTCAAACACCAGGCGACCGTATGAAATATCTTGGTATGCCGCGTTCGTAAATAAGGAAAAAGCGTATGCCTTTGAGACATACCTCAAATCAAGTTCTGGTTATGCGTTCACGAAGAAACGTCTTGTTTAGTCTCTCGGACGCATGAGCGGGAAGGCTTGCGCTTCGCGGATCGAGACGCCCTCAAGGAAGCTGAAGAGCCGCTCGGAGACGCCGAAGCCGAAGGCCGGCGGCATGCCGTACTCGAGCGCCTCGACGAAGTCGCTATCTGGCATCTGTGCCTCCTCGTCGCCTGCGGCCCGGAGCTCTGCTTGGTGCGCAAAGCGCTCGGCCTGGTCCTGCGGGTCGTTGAGCTCGCTGAAGCCCTTGCCGTTCTCGCTCCCGGCGAGGACAACCTGGAAGCGCTCCACGACGCGCGGGTCCGCAGCGCTCTTCTTTGCCAAGGGCTCCATGAAGACCGGCACGTTCACGAGGAAGCCAGGGCCGCCGAGCGTCTTCCTGATCTGCTTCCACGCGGTATCGACGAGCCGTTCACGGTTCGCTCCCTCTTCAATCGAGATAGTACACTCTTTGAGCACCCCGGCCCAGTCGGCTGCTTCGTCGAGCGGGTCGAGACCGTACTCTTTCTGCATGAGCGCACAGTAGTCGTAGCGCTGCCAGTCCTGATCGAGGTCAATCTCGAAATCTTTTATAGAAAACTTACGCGTGCCATACACCTCGTCGGCGATGCGGCGATAGAGCTCGGTAATCATCTCCATGCCCGCTTCGTAGTCTTTGTATGCTTCATAAAACTCGACCGCCGTGTAGTCTTGGGCATGCTCCGGGCTCATGCCCTCGTTCCGGAATACGCGACCTATCTCAAACGTCTTGGGCAGCCCGGCCACCATGAGGCGCTTCTGCCAGAGCTCACCGACGCTGATGCGAAGGAAAACGCCGATGTCGAGCGCATTGTGGTGGGTCACGAACGGCCGCGCTTCTGCCCCACCGGTGGTCGTCTCGAGGACCGGCGTCTCGACCTCGATGAAGCCGCGCTCGAGCAAGAACGAGCGGATGACGTTCCAGAACTTCGAACGGCGGACGAGGCGCTCCGCGAGCTCCTTCTGGAGCAGGATGTCGAGATAGCGCTTCCTATAGCGCTCGTCTTCGTCTTTGATACCGAACCACTCGTCCGGAATCGGCAGGAGCGACTTGGTGAGCATGCGCCAGGAGGTCGCCGAGAGCGACGGCTGCCCGCGCTTCGTGGTGAACGCCGTGCCGGTAATCTCGACGAAATCGCCCGTGTCGACCGTGTCGGAAAACAGCTGGAACGCCTCCTCGCCGAGCACGTCTTTCTGGAGGAAACTCTGCACTCGAGCAGTACCGTCGAAGAGGTCGATGAAGACCGAGCCGCCATGCTCGCGGACGCTCATGACGCGCCCCGCGAGCGTGACCGCCTCGTGGTTCGCTTCGAGCGATGCGTGATTCGCGAGGAACTCATCCCCGGAGTGGGTGCGCCGGGCGCGAGCCGGATACGGATCAATCCCCTGCTCTTTGAGCTTCGCGAGCTTGGCGAGCCGTTCGCTCCGGATGTCTTCAAGTGCCATATGGGCCGTATTGTAGCAGAAAACGGACGACCCCGCCGCGCTTCGCGCGGCGGGGCATTCATGTTTTGTCCTATAGGACAAAACATGAATACTTAAGAGACTTCTTTACCGACCGACTTGCCGACACTAAGTGTCGGCAAGTCGGTGCCTACGACACCTTCTCGATGGTGTAGGTCTGCTTGCCGCTCGGGGTCTCGAAAGAAAACACGTCGCCTTTCTTCTTGCCCATGAGCGCAGCGCCGAGCGGCGAGACGTGTGAGAGCTTCTTCACGCGCATGTCGGCTTCCTCACTGCCGACGATCGAGTACTCATGCACCTCGGCGTCTCCTTCTTTCTTGATCGAGACTTTCGAACCGAAACTTATCTCGCTCTTTTTCTTGCCGTCAGTGAGGATCTTGGTGTGCTTCACGAGCTCTTCAAGTTTTTTGATACGCTCCTCGGTTGCGGCCTGCAGGTCACGCGCTTCTTGATACTCAGCATTTTCCGAGAGGTCGCCGAGCGAACGAGCGTACTCGAGGCTCTCGGCGATCTCGGTGCGGCGCGTGGTCTTGAGGTGCTCAAGCTCTTTGACCATCTCGTCAAACTTCTCTTGCGAAACAACGACGTCAGCAGATGGGGTAGTCATAAATGGTTGGCTAGTGGAAGCATTGTACGTGAGCCCCGCTAGAGCGCAAGGGATAGCATAAAAAGTAAAAGACGGCACGGCTTCACAGCGTTCCGTCTTTTTGATTAGATTGGTCCTTTTTCGACCTTCGCGTTCGGTTTGGCTGCCAGCCCTCTTTCCGCACGCCAGGGATTCTAATCGCGAGGTGGCTTAAGCCTCTATCCTGTCGCCAATGGCGTCTATCGTCTTCGAAGCATTTTCATCTCCCGTTTTGCGCAGTTGTTTACAAAATACCACGTGTATATAAATATGTCAATGCCCCGCCGAGGCGGTCGAGGTCGCGGCTATGCCGGTGCCGCCCACATAGGGCGAGTTCTCGACGTGGAGCGCGTCAAAAAGCTCGCGCATGGCATTTACGGCCTGCTCGCCGGCACCGGACGGTCCGCGCTCAAGCACTACGGCAAAGGCATACTGCGGGTGCTCGTACGGGAAGAATCCTTCGACCCACGCATTGTCGTATTGGTTGCGCGTGCCAGTCTGCGCGGTGCCGGTTTTCGCCGCAACGCTCACGTAGGGGAGGTTGATGGCGCCGGCGAGAGCGCTCGTAACGCCCTGACGCATCCCGTCGCGCACGACCGCAAGCGCTGAAGCAGCAACCGGCACGGTCGTAAACGACGGCTTCTGTCCGGCAATCAAGGTCGGCGTAAAGAGCTTCCCCCCGTTGGCCACCGCCGCGGTCGCGCGCGCCATCTGTATCGGCGTCACCTGCATTGAGTATTGCCCGATTGCCGTAAAGTAGGTATCACCGAGATACCACGGCTCATTCAGTATCGACTTTTTCCATGCGGGGGTCGGGACGAGGCCGCTCGCTTCTCCAGGCAGGTCGATGCCTGTCGTCGTACCGAGACCGAATTGTTGATACCAATAATCGAGCCGGTCTATGCCGAGACCCTTCTGAGAACCGAATCCTCCGCCGACCGTGTAGAAAAACACGTCAGACGACCACGCAATCGCTTTTTCCACGTCCACTGGACCGAGCGCCTTCCACCCTTTATAAATGAACGTCTTCCCTGGGTGATAGGGGTCGGGCAGTGAGAGAAAGCCCGGATCGTCGATTATGGTGCTTGGTGTGATGACCCCGTCGGTGAGCGCCCCCGAGGCGACGAACGGCTTCACGATGGAGCCTGGCGCGTAGACACCTTGCACCGCGTGATCAAGGAACGGATGTCCGGGGTCTGTGTTGTAGGCGGCGATGACGCTTGCCGGCCCACCGCTCGCCATCACGTTCGCGTCATAGCTCGGGTAGGAAACGAGGGCGAGCACGGCACCAGTGTGCACATCCATGATCACGCCGGCGCCGGCGATGAAGCCTTTGCCGCTCGCAGTACTCGCGATCGCGTTCTCAAAAAGTTTCTGGAGATTGGCATCGATCGATAATTCGAGCGTGCCGCCTTCCTTGGCGGGAATGATCGTACCCTCGGAACGAATGTGTCCGAGCGCGTCGGTTTCGGTGAGCATCTGGCCGTTCTTGCCGGTAAGGAGATCATTGTACTCTGCTTCGAGGGCCGTGACGCCCGTCTCGGTGAGATCATAATAAACTCCGCTCGAATCCTTCTTTGGATATGAGACGTACCCGATGACCTGACTCAAGGATGGCACCGGGTAATAGCGCTCCACCGAGCCGCTCGGATTGGGTACATTCTCGGCGAGCACGACGCCATGGACGTCGGTGATGATGCCGCGCGGCGCAAAGAGCGTGGTGACCTCAAGACTGTTGTGCGCGCTCTCGGCAGCATAAGCTGCGCCATTGATGATTTCGATATCCCACGAACGAGCGATGAGGATGATGAATAGGATCGTAAGTCCGCTCGCGAGGAGGAAAAAAGACGAGGGCGGAAGCGGCTTCTCAAGGCGCCCCTCGAAACGCTCTCGATTGAAATCAGGTGAGTTTGATGCATCAAGGAATATCTCGTCCGGAGCGATTTCCGGGTCAGGACGCCTCTTGTTCCACCACCTCATCCCTCGATAATACCTGTCTTCAAGCGGTTGCGCACGAAAAAAGCGGCCGCGGTCACGAACGCTCCGGCAAGCGTAAAGAACGGCATCTGCGCACCGTGAGACGTGTAGTAGAGCGTATCGGAAAACAGGCCGACCGTGAGCGGGACAAGAGGTTCATAGAGCGCCATGCCGAGCGCAAAACACGCGGTGAACGGCCACGGGAAAAAGATGGCCGACAAGAGCGCAAAGAGCGTACCGAAGCTGCGTATCATGGTTGGTCGGAAATATCTATATTATTTTTTAGGGGGTCGAAGTCGCGAAGACAGTAGAGACGGCACCTGTCGCGCGCAACTCGACCCATGCGGTCGAAAAGAGATTGAACGCCGGCTTGATTCGCAGCGTGACTCCCGGGGAAAGCGGGTCGCTGTCGATCCGCACGACGCTCCCGATCGGGAGCATACCCGGACCGGGGACGAACACCGTGTCGCCGACCGCCACGCCGGCGGTACGCGCAACCGAAGCGTTCATCGCTCCCGCTCCGGCACCCGTGAGCGTGAGCGGCACGTTTGCGCGCCCTACCGAAGCGTTGGTCGTCATGCCCGGCGCAGAGAAGAGCGTCACGCGGGAAACATCAGCGAGGACCGACGAGACGACGCCGAGCGGCACGTCCGCCGCCCCGAACGCTTCCATACCGAGCGCGACACCCTCATTCTCTCCCGCCCCGACCACAAGCACGTCATACGGGCTCTCGGGCGGGCGGGCGATGACGCCGGCGAGAATGCCCGAGGAACCACTCTGCACTCCAGAAGCGCCGAGAAGCTCCGAAAGGTTTGCGACTTTCTGAACCAGCGCGGCATTTTCGTTTGCGAGCGACGCATTCCGCTCCACCAACTTCTCGTTCAGGCTGGCGAGCGCCGCTGCATTGCCGAAACGGTCGGAGAAAGAATGACTTTCGGTCGCGAGCGCGTCGGACACTCGGAAAACAGGCGCGAATGCTTGCCAGAAAAGGTTTGGCGCAAGAAGCCGGAGAAAGAGCACGCCGAGGGCCGTCGTGAGCGCGAGCGCCCCCCACGAGGCGCTCCGACTCGACAGGAGCGCATTACGCTTCGCTAAGAATGTCTTCTTCATCGATGAAAAAATCTGCGTATGGACCTGGATCCTCGGTCACAATGCCGGCACCACGCACGACCGCCGCAAGGGGGTCAGGCGCGACTCGCACCGGTACGCCGAGCATCTTGGCAAGTATCTGCGGCAACCCTCGCAAGAGCGCGCCGCCACCGAAGACCGTAACACCGTGCTCAAGCACGTCGGAGAGAAGCTCGGGCGGTGTCGCCTCGATGACCTCTTTCATCGCGTCCATGAGCGTCTCAAGCGACGGCGTGATAGCGTCCCGGACGTGACCGTCAGCAAGCACTATCTCGCGTGGAAGCCCGGTCGCGAAATCACGCCCGCGCACGCTCCGCGAGAGCGGCTCGATGAGCGGCGTAACCGAGCCGATACCTATCTTCACATCCTCGGCGGTGCGCTCGCCGATACCGAGCTTGAACTCGCTCCGCACGTAGTCGATGATGTTTTCGTTGAAGCGGTCGCCCGCGACCTGCGAGCTCTTGCTCGCGACGACGCCCTTGAGGGCGATGACGGCGATGTCGGTCGTACCGCCGCCGATGTCGAGCACCATCGTGCCGATAGCGCTCGCCACCGGCAGCTTCGCGCCGATAGCACCCGCGACCGGCTCCTCGAGGATGATAGCCTCGCGCGCGCCAGCGTTCTTTGCCGCATCACGCACGGCGCGACTCTGCACGTTGGTTACGCCGGTGGGTACCCCGATGACCACACGCGGACCAAAGAGCCGCGCGCGACCATTCTGCGCTTTATTGATGAGGTAGGTGAGGAGCTCTTCGGTGACCTCGAAGTCGGAGATGACCCCATGGGAGAGCGGTCGCACGACACGGATGTGTGAGGGCGTCTTGCCGAGCATCGTCCGCGCTTCCTTCCCCACCGCGACAACCTGGTGCGTCTTGTCATTCACCGCCACCACCGACGGCTCATTGATAACGATGCCCTTCCCGCGCACATACACGAGCGTGTTTGCCGTCCCGAGGTCGATCGCGATGTCGTTGCTGAAAAGCAGGTTTTTCGAGAAACGGCTCATATTTTCAGAAGCTCCTCGTGCGATTTCTTCTCAACCGTGCCCGTCGCGCGGTCGACCACTTCGAACTCACCCGTCGCCACGGCGTCCTTCCCCACGACGATGCGCGTCGGGATGCCGATGAGGTCGGAATCGGCGAACTTCTCGCCCGCGCGAAGGTCGCGGTCGTCATACAAGACCTCGATGCCTGCCTTTTGCAGGTCTTCGTAGAGCTTGTCTGCCACACTCGTGATTTCGTCGCCGGCCGAGGAAGTCTGACTTCCTGAATTCCTTGAAGTCAGACTTCCCCCGGCCGGCTTGCCGAGCGAGACCAGATGCACGGCAAACGGCGCGACCTCTTTCGGCCACACGATGCCCTTCTCGTCGGCAAGCACCTCAACGATCGTACCCATGAGGCGACCCGGGCCGATACCGTAGCTGCCCATGAAGACCGGTTTGGTCTCACCCGCTGTGTCTTTGTACGAAAGACCGAGCGGCTCTGAGAAGCGCGTCCCGAGCGTGAAGATGTTTCCTACCTCGATCGCTTTCGCTTCGACCAACTTAGTCTTGTCGATGCCAGTCGTCGCATATACGTCCGGGTCGTCGTACACTTCTTTGTTGATTGCCGTCCGGGTCCCTTCGTCGATGTAAATGGTGTCTTCGCCGGCATCGCACACGGTCTGATACTCGTGCGAATACTTGCTGAATGAACCGCCCGACGCAAAGGTGCGGTACGTTTTCTCGCCGATGCCAGCACGCGCGAAGATGCGTTCGTATGCCGCCGCAGCTTGTTCGTAGAATTCCACATGCTGTGTGCTGTCTTTCGAGAATGAGTACAGGTCCTTCATGATGAACTCGCGAGTGCGCATGATGCCCGACTTCGCGCGCGTTTCGTTCCTGAACTTGTTCTGGAACTGGTACGCGTAGCGCGGTAGGTCTTTGTACGAAGAGATATGCTCGGTCATGAGTGCGGTGAGGGCCTCTTCATGCGTATTGCCAAGACCGAGCTCACTGCCGTTCTTGAGCTTCGTCTTGAACCACACGTCGACGACCTCGTCATCCCATCGGTTGGTTTTCTTCCACACTTCCGGATCCTGAAGGGTCGCGAGCAGGAGTTCTTCGCCGCCGATCGCATTCATCTCCTCGCGGATGATGTCGATGATCTTATTAAGCGTGCGCAGACCCAAGGGGAGATACGAATATACGCCCGCCATCTCTTTGTGCACGTAGCCCGCCCGGATGAGGAGCTGTGCGTTCTTCGCCTGCTCGTCGGAGGGCGCCTCGCGCCGGGTCTTCGTGAAGAGCTTTGATTGCCGCATAGTGCCCCTAGTATACGCTCCCGAGGCACTCCCGGCAAAACTGCCATGCTATACTTCCCCTATGATTACCGACGCGGACATCACCAAGCTCAAAAAGACGTTCGTTACGAAGGACGATCTGAAGAAGGAGTTGGACCGGTTTGCGACAAAGGACGATCTGAAGAAGGAGTTGGACCGGTTTGCGACAAAGGACGATCTGAAGAAGGAGTTGGGCAGATACGCGACAAAGGATGACCTGAAAGAATCCATCGCGGACGTGCGCGTCGAGATCGGCGAGGTGCGCGATACGGTCGAATCGACTGCGGCAGCCGTCGCCCGCATCGAGAATGCCCTCGACGGACTCTCCGGCGCGATTCAGGACTTGCGGACCGAGAACGGCGCGGGCGCCGTCCACCTTGCGCGCCACGACCGCCAGATTGAGGCTCTCGCTCTCGCAACCAACATCGCACTCCCTGAATAATGCGCACACCAACGAGCCGCGGCCGGCTCGAGCCGACCACGCGTTTTTATCTATCCCACGATCCGGAAGATGTCGTGCGCGGTCACGACGACCATGAGGAGGATAAGGAACGCAAAACTGATAGCGTTCATGGTGCGCGCGACACTCAGCTTGATGGGACGGCGTGTGACGCCTTCGATGAGTACGAACAGCAGCCGGCCGCCGTCGAGCGCAGGGATCGGGATGAGATTGATGAGCGCGAGGTTAATCGAGATGATAGCCATGATGGAAAGCAGGTCGCCGAAGCCTTGCGCTGAAGCTGAGCCGACCGCGCCCACGATGCCGACCGGGCCCGCGACCTGCGAGAGATCCGCCGAGAAGGTGAAGATGCCATAGAAGAAGTGCGTGAGCCCTTTGGCGGTGAGCACCGTGGTCTCCCAGGTGAGCGATGCACCCGAGGTCAATGCTGCGCCGAGCGAGAGCGGCACGACGCCGATGGTCGCGACCTCGACGCCGAGCGCATACCGAGTCGGGTCGGAAACGATAAGACCTGCGGCAGGAGTCGCGACGATCGACTGCTCCTGCCCGTCGCGCTTCACTTCAAGCGTAATCGTGGCGCCTCTACTCGCGGCGACGAAGGCCGAGAAGCTCTTCGGGTCGGTAATGCCGGTTCCGGGGGAACCTGAGGGGCTCCATACGCCTGTGGCGTCTTTCGCGCTCATGATTGAATCGGCTGGAAGGAGCCCGGCGTGCGCGGCAGGTGAACCCGGGAGCACGTTCGCGACCGCAAGCTCGACACTCTTGGCCGTCGCGAGATCGCTCGGCACGAGCGCGCGCGGTGTCCCTGCGACGAGTGCGGCGGTGATGAGCACGTAGGCGAAGAGCAGGTTCATCGTGACGCCCGCGGCAAGGACGATAGCCTGCAGGATGCGCGGGCGCGCGGCGAAAGAGTGCGGATCGTCCTTCCCCTCGCCGTCTTCACCATGAATCTTCACGAAACCGCCAAAGGGCAGCCAGTTGAGCGTATAGCGCGTCTCCCCTATCTTCCCGAGCGTAAGCGCCCGCGGCGGGAGATCG